>NZ_ABHJ01000005.1:0-203185 GCF_000171895.1 Hydrogenivirga sp. 128-5-R1-1
GCAGAGCCCTCTGGAAGGAGCTCATACCGACCCTCGTGCCCGTCCACGACAAGGGGGATAAGCCTGTGGTCAGGAGGTTTGAGAACGAGCAGGAGGAAGCTATATGGGTTGCTGAGGAGGTGAGGACACTGCTTAAATCTCACCAGCCCAGAGATATAGCTGTTCTGATGAGGGTGTCCTACCTTACAGATGTCTTTGAGAGCACCTTCTTCAAGATGGGGATACCCTACAGGGTTGTGGGAACCCTGAGGTTTTACGAGAGACCTGAAGTCAAGAACCTACTCTACTTCTTGAGATTGCTTCAGAACCCTGCAGACGAGCCAGCCTTCAGGAGGGTCATAACCTACTTCCTGGAAGGTTTCGGACAGAGAGCTCTGGAGCTTACAAGGGAGGACTTCCGGGGAAACTGGATAGAGGCTCTCGGTAGGCTTGCGGATAGGCTTTCTTCAACCAGAAGCGCGAAGCTGGAATCCTTCCTTACCTTCTTTGACGAGCTCTGCAGGGAGAGGGAGAACTACCCTTACGTTATAGAGAGGCTCCTTGATGAAACGCCCTTCCTTGAGAGGGTTTTAAAGAAACACAAGGGAGATCCAAGGGAGAGGACAGAGAACGCCCTTGAGTTCCTCAGAACAGCCAAGGAGAAGCTGAAGGAGGGAAGCTCCCTTGAAGACTTCCTGAACGAAGCCTTCATGATGTCCTCGGAGGGAGTTGAGGAGAACGCCGTGAGTATCATGACAATTCACGCCGCCAAGGGGCTTGAGTTCGGTGCAGTTTTCCTTCCGAGGCTTGAAGAGGAGATACTTCCTCACAGGTCTGCCCTTGAAGACGAGGGGGAGCTTGAGGAGGAGAGAAGGCTCTTTTACGTTGCGGTTACGAGAGCCAAGGAGAAGCTCTACCTGTCCTATACGAAGGCTAAGGGTAGGAAGCCGAGCCGCTTTCTCTCGGACATACCCAAAAACCTTTTGAACCTGGAACACTTTAAGAAGAAAAATGGTAAGGTCTCATACAGCGTGGAGCTAAAGCCTAACCAGAGGGTCACCAAGGGAGCTATGGTAAACCACAGGGTCTTCGGTGTCGGTAAGGTGCTTGAACTTGAGGACGATAGAGCCCTCGTTGACTTCAAGGGAAAAAGGAAGACGATACACACCTCCTTTCTGGAGGTGCTTGATTAGATCCTGAGCAGGTCTCTGACGTGCTTTTCCATGTTCTCTTTGACGTAGGTAGCCTTCCTTAGCCTCCTCTTCCTCTTGGGGTCTTTCTTGGTGTTGTAGTGGGAACCTCCGCCTTTCCACCTCTTTATCTTTCCGGTCGCTGTAACCTTGAACCTCTTTTTAGCTGACCTGTTAGTCTTCATCTTAACCTTAGCCATCTCAGACCTCCGAGCGCAATATTATACACCTATTTCTTCTTCTTTGGGGCTAAGGTAAAGAGCAGGAATGGTCCCTCCTTCTTTGGTTTTACCTCAACCTCTCCGACGTCCCCGAGCTCTTCCACTATCTTCTTGAACAGCTTCTCCCCGAGCTCAGGATGTATGTTCTCCCTTCCCCTGAACCTTATCCTTACTCTGACCTTGTCGCCGTCTTCCAGGAACTCCCGCATGTGCTTTAGCTTCACTTTGAGGTCGTGCTCGTCTATCCTTACCTTCATCCTTATGTCCTTGACCTCTATCTGGTGTTCCTTCTGTTTCTTCCTCGCTTCTCTCTCCTTCTTCTTCAGCTCGTACTTGAACTTCCCGTAGTCCATTATCTTGCACACCGGTGGCTTAGCCTGGGGTGCTATCTCCACGAGGTCAAGCCCCTTCTCCTCAGCGAGCTTCAGAGCCTCCTGGGTTGGAACTATGCCGACCTGCTGACCTGTGTCGTCTATGAGCCTGACCTCCCGTGCCCTTATCTGCCTGTTAACGCGGTAATCCTGAACTTTACTCATCCAGCCTCCTTGAGAAGTATTATCGTTGAAAGGAAGAAGTTTAAAAGCAATACGAGGGTTGATAGGTAAGATACCTTTCTGAACCTGACCCTTTCGGGTGCGTCAAAGGAGTAGTTGTCAATACTCCCTAAGGTTTTCTTATAGCTTTTAAGCCACATAGAAATTGCCACGTTCAGAGAAAGCCCTGACAAAAGCAGTATTCCCAACCATTTATTGCCCAATATAAGATACACCAACAGCAAGAAAAAAGCAATCTTGTAAAAGCGCCACAGTATACGACCGTAAAACCTGCCTGCTGTATCTTTGTCCCTGTTAGTTCTCAAAAGCACGGGAGCCACAACGGAAACTATTAGAAACAGTGAACCTGCGTACAGGGAAAGGGCTGCTACTTCCATTCTCCCCTCTTCTTCCCGCTTAGCTCGCTCCTCATAACCCTGAAGGCAAACCCGGACAGGAAGAGAACGGTTATGAGTCCAATTATCGCCAGTATTAAGATGTACTTCAAATCACCTTCTCCGCGTGTCTTGAGGCGTGACACTGGATATTCACCGCAACGGGAAGGGAAGCTATGTGACAGGGGTACATCTCCACCTTAACGTCAACGGCTGTTACCGTACCCCCGAAGCCCATGGGACCCAGCCCGAGCTTGTTTATGTCCTCTATGAGCTCTTCCTCAACCTTGGCTATTAGCGGGTCGGAGTGCCTCTCACCGTGAGGTCTTAGTAGAGCCTTCTTGGCTAGGTAAGCACAATACTCAAAGTTCCCGCCTATACCCACACCAACGGTGAGCGGGGGACAGGCGTTCGGTCCTGCGTTCTTTACAGTTTCAAGTATAAACTTCTTTGCGCCTTCCCATCCGTCCGCGGGCTTCAGCATCATGAGCCTTGAGGTGTTCTCTGACCCAGCACCTTTGGGAGCGACAGTTATCTTGACTCTGTCTCCAGGAACCACTTCTGTGTGTATTATCGCCGGTGTGTTGTCACCTGTGTTCTTCCTCTCAAAGAGGGGATCCCAGACCATAGAAGCCCTTAGAAGACCCTCCTTCGTAGCCTGTCTTACACCCTCGTTCACCGCAGACTCAAGGTCGCCGCCCTCTATAACTACCTCCTGACCGATCTCTATGAAGACAACCGTTACGCCCGTATCCTGACAGTAGGGCATTTTCTCCTTCAGAGCTATCTCCGTATTCAGGAGTATCTGCTGGAGCACCTCTCTTCCGAGGGGAGACTCTTCCCTCTCAACGGCTTCCCTGAAAAGGGCTACCGTCTCTTCAGGTATCTCACAGTTAGCCTTTATGGTAAGTTCCTTAACAACCTCCGTTATCTCATGCGCTTGCACTCTTCTCACCGAGCATCACCTCCGCTATCTCAACGCTCTTCTTTACAGACTCCACAGACCTGTCCCACATCTGACGTTCTTCGTCTATCATAGGCACCTTTATTATGTCTTCAACCCCGTTGGCTCCGAGCTTTACGGGAACGCCAACGCAGAACCCTCTCACGCCGTAGTACTCTCCCGCCTCCCCGTCAAGGTAAACGGAGCAGGGGAGTATCCTTCTGCTGTTGGTCACCAACGCCTCAACCATGTCCACCACAGCTGCAGCGGGCGCGTAGTAGGCTGAGGTGCCCATCAGTTCAACTATCTCACCACCTCCGAACCTCGTTCTCTGTATTAGCTCGTTGAGCTTGTCCCTCGGTATTAAGTCCTTGAGGGGTATACCTCCAACGTTGGACATGGATATGAGGGGCACCATCTCGTCCCCGTGTCCCCCTATAACGTAGGCGTGTATGTCCTTTGGGGAAACCCTTAACTCTTCCGCTATGAAGGTCTTGAACCTGGAAGAGTCAAGAACACCCGCCATGCCTATGACCCTGCTCGCGGGGAAACCGCTGAGCTTTACCGCAGCGTAGGTCATTATGTCCACTGGGTTTGTGACCACTATGAGTATGGAGTTTGGGGCGTACTGGCGAACCCTGGATATTATCGTGGAGAGTATCCTGATGTTGGCTTCCAGGAGGTCTTCCCTTGACATTCCCGGTCGCCTCGGAAATCCTGCGGTTATGACCACTATGTCGCTATCAACCATGGGCTCGTACCCATCTCCTTCGGGAGACACGGTGAAACCGTCTATCTTGGTATCTATGTCCATGGCTGCGACCATCTGTTTCATATCAAGAGCCTTTCCCTTGACGGGCTCAAAGACCTTATCATCAACCTTTCTGGGTATGTCAAAGAGTCTTACGTCTGCAAATCCCTTTATTGCTATCAGACTGGCCACGTGCTCTCCCACGTTTCCCGCCCCTACTATTGATACCACCTTTCTCATAGCCATAGCTTCCACCTCCTCAGCTTCTAACCTCCTGAGCCTGCTTTCTCTTTATGTAGTTCAGCCTTCCGCCTCCGAGAAGGACTTCTATCTGGTACGGCGTCAGGTTGTATCTGCACTTTATCTCTTCACCCGTTGTCTTGTTTATAACTACCACATCTTTGCCTTCTCTCAGGCTATTGGCGAGCTCGGGTATCTCTATCTCGTCTCCGAGGGTGAACTTGTCGTAATCGTCCTTATCTATGAACTCCAGGGGAACTATGCCGAAGTTCACAAGGTTTGCGTGGTGGATACGGGCAAAGGACTTGGCTATCACCACCCTGACACCTAAGAACCTCGGAGCGAGAGCGGCATGCTCTCTGGAGGAACCCTGTCCGTAGTTCTCTCCTCCTACTATAACTCCGGCTTTGCCTTTCTCCTTTATAGCCTTTATTCTGGGAACGAACTCGGGGTCAACGTAGTGATAGACGTACTCAGAGATCGCGTAGATGTTTGACCTGAGGGGCAGTATCTTCGCACCCGCGGGCATTATGTGGTCTGTGGTTATGTTGTCGCCCACTATCAGAGACACTTCAGCGACGAGCTTGTCCGGTAACTCATCAAAGGGTGGCAGGGGCTTTATGTTGGGTCCTCTGTATATCTCTACCTTCTCCACCTCTTCCGGTGGCAACGGCTCTATGAACGCCTCGTCTCCGTAGGGGAACTTCTCGGGCATCTCAACCTTTATCCACTTGGCGCCCGTTTTCTCTGCGAGCTTTCTGGGGTCTACTATCTCTCCCGCTATGGCACAGGCAACGCAGGTCTCCGGAGAGGCAAGATAGACCTTCGCATCGGGTGTTCCAGACCTTCCCTCAAAGTTCCTGTTGAAGCTCCTTATGGAGACTCCACCGCTGGGGGGAGCGTAGCCCATACCTATACAGGGTCCACAGGCGCTCTCAAGTATCCTCGCTCCCGCTTTGAGGAAGTTGAGCAATCCTCCGCTCTCCGTTATAAGCTCAAGAGCCTGCTTTGATCCGGGTGCGACCGCAAAGACAACGTCAGGGTGAACCTTCCTGCCTTCAAGTAATTTTGCACTTCTGGTGAGATCCACGAAAGACGAGTTGGTGCAGGAACCGATGACCACCTGATCCACCTTTATGCCTTCTATTTCCCTAACGGGCACTACGTTGTCGGGGGAGTGAGGCTGGGCTATAAGTGGCTCAAGCTCAGAGAGGTTTATCTCAACCACCTCGTCGTACTCCGCATCTGGATCGGGCAGGAGCTCTACCCAGTCCTCTTCCCTTCCTTGGGCTTTGAGATAAGCCCTCGTTATGTCGTCCGAAGGGAATATGGAGGTAGTGGCTCCCAGCTCGGCACCCATGTTGGTTATGGTTGACCTCTCGGGGACAGATAGCTCTCTGACACCCTCTCCGAAGTACTCAAATATCTTCCCGAGACCGCCTTTGACCGTGAGCCTCCTTAAAAGTTCAAGGATTATGTCCTTGGCGGTAACCCACTCGGGCATCTTTCCCGTGAGCTTCACACCCACTATCTTGGGCATCTTGAGGTAAAAGGGCTCTCCAGCCATTGCGGCGGCAACGTCCAATCCGCCCGCACCTATGGCGATCATTCCCACTCCACCGCTGGTGGGTGTGTGGGAGTCAGAACCCAAGAGGGTCTTTCCGGGCTTTGCAAACCTCTCCACGTGAACCTGGTGGCATATCCCATTACCGGGCTTTGATAACCAGATACCGAAGCGCTTGGCAACGCTCATTAGGTACTTGTGGTCGTCGGGGTTTCTGAAGTCTGTCTGGAGCATGTTGTGGTCTATGTAGCTAACCGACAGGTCTGTCCTGACCCTCGGAACTCCCATAGCCTCAAGCTCAAGGTAAGCCATAGTTCCCGTTGCGTCCTGCGTGAGTGTCTGGTCTATCCTTATGGCTATCTCCTCTCCCGGTTCCATCTTTCCGCTCACGAGGTGCTCTTTGATTATCTTCCAAGCGACCGTGCCTTTAGCCATTTCCTACCTCCTGGTCTTAAAACGACGTTTTAGAAGGATTATCCTATTTTAAGCCTTTTGTCAAGAAAGGCAAAGGAGCTATGCAAGGTAAAATTACCAGCACAACCGAGCTCTCTTTTCAATAGAATAATCCTCCATGGGTAAGATAGCTTACGTTTTCCCGGGTCAAGGGTCTCAGTATGTAGGAATGTCCTACGACTTTTACAGGGAATTCCACCAGTCTGCGGATGTCTTCCACGAGGCTGAACAGGCTCTCAGGATGTCCCTTCCCGACCTGGTTGAGGTCGTCCTAAAGGGTCCAGAGGAGAAGCTCAACAGAACTATGTACACCCAGCCGGGCATACTGGTCGCCTCCTACGCCGTATACAGGGTGATGGAGGATATGGGCTTTCCCAAGCCAAACTACGTGGCAGGACACTCCTTAGGAGAGTACACGGCTCTTCTAGTTGCTGAGGGTATTGAGCTCTTTGAAGCTGTCAGGCTGACCTATCTGAGGGGAAAGTATATGCAGGAGGCTGTGCCCGAGGGTAAGGGTGCAATGGTGGCTGTACTGAAGATACCTCCTTCGGAGGTGGAGAGGATATGTGAGGAAGCCAGAGATTACGGGGTGGTTGAGCCGGCAAACTACAACTCTCCACAGCAGACCGTTATATCCGGGGAGAGGCAGGCTGTTGAGAAGGCGGGAGAGATCGCGAAGGCAAGGGGCGCAAGGGTGATACCCTTAAAGGTATCTGTTCCGTCCCACTGTTCCCTCATGAAGGACGCTGCTGATGCCTTTCGTCTCAAGCTTGCCCAGACGCCCATAAAGAACGTAAATCTACCCGTAGTCCAGAACTACACGGCGAGGGAACACACCATGGCTCACGAGATAAGGGAGAACCTTTACAGACAGATGTTCTCTTCGGTGAGGTGGTATCAGAGCGTTGAGTACATGGTTGCCGAGGGTGTGGACACCTTCATAGAGGTGGGACCAAAGAACGTTCTTTCCAAGCTTATACAGCAAACGTCTCCCGGTGTCAGGGTGTTCAACATAGAGAAGGTGGAAGACCTTGAAAAGGTCAAGTCCGCCCTGTAAATTTAGAAGCTTGGGAGGTAGTGCATGGGGGCTATAGGACCTTATCATTATAAGGTCTGGGTGATAGGAGATATCCTGGACAGATACGAGAGCTGTAAGAACGGTGCGAGAAAGCCCAAGGCAAAGCTTTTCGTAAAACCCAGTGAAGAGAAGAAGCTTAACAGGAACGCCTACTTTGAGAACGTGGTTATATACGCCGTGGACATAGAGAACATAATAGAGTCCCTTGAGAGTCCTCTGAGGGAGATAATAGCCGGAAGGTACTTTGAGGGCGACGTTAGAACCTTCATGGAGGACTTTGGGATAAGGAGCAGGAGGGAAGCGAGGAGACTGATAGTGAGGGCTGTTAACAAGTTCTTCCACGAGGTTGAGAGGTACAGGAGGAGTACCAAGAACACAGCTTAATTCTTGAAAAAGAGCCTCTCCTCCTCGTACCAGCCCCAGACGGTGGGGAACAGGTTCTCAAACTTATCGTAAGCTGCGAGCAGGCTCTTGGGCGTTGCTATGAATATCATGGGTTGCTGCTCAGTTATTATCCTGTACGCCTTTTTGTATATCTCCACTCTCTTCTTGAAGTTCAGCTCCACCGCTCCGCGGTCTATCAGCCTGTCAACCTCAGCCTCCCACTCCGTAGCCGGTTTCTTCTGTATCGGGTTCCACATGTGCAGAGTCCCAGAGGAGTGCCAGACGTTTCTCCCGAAGTGGGGGTCTAAGGAGCCGGTGAGCCCTATTATTACAGCCTCCCACTCGTAAGGTGGGGAGGTGAGCCTTGCAACGAGGGAGTTGAAGTCTATGGGCTGGAAGTGAACCTCAATCCCGATCTTCTTCAGGTCTTCCTTGATTATGTTCCCTATCGTTTCCCTCTCCTTGTTGCCCGCGTTGGTTATCAGGGTGAACTTGAGGTCGTGACCCTCGGAGTCTTCAAGTATCCCGTCCCCGTCCCTGTCCTTGAAGCCTATGCTTTCTAACAGTTCTCTCGCCCTCTTGAGGTCGTACTCGTAGGTTGGGTAGTACCTCTCATCGTAGTAAGGTCTGTTCGCCTCGGTTATGGGCGTATATAGAGGTTTCGCAAGCCCGTTGTAAACGAGGTAGCATATTCCTTCCCTGTCTATGGCGTGGGATATGGCTGTTCTGAACACTTTGTTCTGGAACCATTTGAGCTTGTGCTTTGCCACCTTGGCGTTGGGGTTCTGGTTGAACACGAGGAAGGTTGTTGAGGGTGTGGAGCCAAGGTCGTAGACCTTTATGTTCTCCCTATCAGTCCTGGCTATGTGCTGTATGTCCTGGGGTCTCAGACCTATGTAATCCAGCTCTCCGTTAGTGAACTTGAGGAGGGCTGTATCCGGATCGCCTATTATCACGCCCACCTTCCGTTTGATGTAGGGCAACCTCCGTTCCCTCTCATCCTTCCTGTAGTAGTAGGGATTTCTCTCATAAACTACCCTCTGTCCCTTTATGTATTCCTTTATGACCCACGGACCCGTCCCGACGATCTCCTCCAGGGGTGTGTTTACGTTCCAGGCTGTATTAAAGCTGCCCTCTCTCACGTGTTTCTGAAGTCTGTGCCTGGGCAGTATCTCGGCGCTGAGGGCGTTCAGGAAGGGGGCAAAGGGCTCTGGGAGGGTGAACCTCACCGCGTAGCGGTCTATCTTTTCGACCTTTATCTTCCTGCCCTTTATGGTGAGTATGTCTCTCGTAGAGGAGGGGATGTCGTCGTTGTAGTAAACCTCGTTGAAGGTGAAGACCACGTCGTCTGCCGTGAAGGGCGTACCGTCGCTCCACCTGACGTCCTCCCTGAGGTAGAAGGTCCATACCCTCCCATCCTCCGATACCTCCCACCTCCTCGCGAGGTCTGGTTTAACCTCCATTGTTTTTAAGTCCAGCCTCGTCAAACCGCTGAACACATCGCCTATGACCGCTGTTGAGGTAGTCTCCTGGGCGAGGGCTGGGTTGAGGGTCTTTGGATCACCGCTCAGGACGAAGTAGAGAGTTCCTCCCTCTCTGCCTGGCTTGGGGTTGAACTCTTCTGGAGAGACCTTTATAAGCTCAACCTTTCCCCCTTCCGGGGAGTTTGACATATGAAAGGGGAGAAAGGACAGAAACGCTACCAGCAGGGCTACAAGGACGGGTTTCATACCCTATTTATGATATACTTTTACAGCCATGATAAGGGTTGAGATAGTCACGCCTCAGGGTCTATCCTTCTCACGGGAGGTAAACTCCGTGAACATACCCACCGCGGAGGGAGAGATAGGCGTTCTCCAGGAGCACATGTACCTCATGACCCTCCTCAAGCCGGGACTCGTTTACTTTGACGGGAACGAGAAGGAGGGTATGGCGGTAACCTACGGTGTGGTTGACGTAACGCCCGAGAAGGTTCTTATCCTTGCGGAGGAAGCCTACGAGGTGGGTGACATAGACGTTGGTAAGGCTAAGCAGGAGTTTGAGGAGGCGGTGAAGAAGCTCGCTACCGCCCAGACGATGGAAGACATTAAAGAGTGGGAGAAGATAAAGGAGAAGGCTCAAGCCCTCCTTGAGGTAGTTGAAAGGGTCAGGTAAAGAGTTCACCTTCTTCCGGGGAAAGCTCCGCCTTATACAGCCTGAGGAGCACAGGGTATCCGTTGACCTCGTCGTTTTCCTCTCTCGCCTAAAGGGAATAAAGAGGAATACGAGGGTTGCAGAGCTCGGGGCAGGCTTCGGCTTTCTATCCCTGGTGATCGCCAGAAAGTTCGGGTGTGAGGTCTTCGCTCTGGAGAGAGATGATAAGCTCTTTCACCTCTTGGAGGAGAACGTTAGACAGAACGAGCTCGGGGATCTCGTGAAACCCGTTAAGGTGGACATAAGGGAGCACCGGGAACGGTTCAGGAGGGGCGAGTTCAACGCTGTCGTAACCAATCCCCCCTTCTTTCCGAGGGATTACGGTGTCGGCGACGGGGGCTTTCACTTTGAAGATGATACGGAGTTGAAGGACTTTGTGGAGGCTGCTTCCTACCTTCTCAGGGACGGAGGGTACTTCAATGTCCTCGTACCTGCATTCAGGCTCTACGAGCTCTTCCTTCTCCTTGATAAGTTCAACCTGCCACCGAGGTACCTGGGCGTGATGTATCCGACCGAGGATAAGGGTGGCAAGCTGTGTGCGGTCTCTTCGGTAAGGAACCGACCCGGTCCCCTGAGTGTGGACAGAGCTATAATCATAAACAGCAAGGAAGGTGGCTACACTCCAGAGGTTGAGAGCCTTTTAGAGGGTTTTCTCTGATGTGCTATAATAGACCGAATGAAGCTGCCTGAAAGGCTCGTTGAAAGGATTGCAGATAGAATAGTTGATGAACTGACGGGGGAGAAGATTATAGAACCCGAAGACCCTGAGCTCTTCAAGAGAAAGGTTATCTCCGTTTTCAAGAAGGCTGAGGAGGAGGAGAAGCTCCTTGACGAGAAGACGAAGGAGATCCTGAAGGAGAAGATGAACCTCCTTGAGGAGACAGACCTTGATTACAGGACAGCCTTTAAAGCCGTAAAGGCTAAGCTCGCCGAGGAGATGAAGATAAACGTGAACCGCAGGGAGAGGATGAACCAGGTCGCCAACATGATAAGGGACCTAATAATGGAGGACGAGACGGTTGAGATATACGAAGACCCTCCCCTGATAAGGAAGAGGGTTGCCGAGATCCTCAGGGAAGCCGTCAGGGAGGAGGAGGAGATAGAGCGCAGGGTCAGGGAGAAGATAAGGCAGTACTCAAGGAACATTCTTGAGGGAACTCCCGAGTGGAACATCCTCTACAAGAGGATATACGAAGACGAGCTCAAGCAGAGGGGGCTAGCCTAAGGCAGGTAGGCGATAGGGTTCTGACGTATCCCGTACTTTATAACCTCGTAGTGAAGATGTGGTCCCGTTGTCCTGCCCGATGATCCCACGTAGCCTATAACCCTGTTCTTAGAGACCTCCTCTCCCCGTTTGACCACCACCGAAGACATGTGGGCGTACAGGGTTATGTATCCGTATCCGTGATAGATGATCACCGTCTTGCCGTATCCCCTTATCCAGCCTGCAAAGAGCACGTAACCTGGGGCGGTGGCGACCACCTTGCTGCCGTAGAAAGCTCCTATATCAACCCCGGAGTGGAACTCCTTCGCACGCCCTCTCCTCCTCCAGCCGTAATCCGAGGTGATTATACCGACCACAGGCCATATGTCGGGTCTTGCGTTCTCAACGCTCCTTATGTCTATAAGCTCCCTGAACTCCTCCGGGTAGTTGTCGGTGAAGGGTTCCGCCGGCAGGGGCGTAAACTCCAGCTGTCTCTTGCCGAATACACCCCCGGCGAGCAGGACGATACTAAGTAGTAGAACCTTCCTCATCAAGGTAGAAGACATCGTCCGATATGGGGTCGTTCCATCTCTTAAAGCCGGGCAAGGTCTCTATCCTGTACCACGCCGACCTGTACCATATGTCTGTCGGGTTCTTCCTAACAGGGGCTATCTGGGCAGCCTTGGTCTCGGGGTGGTACTCCCAGTTCATGTAGTGGTTGAAGTCCTGAACTATGTCCGTTATGACGGTCCCGTACTCACCTATCAACGTCTCCTGAAACTCCTTCCACCTGAATATGGAAGAGTCTCTAAGGGTTAGTCCGAAGTATCCTGCGCAACCTTCGTCCCTCAGGGTGGCTATCCCCCTTCCTATGAATGCCCTGAAGGCGGCAAAGGTCTCTGGAGGATCAGTTATGAAGACGTCAAACTGACCGAGCATGTCCTCTCCGTAGGGCTTCCTCAAGTCCCAGACCACAGCCTCCGCGTTGTCTATACCAAGCTCCTTAAATATCCTGTTGTCAAACTCTATCAGCCTATCGTCTATGTCTATCACGAGCACCCTGTTAGCCTTCCTTGTGAGGGCGACTGCGAGCCCCGTGAGGTCGTCCTCCGCACCCATGACTATTATGTCCTTACCCCTCAGGTCTCCCCTTGAGTCTATGAAGAGAACCCTTGAGACCGTAGTTTCTGGCGTTACAGAACCCTGGTCGTAGTCCCTTATGGCTTTGGGTCTGTCCTTGGCGAGCTCAACGAAGGTTCTGTAGAGCTCCTTGTCGGCGTAGAAGGGATAGCCCCTTCCCTCACAGGCTTGGCAGGAGTAGTCCACAAAGGGCTCTATGCCGAGCTCCCCAATTAGATCATAGCCCTTCTGGGTCAGGAGTATGTCCTCCTTGTCGTCTATGAACAGCAAGCCCTCGGATATGAGCTCTTTAACTATACCTGAAGCTGCGGGGACGGGCAGATCTGAGAGGTCCACTATCTTCCAGAAGTCGCCGCTTACCATAACCGCCGAGAGAACTCTCTCCACGTTCCTTCTGTGTAGTCTAACCTTTGTCTCTTCCTGAACCTTCTGGGCTATGCGTGAAAGTAAGTCCAACGCTTCACCTCCGGGAGAATTTGAAAAGGACATACTATTATAAAAGGTTATGGTAAGGCTTGACAAACTTCTTTTTGAGCGAGGTTTGGTTGATTCAAGGGAGAAGGCACAGGCACTCATAATGGCTGGACAGGTCTTCGTTGAGGGGAGGAGGGTGGACAAACCTGGGACAAGACTCAAGGGCGACGAGAGGGTTGAGGTTTTGGAACTTCCCAGGTACGTGTCCCGGGGAGGAGATAAGTTGGAAGGTGCCCTGAGGAGGTTTGGAATAGACCCTTCGGGTAAGAGGGTTCTTGACGTTGGCTCCTCCACAGGCGGTTTTACCGACTGTCTTCTCCAGCACGGTGCAGAAAAGGTCTACGCCGTTGACGTGGGCAGGGCTCAGATGGACTTCAGGCTTAGGGAAGACCCCCGGGTGGTTCTGTACGAGAAGACCGATGCGAGAGATCTGACGGACAACCACGTGCCCGAGAAGGTTGACCTGATAACGATTGACGTGTCCTTCATATCCCTGACCAAGGTTCTTCCCAGTGTGGTGCGCTTTCTTAAGGAAAATGGGCTTATCTTAGCGCTGGTGAAACCTCAGTTTGAGCTCTGCCCCAAGAAGGTGAAAAAGGGTATAGTCAGGGATAGAGAGCACAGGAAAGAGGCTGTGCTCAAAGTGGCTTCCTTCGTTAATGAGCTCGGGTTTAACGTCCTCGGAGTTGTAAAGTCCTTCCCCAGGGGGAGTAAGGGCAACGAGGAGTTCTTTCTGCTCGCGGGCAGGGAAGGCATGCCCGTGGAGCTTGAGGGGGAGTTAGAACGTGCCCTTGATGAGTGAGTGTTAAAAAGGGCTCGTTTTCTCCCGATGATTTGAGAGAGCTTGAGATTATACTATTGGGAGAGTTGCCTGTGTTGAAAGGAGAGGGCGCAGGGAGAGTGGAGATATGGATACGAAGAGGGAAGCGTTAGAGCTGTCCAGAGAGCTCATACCAAGGCTGATTGAGTGCGGCACAGAGATAGACGGATACTTTAGGCAGTTCAGGGAGCTCAGGCTCAGGGAAGACGACCTATCCTTTCAGGGAGCCCTCATAAACGTTGAACACGCCTTCTTCATGGTGGTTCAGTCCATGAACGTTCTCAGGGAGAACCTGAAGCTCCTTGAGGTCGCTTCAAAAAAGAAGGAGATAGGGTGATGGCGATTAAAGCGTTGCTTCTTGACAGGGACAGAGAGGTATTCCCCTTGCTGGGGGACATCTTCAACGTCACGGGACACAAGCTGCTCATAGCCACGAACGACGACATGTTCAAAGACCTCGTGAACTCCACCGACATAGACGTGGTCATGGTTAACCACACGGACGTGAAAGCGTGGCTGTCCTCCTGGAAGGAGGATAAAATTCCCCTTCCCTTCTTCCTCCTGGACAGGGACGAGGAGGAACTCAGGTTCAAGAGCATAGGCTTTTCGGAGCTGAACTACATAAAGAAACCCTTTAACCCCCTTGAACTTCTCAACAAGCTGAACTACCTGTACAGGTTCAAGGCGGAGGAGGACGCCCAGCAGCTCGGGCTCGTCAATACCCTCATAAAGCTATTCAACGACAGGGAAAGCAGGCTCGTTGAGGTCTCCAACTCAAACCTCTGCATCGTGGCTGTGGAGGAGGGGAAGGTTCTGGGAATGGACTGCACCGTGGAGGAGCTCAGAACGATACTTGACAGCGATGAGGTCAAGGTAAGGGTAAAGGAGTTTGACAGGGTTAAGCTGGAACAGAAGTTCGGTGACACCTACGATTTCGTGAAGACGCTGCTGGAGAGAGCAAAACCCGTTCATGCGGTTGTGACCTCCGGAGAGAGAGTGTTAGAGGAGGTCAAGCCCGTAGAGGAAGTGGAGGAAGGACTGTTCAGGGTTTCCAAGTTCTCAAGCGTGCCGGTCTTGCTCAAGAACGTATATCTGAGGGTGTATGAGGGCAGGGGCAGGAGGGCAGCCTTCCTCATAAACATAGGTTCCCTTGACGAGTGGAGCAGCGTAAGAAATCTCGTGGAGGACACCCTCTTCAATTTAGACGAGCTTGATGCCGTCATACTTCTCACGGGAGAACTCTCCAGCGTATACAACAGCTTTATCCTCTCGGAGCAGAAGTTCAACATGAGGTTCATAACCGACTACTCGGTCAAGAGGGAGCTCTCCGAGTCCGGTTGCAAGTCCGGCAGGATAAGAACCTTCGGTGATTTCCCCTCTTACTCGGTCACTATAGCCACGGGGCACAGACTCAGGTTCATACCCTCCAACTTCTCACCCTCCGCAGGAGGGTTCTGTCTTTACGAGGAGGATACTGGCATTCTGTTCACCCCTGAGCTATTCAGTTCCTTCTTCAACGAGCAGTCAAAGGACATCACGGAGGACGTCCGGCTCTACCACAGGGTATTTATGCCCTCGGGTACAGTTCTGAACTCGCTGCTCGGCAGGTTTAACGACGTTAAGGTCAAGAGGGTTCTCCCGAGATACGGGCTTCCTTACGGGGAGTTTGATGAGGCTGTGGATAAGCTATCCGGTATGAAAGCCGGGCTTGATTTCAGCCCTATAGCGAGCAAGGACAGAGCCCTTGACGTGATGAACGGGGTGGTGTCCTTCGTGCTTGACAGCGAGGATAAGAGCGTGGCGGACAAGTTCATAGAGGAGCTCGGGAGGTTTGCTACCGTGGAAGCGGGTGTGGTGACGGACATATACGTTGATCCTCCCTTCACCGTTGAGCTTCTCCTGAACGCTCTCATGCTCGTTCCCGGTATAAGACCATCAACGGTGGTAGGCGTTCTATCAAGGCTTGACAGAGGGGATATCTTTATAAACCCCTTCTAATATATGAAGAAGCGTCCTATACGCTCAATCCGTGGGTTTAGTAAGGCTAAGAATAGCTGACGGAAGCCCGTGAACACTGTCACATCGTCAGGGGTCAGGGGAGGTACCTTCCCCGAGAAGTATATTACGAAAGCCTTTCCCACTATGTTCTCCCTCGGCACAAAGCCCCAGAACCTGCTGTCCTCACTGTTGTCCCTGTTGTCTCCCATGACGAAGTAATGCCCCTTGGGGACACGGAACTTTACGCAGAGGTTGTGTCTCTGTTTGAGACAGTCCTCGCCGTTGTAAGACACAAGTCCGGAGACCTTGGTTGGGTAGGCGGAGTACCATACGAGGTGTCTTATTACCTTGTCCTTCCACCTGACGCTCTCCTCAAACTCGTAATAAAAGCGTCCGTTAAAGCTCCTCAGAGTCCTGTATGTTAGCCCGAACTCCTCTCCGTTCACCTTCACCCTGTACGCCTTCACTTCCGCCTTCGGGTCAAAGAACTCTTCAAACTCAACGAGGTCGCCCGGTGTGGCTATGACCCTCTTTATGTAGTCAAGGCTCGGATTGACGGGATATCTGAAGACCACTATGTCTCCCCTTCTGGGTTCCGAAAGGCTGTAGACCAGCTTGTTGACGAGTATGAAGTCTCCTATAAGGAGCGTAGGCTGCATGGAGGCGGAGGGTATGTTGAAAGCCTGGACGAGCGTAGCCCTTATGAAGAGAACGGCGGCTATTATTACGGCGAATTCAAGGAGCCACTTGGAGGTCTTTTTCATGGATTTGAGATTTTAACATAATCCCTCTTAGCCCTGAGCTGTCCGCAGGCACCGAACACGTCCACCCCTTTGCTGAACCTGACGAAGGTTGATATGCCCCTTTCCCATAGAACCTTCTGGAAGTTGAGCACCCTTGTAAGCTCCGGTCTCTCGTAGGGCAGGTTAGGGTCGGGGTTAAAGGGTATGAGGTTCACCTTGAACCTCTTCCTGTGCCTTCTCAACAGCTCTGCGAGCTCTTCTGCGTCCCTTTTAGAATCGTTTAAGTCCTTTATGAGGACGTACTCAAGGGTTATCCTCCTGTATCTCGGGAGAGGATACTTCACGAGAACCTCCATGAGCTCTGAGAGGGTGTTCTTCCGTGTTATGGGCATGATGCTCTCCCTCGTGGACTGACGCGGTGCGTTCAGGGAGACCGCCAGATTCAGCTCTCTCATTATGGGGTCTTCCGCCATCCTCCTCAGCTGGGCTACGAGCCCGCTCGTTGATACGGTTACCCTCCTCTTTGATAGGTCAAGTCCCCAGGGCGAGACCATTATCTCTGCAGCTTTCCTGACGTTGTCGTAGTTGGCTAAAGGTTCTCCCATCCCCATGAAGACCACGTTCCTTATCTTCTCGGGGGAGTCCTTCTGCACCTGCAGGAACTGGTCAAGTATCTCGGCGCTGGTCAGGTTTCTCCTGAGCCCGTCTATCGCTGTGGCGCAGAATGTACACCCAACGGCACATCCCACCTGAGAGGAGACGCACAGGGTAAGGTGGTCTCTCTCCCTTATTAGCACTGTCTCAACGATGTGTCCGTCGTGGGTTCTGAATAGGTACTTCCTTGAATCGGGGGCATCAACCCTATCCAACTTCTCTAAGGGGTGGAAACGGAACGTATCCTCAAGCAGTCTCCTCTGTTCCTTGGGCAGGTCTGTCATTGAACTGAAGTCGGTCGTTAGCTTCTTGTAGAGCCATTTTAGAACCTGTCCCGCCCTGTACTTCTCCAGCCCGAGGGATACGAATCTCTCTCTGAGCTCTTCAAGGTTGTAGTCTGTTATGAACTCCATAGAGTTGGGTCAGTCCTTCTTTACCACCTTCACCTTGCCTTCGGCTATGTCCTCTATGGACTGGAAGGTCTTCTTTATGAGCTCCCTCTCTCCTCTTATGAAGAAGTCATCCCCTTCCTGCAGGAGTTGCAGCGTTCTCCTCACCGCCGCGTGGACGAGTTCGTACCTTGAGCTGACCTGCTTCAGCGCGTTCTCTATATCAGGTCTCCTTGACATAGCAGTCACCTCCTTCTATCAACCCTATGAGCTCTTCGTTGTGAAGAACACCTTTCAAGTTCTTCAATATGCTCTCCTTCTCACACCTTGAAGCGATAATAATGCTCTTGAGCTGTTCCACGGCTTTGTCTATGAAGTCGTTAATTATAATATAATCAAACTCCCTCGCGCAGGGTATCTCACCCCGTGCCGTTGATAGTCTTCTCTGGGTGTTGCTGTCCCTGTATCCTCTGCCGACCATCCTCCTCTTAAGCTCTTCAAGGGACGGAGGCAGCAGGAACACGCTTACGGCATCCGGATAGAGTTTCTTTACCTTGAAAGCACCCTGAACGTCTATCACGAGTAGAGAGTCGTAGCCTTCCTTCAGGTTCCTCTCTATCTGGTCTCTGGGAGTGCCGTAGTAGTTCCCGTAAACGTTTGCGTACTCAAGGAATAGACCCTTCTCTATACCTTCCTCAAACTCCTCTTTGCTCATGAATATGTAGTCAACGCCGTGCTCCTCACCGGGTCTGGGTTCTCTCGTGGTAGCCGTGACCACCTTCCTTATGCCTTCAAGTTGCTGAACGAGCCTTCCGGCTATCGTGCTCTTGCCTGTGCCGGAGGGAGCTGAGAGTATGAAGAGCTTAGCCATCCTACCTCTAAGGATTATACCACCTTGCCCTCTTTGAAAATTCTGAAGAACTCTCCTCTCTTCTCAACGAGCGTATAAAAGTTGCCCTCCTCAACCAGCCTGCCCTCCCGCATCACCACTATCCTGTCGCACTCCATAACGTTTGAGAGCCTGTGAGCCACTATGAACATAGTCTTGCCCTGGAAAAACTCAAAGATGTTCTTTAAAAGTCTCTTCTCGGTGTTCATGTCCAGTGCAGAGGTGGCTTCGTCCAGTATGACTATCTCCGGGTTCTTCAGGAAAAGCCTCGCTATTGAGAGTCTCTGCCTCTCTCCCCCCGACAGGGAATAACCCCTCTCGCCTACGACGCTGTCCAGTCCCCTGTCCATATCCTCTACGAAGTCGCATAGGGCTAACTTCAAAGCCTGCCATATCTCCCTGTCTGTGGCGTCCGGCTTGGCTATCAGCATGTTCTCCCTTATGCTTGCGTTCAGCAGGAATGTATCCTGAGTAGCCATGCCTATCCTGCTGCGGAGGGAGTGGAGCTCAAACTCCCTCAGCTCGGTGCCGTCAACCTTCACACTGCCTGTGTAGTCTATGAGTCTCGGGATTATCTTCACCAAGGTGCTCTTGCCGGAGCCCGTATGACCGACGATACCCACCCTGTCTCCTTTGCGGACGTTGAGTCTGATGTCCTTTAGGATCTCCCTTCCCTCTACGACGACCCCCACGTTTCTGAACTCTATCATTTCCTTCAGACCAGAAAACTCAACGCTGCCGGAAGGTTCCTCCTCCATACTCAGGAGTTCTCTGAGCCTTGACACCACGGGCAGACTTCCCCTGAGGTTCATGAGGGCTTTCTGGGTGTTAAGAAGGGGCGGTTGAACCATGAAGAGGGCTGTGAGGTAGGATATGAAATCACCCGGGGTCATGTGCCCCTGAAGTATCCTGTAACCTCCGTAAAAAAGCACCCCGGCGACAACGATGTAACCTGAGATGTAGTTTATCGCCGTGTTCCCCGTTATGTAGAACTCCGCTTTAACCGAAGACCTGTATATCTTCTCGTTAAAGGTTCTGAACGCTTCCAAAAGCCTGTCCTCGGCGGAAAAGACCTTAACGTTCTCTATGCCCTGTAGAGTCTGGGAAAGGGTCTGGGTCAGTTCAGCGGTTCCCTCCTGAGTCCTCCTGAGGTGTTTGCCCTTCTTGCCGCCGAAGAACTTAACGGTGTAGCTCATTACCGGCAGCACCACGAGAAGGAGCAGGGTTAGGAGAAAGTCCCTGTAAACGAGCACGCCGAGCAGGGCTATTCCGACCAGGGGTTCCCTCAAAAGGGTGGGTATCTGGTCTATTAGTATCTGTCTCACCTTCTCAACGTCGCTCACGATCCTGCTTATAACGTCTCCGCTCTTACTCCTCACGAAGAAGGTGTAAGGGACTTTGAGGAGCTTGCTGAATATCTCCATCCTTATGTCCCTCAGGGTCTTCTCCGAAGCAAGGCTTACGAGATATTTGGAGGTGAAAAATCCCGCCTGCATCACTAAGGCTGAGGTCAGAAGAAGGGCAACCGTCTGGACAAGCCTCTCCTGGTCTTTGAGGACGAACACGTCGTCTATGATCCCCTTCACGAGCAGGGTTATGGAGGTGGCTCCTCCCGATTGAAGCAGAGAGCCGACGAGGGACAGAAAGAGAAGGGGAAGGTAGGGTTTTATCTTCTTAAAGAGCCACCGCAGGTTCTCCATTCAAGAAATTATAAAGAATTGGGGACACATGCCGATAATAGCCTTTTAAGAACAGGAGGAGGTGGCTTAATGTTCAGAGCGCTCTGGACTTCCGCATCGGGCATGACCGCCCAGCAGACAAACCTTGACGTCATATCCCACAACATGGCTAACGTGAACACTATAGGCTTTAAGAAGATGCGTCCGACCTTTCAAGACCTCATATACCAGACGGTAAGGGAGCCGGGAGCCCCTACCTCACCCACTACGAGGTCTCCCTCGGGCTTCCAGATAGGACTCGGGACTTACATAGCGGACACCTACGGGATCTTTACGCAGGGCAATATAAACCAGACCGGGAACACCCTTGACTTAGCCATTCAGGGGGACGGATTCTTTAAGGTCGTGCTCCCAGACGGAACCATAGCCTACACGAGGAACGGGCAGTTCAGGCTGGACAGGGACGGCAGGATAGTGAACAGCGACGGATACCCCTTAGACCCTGAAATAAGCATACCTCCGGACGCCTTGAGCATAGGTATAGCCGCCGACGGAACGGTTACAGTCCTCAGGCAGGGCGCTACCTCCGTTGAGGAGGTGGGCAGGATAGAGCTCGCAAAGTTCGTTAACCCCGCCGGTCTCAGGAGAGTGGGTAACAACCTTTATATACAGACTGACGCCTCCGGAGAGCCCCTCATAGACAACCCGGGAAACCAGGGTATAGGGACTCTGCTCCAGGGCTACCTTGAGTCCTCAAACGTGAACATAGTTGAGGAGATGGTAAACTTGATAATAGCCCAGAGGGCTTATGAGTTCAACACTAAGGGAATTACCGCGGCTGATGAAATGCTATCTCAGGCGGCTAACTTACGTCGTTAGTCTTTTACTGTTCGTGTCAACAGCCCTGTCAGGCAGCTTAGACAAGGAGGAAGTTGAAGAGCTCGTAAAGGAAGAGCTGCACTCACGCTTTAAGGGAGACGTGAGGCTGAAGAACCTCCGCGTGTTCCTACGTAAACCAATAGAGTTCGTCAGTATAGACAGGAAGGTGCTCAGCGTAAGGAGGGGAGAACCAAGGGGTAACTTCCACCTGTACCTGAAGACCAAAAGGGGATTCAGGAGGATTACAGCCACGCTGGAGCTTGAGTGGAAGTGCTCTCTTATCGTAGCCCAGGAAGACCTTTTGAAAGGTGAGCGTGTGTATCCCTGGCAGGTGGCTTATGAGGAGATGTTCATGGGCAGGTGTCCAAGGCAGGATATTGAATCTACCGAAGAGCTTATAAACTACGTGGCTCTCAGAACCGTTAAGAGGGGGGAGGTGCTCGTTAAGAGCTATCTGAAGAAGGAGCCTCTCGTGAGGAGAGGGCAGGAGGTCAGCGTGATATACAGGAGCGGAAACCTTGAGATAAGCTTCAGCGGAAAGGCTCTGGATACAGGCTTTTACGGAGATGTCATAAGGGTGAGGTCGTTCAACACAGGGAAGGTTCTCAGGGGGAGGGTTATATCCGAGGGCAGCGTCCTACTTAAGTAAAACCTAAGGCAAACGCCGTTATAAGAGAGAGTCATAAGAGTATTAGAAAATTTTTATATGATAAATGACATAAGGGTCATGATAAAATATCGGGGTCAGGAGGTAAGAGGATGGAAGCTTCAAGGAGAGATTTCATCAACGTAGCCATAGGCGGTATGGGTGTTGTCGGCGCGGTGGGTGTTCTCTACCCCATAGTCAAGACCCTTGCACCGAGTGCAGCCTCAACCACGGAGGCTAAGGCTGAGATAGACATTACCAAGGTTCCTGAGCTCGGCATAAGGGTTACCTCCTATAAGGGTAAGCCCCTCTTCGTCGTCAAGCTACCTAAGGATGCCTCTCAGAAATACAGCTACAAACTGAACGAGTCCGCAAAGAACAGCGCGGGCAAGCACAACATGGACATTCTGGGAGACAAGACGGTCTTTGCCCTCATAGGGGTTTGCACCCACCTCGGTTGTATTCCCCTCTGGAAGCCCCAGGGTGCCGACATATCTGGTGGCAATCCAACCTTCCACTGCCCCTGCCACGGAGGCTTTTATACTCCCTGGGGAGACGTTATAGGAGGTCCTCCTCCGAGACCGCTTTGGGTTCCTCCCCAGAAGCTTGAGGGTAACAAGCTCGTAGTAGGTGAAGCAGGATTCGTGGAGCAACTCGTCTAAGGAGGTATAGAGATGTTGAAGCGCTTGGTTGACTGGATAGACGAGAGGGCGCACGTAAGGGACCTTTACAGGGAGCAGATGGTTGAGTACAAGGTTCCCAAGAACCTCACCTTTCCTTACGTGTTCGGTGTTCTAGCCCTTACGACCTTCGCCATACAGATAATCTCCGGGATCATCCTCATAATGTATTACAAGCCCCTCATAGCTCACGCCTTTGACAGCACCAACTTCACCATAATGAAGGAGATATCCTTCGGGTGGCTCTTTAGAAACATACACGCCGCCGGAGCCAACTTCTTCCTCGCAATAGTTTACCTTCACATGTTTACGGGCATATACTACAACGCTTACAAGAAGCCGAGGGAGCTCGTCTGGATAATAGGATGGGTGATATTCTTCGTTCTCCTGATGACAGCCCTTTCAGGGTACCTGCTCCCCTGGGGACAGCTCTCTTACTGGGGAATGATAGTTACCACTGAGATACCCATGTCCCTCGGTGATGCACCCTTCCTGAAGGGTCTGCTCGGAGCCATAGGTGAGACGGTGTCCATATGGATGAAGGGAGGGTACAAGCTTGAGGACCTCGCCCTCGGCAGGTTCTTCGGTCTTCACGTCCTCTTCCTACCGCTGACGCTGCTCGCATTGATAGGCATACACCTCTTCCTTGTGAGGGCTGCGGGTATATCCAACCCGGACGGATACGAGATAGACAAGAAGAACGAGCCCGAGAAGGTAGTTCCCTTCCATCCATACATGACCCTCAAAGAGGGTGCCTATACGATGTGGTACCTCGCTCTATTCTTCTTCTTCGTGTTCTTCCACATGTCCCACTTCCTGCCAGCCGATAACTTTGAGCCTGCGGATCCTCTAAAGACACCACCCCACATAGCTCCCGAGTGGTACCTGCTCGGTTTCTATGAGATATTCAGGTCTATCCCAAGTAAGTTCTGGGGCTTCGTAGCCTTCAACCTGTCACTCGTGTTCCTGCTCATACTTCCCTTCCTTGACTTCTCTCCCATAAAGAGTGCGAGGAGGAGACCTCTCTTCTTCGTTATGTTCGTGGTGTTCGTGATATCTGCAATAGCTCTTACCATACTCGGAACTATGGCACCCACGCCGACCAACGCGAAGCTGGGGATGTTCTTCACCTTTACCACGTTCCTGTTCTTCCTGTCCCTGCCGGTAATCTCCTTCCTTGAGTGGGGCTGGTATAAAGCAAGAGGAGGTCAGTCATGAGCACATGGGGATTAATTAAGACGGTTTTCTTTTCAGGTCTAACGGTCATATTCTTCTTCGTAATATGGATAAAGAACCCATTCGCACCCCACCACGAATACGAGATTCCCGAAGAGGCTGAGAAAATAATCAACGATCCCAAGGCTGCCGTTGAAGGCAGGGAGCTCTTCAAGCAAAACTGCGCGAGCTGCCACTCCCTCAGATACGATGGTATATACCTTATGTCCGTTACCGCAAAGCCCGAGTGGGCTCAGATAGAGAAGACCCATGGAAAACCCATACTTGAGATGAAGGACGGGAAGCCTGTGGTAAGGGGCTACTTCGTTCCGAGGGACGTTTACGAGTCCGTAGCCATAGCCGACCTCCAGGGGCTCAAAGCCTCCTTCGGAAAGATACCCCCAGACCTTTCAACCCTGTACCTGGCGAGGGGCGCAGGCTACCTATACCAGTTCATAGCCGATCCTCAGAAGGTTCTCCCCGGCACGACGATGCCCAAGCTCTTCTTCCCCGAATACGACAAGGAAGCCCCCCAGAAGGTAGCCAAGATAGTCGCCTACATGAGGTCTGTGAACGAACCCCCACCCGGCGAGAAGGCTAAGAGAGCTCTGATGGGTGTCGTAACGATAGGCTACTTCATAGCTATGGGTGCTCTGCTCTGGATATACAGGAAGAAGATAGCCTCTCAGATGGGTCACTAAAGACCACCGCCCCTTCGGGGGCGGTCTTTAAAAACCCCTTACAACCCACTCTCCTCTTATCCTGATGAGTTCCAAGTTGTCAGTCATATAACATGTCCTTCCGCGCTCTATGTAGGACCCTCCGCACCTGCGGATTAGCTCGTTAAGCACCACGGCGCTGACGAAGGGAGTCGGGTTTTTATACAGGTCTGCCAGTTTGAGCCTCTCCCTTATTTCCTTTTCAATCTCCCATAGGTTCCTCTTGAACCTTAGCCCGTACTTAACCTGGGCGAAGTAGGTGTTTTCGTCTATCTTCACCGTGGTGAGAACCCTGACCTCCTCCACCTCTGCAAAGAGCCCGTATCTGCCTTCAAGGAACTTCTCTATGGCGCTTACCGGGGGTTCTTCGCCGCAGGAGAGGGTTAGGAAGAGGAATGCTGTAAAAAGAACTCTTATCATCGTGATTAGTGTAATTTATTTCCGTATCGGGCATGGGAGGGTATATTTTCAGTAAGATGAGGTTCTTACTTGTCTTTGCGCTCGTTCTCTCCGTCCTCGCCTGCGAAAGCTCTCAGGATAGGGAGTACCGCATAGCCGTATTCATATCGGGCGAGGGGAGGATGGCTAAGGTCAAGGGTTTTCAGGACGGTCTGAAAGACCTTGGTATTGATAAGGTTAGCTACGAATTCTACGAGGGGAACAATACCCTCGGCAAGATGGGTGAACTCGCCCAGGAGCTTGCCCTTAGACAGGAGGATTACGACCTCATAGTCGTCGGGGGTAGCCTTGAGGCTTACATGGTTAAGACAGCGAGCGGAAAGCTCAAGACTCCCGTTGTGATACTTGGGGGAACTAGCATACTCCAGTGGGGGCTTACCGAGAGCCTCTCAAAGCCCTCCGAGAACATAACGGGAGTGGACAACCTCAACGCTGAGCTCATGGAAAAGAGGGTTGAGCTCTTCTCCAAGATGTTTCCGAGGATAAGGAAGGTTCTCGTCTTCTGCAACCCCCAGTTTGAAGCTTCCAAGAACGCTACGAGGATAACCATAAGAGCCGGCAGGAAGTTCGGCATAAAGGTAGTCCCCTTGAACGTCAGAGACGTAAAGGAGCTTGAATACATAATAAGCAACATGAGAACGGACGGCTACGATGCGATAATAATAACGCCTTGCTTCTATACGGAGAACTTCCTGACTACGTATATACTGCACTACGCTAACTTTCATCAGGTTCCCGTCTTCTGCCACTCTCCCGGACTCGTTAAGAAGGGGTGTCACGTGGCTTACGGCACCTCGGGCTATGAGCAGGGCTTTCAGGCTGCCCACATAGCCTACAAGATACTGAACGGAACTCCTGTCCAGCACGTTCCCTTTGAGAGAGCCTATTACCCACGCCTCGCTGTGAACGAGACCGCCCTAACGGAACTGGGGGTCGCTTACAACAGAGAGTTCTTCACATACGTTGACGAGGTCGTGAAATGAAGCTCTCCCTTAAGGCGAGGGTCGTCATGCTCCTCGTGGTGCTCACCCTTATTCCCCTCGCCCTTTACTTCTACCACAACTCCGCCATGAGGAAGAAGGTGCTGGATGACAGGCTGAGATTTCACAGCCTCTACGCCTCTTCTGTGGTCAGCCGTGTGGAGCTGTTTCTGGAGAGGGTTATGTCTGAAACGGACTCGGCCGTTTACCTCTACAGGAACTTCGGCTTCTCCGAGGAGGATATAATCTGGAGGGTTACGGGACACATAAAGGGCATATTTGAGGGGGCTTTCTACTCTCCCGACGGCATACTGATGAGCGCTGTCAGCAGAGAGAGCTCTGAACCGAAGTTTGAGAAGTTCATCAGGATAGACAGCTCAAAGAGGATCCTCGGGATACTGCACACCCAGTACAAAGAGCCCTTCCTGAGGTTCTCTATACCGGACGTTGAGAACGGCGTATTCAGAGGGCTATTCGTCTTCTCTCTTGATCTGTCCCTCTTCTGGCAGTCGGTGGTGTCGGCAAAACCCACACCGAACACCGAGGTCTTCCTCGCCGATGGAGAGGGAAACGTACTCGCCTTCAGTGACATGAGATTTTCTGACAGGAAGAAGATGCCCCTCAGGAGGGGCATATACAGGTCAAACATAACGGGTGTGGACGTCGTTGGGGTTTACGCCCGGAGCGAGGACGGCAAGTGGCTCGTCTTTGTGGAAGAGCCGGTGGGTGCGGTGCTGCAGCCGCTATACAGCTTTCAGCAGAAGGCTATGGTTGCCGGTTCACTGTTCATACTGAGCGTAGGAGGGTTCGCTATATTCGTCTTCCTGAGGATATTCAAACCTCTGGAGAACCTCAAGAACCACATAATCTCTTGGGAGGAGGAGAATATAAGGAAGCCAATAGAGTCAGGTGACGAGGTTGATGAGCTCTCCCAGGCTTTTGAGAACCTGATAAGGAGGCTTGAGGAGGATAGAAAACTCTACCTTTCTCTCTTTGAGAACACCCTTGACGGCGTGATCGTCTTCAATTCGGAGAGAAGGATAATAGACGTCAACAGGACTGTCCTTGAGAGCTTTAAGGTGAAAAAGGAGGAACTCATAGGTAAGCACATGAGGGAGCTTGTAGGGGAGGAGCTTCCCTTCATGAGCCTCTTCTTCTCGGAGAAGAAATTGAAGCTCAAGGACGAAGTGTTCTGCCAGTTGAGACAGGAGGTTCTGAGGATAGAGGGCAGGCTTTACGTGCTTTGGAGGATCAGAGACGTATCCCAGGAGAGGGAGTTGAAGGTTCTCCTTGAGCAGACAGCTAAGCTGTCCCTTGCAGGTGAGATAGCCTGTTCCGTTGCCCACCAGATAAACAACCCCCTCGCCTCCATAATGGGCTACGCCGAGAGCATATCCATGAGCACCGAGGACAGGGAAGCCAAGGAGAAGGCGGAGGTCATATTCAAACAGGCACAGAAGTGTGCCGAGACGGTCAGAAAGCTCCTGGACATAGGTAAACCCTTTGAAGGCAAGCCGGACTACGTCAAACCGGAGGAACTGACCATAGACGCTATAAACATGCTTTCACCTAAAGCCAAGAGGAAACAGGTGAGACTTGAGTTTGAAAGCTCCCTGAACGGAGAGAGGCTCTTTACCTTTCCATGGCAGGTAGAGCAGGTCTTGATAAACGTTATAGACAACGCCATTGACGCCTCACCCAGAAACGGTAAGGTCAGCGTAAGGCTCCTGAAGGAAAACGGTAGTATAGTCTGGAGGGTTGAGGACGAGGGACCGGGCATAGAAGAGCTTGAGAAGGTGTTCAAACCCTTTTACACCACCAAACCTTACGGAACAGGTCTGGGACTACCCTTGGCGAGGAGGTTCATGCGCAACCTCGGCGGAGATGTTAAGATACAGAACAGACCTGAGGGGGGAACTTTGGTGGAGATATACGTCTCAGAGGGAAGGACATGAGGGTTCTCGTTGTTGAGGACGAGAAGGACTTCAGAGAGCTCCTGACAGAACACCTGCGAGGTCTTGGCTACCAGACGGAAGGCGCGTGTGACCTTGAGGAAGCCTATGAGGTACTTGAAGAGAGGGATTTTTCCGTGGTTTTGCTTGACCTCTTCTTGCCGGACGGCAACGGAATGGAACTCCTGAAGTGGATAAGGGAGAACTCAGCCCTTACGGAGGTAGTTGTTATAACAGGACACGGTACCATAAAGACCGCCGTGGAGGCTATAAAGCTCGGAGCCTATGACTTCCTGACGAAACCATGCTCGCTCAAGGAGGTTGAGATAACCATAAAGAAGGCTGTTGAGTCAAGGGGAATAAAGAGGGAGAACCTCCTCTACAAGAAGGAAAAGAGGCTATCCCTTGATTACGGGGGGTTCGTCTTTGAGAGCAGGGCTATGAAGGAGGTAATAGAGAAGGTTGATAGGATAGCCTGCTCCGACTGTCCGGTGTTAATAACGGGTGAGAGCGGTGTGGGTAAGGAAGTGATCGCCAGCATAATCCACAGGAACAGCGACAGGGCGGATAAGCCCATGGTGGCTCTCAACATAGCCTCCATACCAAAGGAGCTTATAGAGGCTGAGCTCTTCGGATACGAAAAGGGAGCCTTTACTGGGGCTGATAGTGGGAAGGAGGGTTTCTTTGAGCTCGCCGACGGGAGCACCCTCTTCCTTGACGAGATTGGTGAGATGGATATGTCCCTTCAGGCGAAGCTCTTGAGGGCAATTGAGACGAGCAAGTTTTACAGGATAGGGGGACGCAGGGAGATAGAGAGCAACGTGAGGATAATAACCGCCACCAACAGGCACCTCGGGGAGCTCGTCAGGAGGGGTGAGTTCAGGGAAGACCTCTACTACAGGCTCAACGTCGTGGAGATAAACATACCCCCTCTCAGGGAGAGGAGGGAGGACATACTTCCTTTAGCATACCACTTCTTAGACCTCTTCAACAGGAAGTACTCAAAGAACATAAAGGGCTTTACGGCGAGGGCTGAGAACTCTCTTACCTCTTACCCCTGGTACGGGAACGTAAGGGAGCTCAAGAACATAGTTGAGAGGGCTGTCCTCTTCTCCGACGGGGACAGGATAGACTCGGAGGACATATCCTGTCTGTTCACCCACCAGGAGAGCAAAAAGAGCTTTAAAACCATAAAGGACGTGGAGAGGGAATACATAACTGAGATACTCAAACAGGTGAACTTCAACAAGAGAAAGGCTTCGGAGATACTGGGGATACCTCTAAGGACGCTCTACAGGAAGTTGGAGAGCTACGGTATAGAGTAGTGCCATTTTGGCAAAGGGTTGCCATTTTGACAACCCGAAGGCATCTCTTCTCCCAGCACGGGAACGCACTAAATACGTGAGTATCAACACTTACCCCACTTTGGCACGTACCTTGCAAATAGGCAGGGAAAATCGTAGGAGGTGTGTGCCATGGACAGGAGGAACTTTTTCAAAGTGGGTGCAGCGGCCATGTCCGTGCCAATATTGAGCACTGTAGCGGCTGCCAAGAACGTCAGACTGAGCTTTGACGACCTGAAGAAGGAGGCAAAGGTAAATGTCATATACCACGCCGACTTCCCTCAGGAAAAGAGGTTCAAAACCATGCTCAGGAACATCACCAACCACCTCTCCGTTTACGACTTTGACCCCTTCAAGGTGAAGATAGTTGTCGTGTCCCACGGAGCCGGGGGTAAATTCCTCCTGAAGGACCTGAAAGGAACCAAGTGGGCAAAGGAGCCCATAGACCAGAAAGCCCTCAGGATCAAGATGGAGGAGCTCCTTCAGTACGGAGTGGAGTTCTACCTCTGCGGTATAACCGTCAAGAGGGCTAAGCTGATGGGCAAGCTCTACGACTTTGTGAAGATAGTTCCTTCGGGAGTTGGAACGGTCGCCCACCTTCAGACCCTTGGTTACGCCTACATAAAGGTTCAGTAATTCAAGATTTCTGACTAAAAAGGAGGGGAAGATATGAAGAAGTTAGCACTGGCAGGGGCAGCGCTCGGGGCGGCGGCTCTTCTTACGCCTGAGACCTCCCACGCTATAAGGGTGTGGAGCGCATCCACCCAGCAGTTTTTAGACATAAACTTCCTGATACAGACCTGGTTCAGGTATCAGAAGATAGACGATGAGAACAGACCGAACTTCGTGGAAGCTCCGAGCAATAACTTTGACACATCCTTCAGAAGGATAAGGTTCAGGCTCGGGGGTAGTTACAACAAGTACTTCAAGTTCAACTTCGTCGTAAGGCTCAACAACACAGGCAGAGATGCCTACATAGCACCCTTTGGGGGACAGCCGCCCGGATATCTCAGGCAGGGAGGGCTCCTCGGAGGCAGAAACCTCGCCCTCCACGAGCTTGACCTAAAGTTTGCCCTCCACGAGATGTTTGGGGCGAGCGGGTGGATAATAGACGCCCACCTCGGTTTTCCAAGGGTTCCACTCGGTAGGGAGCAGTACGGAAGGACAGGGTTTGATAACCTTGAGTCCGACAGGACCTTCGCTACGCTCAGGTGGACACATCTAACGGTAGCGAACGTTACGGGTAGAGCCTACGGTGGATTTATACACGTTAGGAAGGGCAACAAGGCTAAGGGCTTTAAGAAGATAACCTGGGACGGCTTCGTTGGTGTCTTTGACGGCTTTAAGGGGATAGAGCAGCCGTGGGATGAGACCGCAAGGGTTGGAGCTGCGGGGACAGTGGATTCTGTATGTCAACCACCCGGACCCAATTTTGCAAAGTGTCTTTCACAACTAAGGAGCAACTCCAAGGATTCATTCCTGTATACCTTCAGGACGACCCTCATGCTAGGCAAGCCCGAGGGTAAACCTAAGGGTCTGAACTGGCTTTACAGGGACACCTACCTCGGAAAGAGGAAAGGCGTGACCCTGGGACTGTCCTACGCAATGCAGAACGACATAGACCAGGAGCTTATAACCGATGTTCAGGGTCCTGCTCCTGGCATTACAGGAAGTGGTGGAACTCAGGCTGGAGCAGGCTCGGTTCAGGTAAGAGTTCCCTATATGATATTACCCAACCCCATTGCTCAATTCAGCAATGTTGCCAACAATCCCGTTGACATGCAGATGTATGGAGCTGACATAGCCATACATTACGGACCTCTCACGCTCATAGGGGAAATAGGTCAACACCAGTTCAAAGGAGTGTGGCTTAGCTCCTCTAATCCAAGTGAAGATTTTAAGAACAAGTGGCTCATAGCTAAAGCAGCATGGGTTATAAACCCCGGAAGCGTCCACCTCTGGGAACCCTACGTCAGTTACTACGAGTGGAATCCTGATATAAAAGAAGCTCCATGTGGTGGAGGAAATGTATGTGCCTACGGTGATGCGGCAAACTTCATAAAGAAGAACAAATGGACAAGCAACGCTACAGCCCAAGCCACACTCGGAAAGATAAAGGTGACCTCCGTTGGAATCAACTACTGGTACGATAAGGCTAAGCTCTTCGGGTGGACCTTTGAGTACCAGACTTACGACGAGGAAAGGAACGAGATAGATAACGACGCCTTCACCGTTCAGTTCAGGTTCGTATTCTAAACCCGGTATGGCTGCTTTCGGTAGCTAAGTGTCCAGCCCCTCTGGACCGCCCCCTTCCTCTTTTTTTTCTTTTCTCTTATAATTCTTCCCTCTATGGAAGAGAAGGAAGTTCTTTTAAGGCTCTCCGAAGAGGGAACCTACACCGCGGAGATGTCCTCGGGCAGTATAGAGGTGGGAGAGAAGGGATTAAAGCCGATGGAGCTCCTCCTTGTATCCCTCGCCGGATGCTCCGGGGTGGACGTTTACACCATCCTCAAGAAAAAGAGACAAAAAGTTGAAGACGTTGAGATAGAGGTTAAAGGTTTCAGAAGAGACGCGCACCCGCGCGTGTATGAAAGTATAAAGATTAACTACAGAATAAAGGGTGACGTTGAACCAAAGGCTGTGGAGCAGGCTATAAAGCTCTCCCTTGATAAGTACTGCAGCGTTCACGCCATGCTTAAGAACTCCTGTGAGATAGAGGTGAGTTACGAGATATGTCAGAGCTGAGAGATAAGTTTGATGAGCTAAGGAAGAAAGGAGAAAGAACCCTTGTAGCCTACCTAATGGTCGGTTATCCTGACTACGAGAGTTCCCTCAAGGCTATAGACATCGTCCTTGAGAATGGTGTTGACATAATTGAGCTTGGCTTCCCCTTCTCAGACCCCGTTGCCGACGGACCCACCATACAGCTCGCCCACGAGGTCGCCCTGAGAAACGGGATAAGGTCGGAGCAGGTGTTTGAAGCCTCTCAGAAGATAAAGGAAAAGTTCCCCGACGTTCCGATACTCCTGATGACCTATTACAATCCCATATTCCGTATTGGACATGAAAAGTTCTGTGAGCTTTCAAGGAATAGCGGTGTGAGCGGTTTTATAGTTCCAGACTTACCACCCGAGGAGTGTGAAGGGCTGAAGTATGAGATGAGAAAACACGACCTATCTCTTGTTCTCCTCGCATCGCCCACGAGCACGCAGGGGCGCCTCAAATTGATATGCGAAAAATCAGACGACATGGTTTACTTCGTCTCCATAACGGGAACGACAGGGGCAAGGACAAAGCTCCCCTTTGAAGAGCTCAGGAGCAACCTCAATACTTACAGGGAGTGCTGTGATAAACCTGTAGTGGTTGGCTTCGGTGTGTCCAGAGGAGAACACGCCAGGAGGATATCCGAGTCTGCGGACGGGGTAGTGGTGGGAAGCCTCTTCGTAAAACTCACCTCTGAAGGGAAGTTTGAGGAGCTCGCTGGAAAGGTCAGGGAGCTTAAGGAAGGGACTATAATTAAATAGTCGGGCGGTTAGCTCAGCTGGGAGAGCGCCATCCTCACACGATGGAGGTCGGCGGTTCAAGTCCGCCACCGCCCACCATTTGAGCAACCTCTACTTCTCACTTGCCGAAGAACTGCCGAAATTAGGAACGGACTCTACCACACTTCGGAGGTAGTCGTCTGTAAGGTGGGCATACCTTTTGGTTACTGAAGGAGATGAGTGTCCTAAGAGGTTCTGGACAGCGTATATATCCTTTGAATTCATGGCGACCCAGCTCGCAAAGGTGTGCCTGAGGTCATGGAACCTGAAATCTTTTATACCTGCTTTTTCACAAGCGGTTTTGAAAACTCTCCTGTAAGTTTTATCCTCGTATTTATATGGAAGTCCGAAGCGGTTGGTAAATATATAGCCGTGTTCTTTCCTCTCAAGCCCTTGAAGGAGCTTCTTCACCGTAGCGTTCATAGGTAACTTCCTTACCTTACCGGATTTAGAGCTTGCTTCCCTCACCGTTATAACTCCCCTTTCAAAGTCCACATCTTCCCACCTCAGGGAGAATATCTCTCCCGCCCTGAGTCCCGTGTTCAGGGCAAATATCACTACGGGCTTGAACCACTCCGGGCAGGCTGAAATTAACCTCTGAGCCTCCCTCTCACTGAGGAACCTCAGCCTCTCCCTGTCCGCATTTCTGAACTTTTCTATCTTCGGCAACTCTCCGTCAAAGAGACCTGCTTCTTTTGCCCGTCTGAGTATGCTCCCGAGTATGTTCAGCTCCATGTTTATAGTCTGTGGCTTGACCCCTTCCTCAAGCCTCTTCTTTTTGTAGCTCTCTACGAGAAAGGTGCTGATCTGGGATAGCTTCCTGCTCCCGAAGAACTCCTCCAGCCTCCTTGCCCTCCTTATGTTTTCCTCTTTGCTCTTTTCCCTTGCTGTGCTCTTCTTCCTGTACCACTCTATATACACCCTAACCGCATCGGAAAAGGTTGTCTTTCTCTCCTTCTGCGGTATATACTCTCCCCTTATTATCCGAGACCTTATCTCGTTAGCTATCTCCTTAGCCACCGTCTTACTCACCACCCCTATCTTCTCGTAATACCTCTGCCCCTTATACATGAACTCAAAATAAAAGACCTTCCCTCTCTTCCTGAGATACCCTTCTCCTCTCGCCATACTTCTTATTTTAGCCTTATCATGAAAACAATGTTTTTCTATTTGGACATAGCAGTGTATCAGGAGTATAATAACGTCATTATGAGGAAGCGGGTGGAAGAAGAGAAGGCTCTGGTGGTGCACCCTATAAACAGGGAGTCGGTGAGGAGCATAGAGGAGATGGCAAAGCTGGGGATGCCTTTTTCTATACTTGCCAAGAACCAGCAGACGTGGCTTATAAGAGGTGGTCTTGAATATTTCAAGGAGGAAAAGCCGTACCTCTACCCGCTCGTAGAGAAGCTGGTGGAGAACAGGGATAGGGCTATTCCCGAAGGGGATAACATGAGAAGTATTGCAAAGGAGGTAAGGAAAAAGCTGGGGTGGGATGAAGAGCAGTCCGCCCTCGTGTCTGCATGGGTTGAAAGGATACTCAGGTGGAAGATAGAGCCCTTTCATGTTAAGAGTAAAAAGATTGTAAGCGTGGCGAGAGCATTAAAGGATGTTATAGAGGAGAAGTATAGAAAGAACCCGGAAGGGTACAGGTACCTATATAAATCTGCGTCCGAGTGGGTCAAGTGGAACGAGAGGATGAAGATGTACAGAAAGGGGTGCAAGGATGACGATGACGAAGGCTGAGGAAGTCCTAAAAGCCTTTGCGGATTACGAGCTTTCAAGGTACAGGCTGGGAATGTTCACCTCAAGGTTTTACAGGGTTGGAGACAAGGAGAAGTGTGAGGAGGGTATAGACTACCGAAAGTTCCACTACATAATGACCTTTGCCCGTGAAGAAAGGAGGATAACCCCTGCCCAGAAGAGGGAGCTTGAGCTAATAGCCAATAGGCTGGAAGAGATAAAGGAGATGGACTTCTCTGTTCCGGTAAAGGTCTTGAGAGAGTTCCTGAAGGAAGTAAAGGTGAAGACCAGAGGTAATAAAGGAAAGTAGGAGTGATAGGAGCGTTTTATACGGTAAATTGTATGTGTGAGTATAGCTCCTAAATTTAAGACATCATTATTTTCTTAGGAAAATAAGACAGATTAATTTGCACTACAGCTTAAGGCAATAGATGGTATTTACTTGCTCGGATAAATGAGGATAGAAAATTTCTCGTCAGGGATTACCTCTTTCCATATCCTTTCGGAAAGCTCCAGTCCCTTCTTCACGGAGCGGACGTTGGTATATACCCGTATTAGAACGCTCTCCTCGTCTATCTCGGCCACATCCACCTTGTATATCCTCACACCTTGATTATTGAGGAATTCTTTGATATTTTTCACCACCTGCTCTGTAGTAAGAACCTTCATACACCGACCTCCTTTAGAGTAAATTTAATCAACTTAAATACATTTAGGTAATGGGAGTGTCAACTTTTTTAAAGCAAAGGAATCCATTCAACTGGAAGGGCAGAATGGAAGCATGAGCGCTATAAACCTTGTTAGAAAGCTATTTAATGAAGTTTGTCACTGGCGTAGAGTTCCTTCAAGTGTCAAGGCAAAAGCAGTCTTGCTTTACTTAAGAGGTGTGTCTCTCAGACGAAAGCTACAAAGTAAGCATAGAAGCGATCAGGGAATGGTTCCACTCAATGAGCAAGATGCTCAAAGCCCTATACACTTATGCGCTATAGGTGTATGTGGACGGGACAAAGATAAAGAGGCAAAGGAGATTCTACTATCTTTGGCTTGTGGTGGGCGAGAGAGGCAGACCTGTGTATGCAGGTCTAACAGCTAAGAGGGACTCATGGACAGCTCAGGTGGTGCTAAGTAATACAAAGCCAGTATATGTACAATTGACAAGTGTCCGTAGTATGTGAGTGCTGTAAGGAAACTTCCAGTAAGGTGGGTGCGCGAGACCTTTGGGAAAAGGAATGTGGTAAAGAGGTGGTTCTTTCCGATAAAGCACAAGCTAAGGAGGTTTTACAAGAGGTTTCCTTGTAACGCCAAGTATGAAACTATTTGGAGCTGGCTGACGCCTTTTATTATACTCTGCACCCTACTGGAGGTTAAAGGTTGACGTGATCCACTTTAAAAAGCCCTTGACCTTGCTAAATTAATTTTCAAGTGGGTAGGAAGATGAAGGTGGTGGATGTGAATACTGCCTTAGAGAAGATTAAGGAATTCCTTGAAGGAAGAGGGGTAAAGATTAAAGATATGTACGTATGGGAACACGACGAAGGAGTCCTGATACAGGTTTATACTATAAACATTCGCTCTATGAAGAATACCACAAAGCTGGAAAAGGAGCTCTGGAAGATAATACCTGATGAAGAAATTTCTATCCTTATTTACCCTGTTGATTGATCCATGTTTTTGATAGTAATTTGGCTGTCTTATTAAAGAGATATGATAGTTAAGATAAACCTGATTGGAGAGGAAGCTATTGCCTTACCCAAAAGCTATAACCATATACTTCAGGCTTTCTTCTACAGTAACATGGATCCTGTCCTCTCAAAATTCCTTCACGATATAGGCTTTACTCACGGGAAAAGAAGGTTCAAACTCTTTACCTTCTCAAAGGTCATAGGTAAGATAACCAGGAGAGATAAGAGAAGGGGTTTTGTGTTTTTTAGTCCTGATGTAACCCTTTACTTTGCCTCTCCGCTTATTGATATAGTTTCATCCTCAGTAAAAACTTTCCTTAAGAGAGGGAACCTCTTCCTGGGTAGGAACACCGTTAGTCTCTCCTCAATAGAGCTCGTGAAACCTGAGGTTGATGGAGAGATGACCGTAAGATGCCTCTCACCCATAACTGTTTACAGGACACCCAAAGGGGAGAAAAGGTTTCAGTACCTAAGTCCGTGGCAGGATGAGTTTTATGAACTCCTCAGGAAAAATCTTGTTAAAAAGTATGAGCTCGTGTATAGTAAGAGCTACAAAGGGGAGTTGGAGATAGAACCAGTTAAGGTGATAGAGGGCTATAGGAAGAAGGTTCTTTATAGGGGAACATTGGTAGAAGCTTGGGAGGGATACTATAAGCTGAAGGGAAATGAAGATATGCTCAGGCTTGCGTTGGAAGCGGGCTTGGGGGCTAAGAACTCGCAGGGTTTTGGAATGGTGGAGAGGGTTCTGTAGTGCTCGGAGCTATAAGGGATATAGGGTTTAGGTTCGGGGAGATTAAGCTTTACGATGATGTTAAGGCTGACAAGGTCTTGGTTCTGAACTTTGACGAGAGAGGAAACTTCAAAGGTGTGGAACTTGAGAAATTTAGCAAAGACAAACTAAATAAGTATCTCTATAAAAAAGCTAAAGGGAGCAATCCACCGACGCTGACGCCAACTCTTATATTAAACAGAGAGAAAAGGAAACCCACGGACAAAAAGTCCCCAATCATGAAGACGCTTGAGAACCTTGAAAAGGCTCTTAAGTCATGTAGTGTGGCTGAAAAAGATATCCCAAACCTGAATTTGGAAAAAGAAAGGACTGAGGAGAGCATAGAAGAGGCTACAAAGGACATACCTAATAAAGAGAAAGTTCTTCTCACCATTAAAGTGGATGGAAAGTATATAGGTGAGTTGGAAGGTTTTAAAAGGGCTGTGGAGAAACTCTCTGCACAGGAAGGTAAAGATAGCAAGGGAAAGGCGGTATGCTCGGTCTGTCTTGAAGAGGGGGAAGTGAGCGGAGATATTTCACCCTACAAGTTTTATACCATAGACAAGCCCGGCTATATCAGCGGTGGGTTTGATAAAAAGGAAGCTTACAGGAATTTTCCTTTATGTTATGAATGCAAACGCTACATAGAGGAAGGGAAAAGGTTAATAGATAATAAGCTTAAATTCAACCTCTCGGGGCTGAGATACCAGCTTATTCCTGAGCTTATGACGGATAAGGAGGAGGTTGTTCTTGAAGTTGTGGAGAGCCTATTTAACAATGATGTGAGAAAGATAAAACTTTCAAACAGAGAAAAGAGACCGCTTCTGAGCGGTGAGGACGATATTCTGGAGCTTTTGAGTGAGGAAAGGGACGTTCTAAGTGTTAACCTTCTATTTTTAGAGTCCCAACAGGGAGCGGAGAGAATTCTCCTTCACCTTCAGGACATATACCCTTCAAGACTAAGACAGCTATTTGATGCCAAAGGAAAGGTAGAGAAATTCCTCGGTCTTGAGAACTTTACCTACGAAACTGTGTATAGGTTCTTCTCAAAGAGTGACCCTTCCAAGAGGAACCCAGACCTTCAGAAGTATTTCCTTGAAGTGGTGGACAAAACGTTCAGGAGTATAAGAATTGATGCCAAGTTCCTGATAAGGTTCCTGCTGGGTAGGATTAGAGATGCTGTTAAGAAATCGGAAGAAGGATATCCTTGGGTTATAAGAGACGCCTTTGGAGTTTTCCTTTTCGTTAAACTTACCACAGGGGAGGTTGTTATGGAAAGGATGGACTTTGAAAATCTTGAGGAGTTCTTAAAAAGTCTTCCAGCCGTTGATACCGACCTGAAAAAGGGTCTGTTTTTGATGGGTGCGCTCACCGAAAGGCTCTTGAGAGTTCAGAGGAACGAGAGGGGAAGCAAACCTTTCCTTAAAAAGCTCAAGGCTCTGAAGATGAACGAAACCGACCTGAAAGGCTTATTACCAGAAATCAGAATGAAACTTGAAGAGTATGACAGATACCGTGCTGGAGAGGATAGGCTCTTTAAGCTCGCCTCTCAATACCTCTCTGAAGCACCTTCAAAATGGAATATGAGTATAGATGAAATGAACTTCTACTTTGCCTTGGGAATGGGGATGTTTGATAAGCTTGCGGAGTTCATATACAGAAAGGAGGATGGTGATGAAGAACAGGCGTGAGTTTTTGTTTCTTTACGACGTTTCATGGGCAAATCCTAACGGAGACCCTATGGATGAGAACAAACCAAGGATTGATGAGGAGACGGGTATAAACTACGTCACCGACGTGAGGCTTAAAAGAACTGTCAGAGACCAGCTTGTAGATATGGGATATGAGGTATTCCTGAAGGAGGAAAGAGGTGAGGACGATAAACTAAAAACCAAAGAAGATATATTCGCCAAATACGACAACGATTACCAGAAGGTTCTTGATAAGTGTATAGATATAAGGCTTTTTGGAGGAACCTTTGCAATTAAAAACCAACAGAGGTCTTTCACGGGTCCCGTTCAATTTAAGTTCGGGAAATCCCTACACAGGGTAAAGCCTGAGCTTGTTAAAGGCACCACCGTAATGCCTTCTGCGGAGCAAAAGGCTCAGGGAACCATGACGGAAGTCCACGTTTTACCATACTCTCTGATAGTCTTCTACGGAATAGCCAATGAAAAGGCTGCCGAAGACACACAGTTGAAGGATGAGGATATAGACACGATGCTCAAAGCCATGTGGCTTGGGCACAAAGGTTCTACGGATGTGATCTCGCGTTCCAAGTTCGGACACGAACCTCGCCTTCTGATAGAGATAATTTACAGGGAGGGAACTTTGACTCACATGGGTGAACTGGACAAGCTGGTGAAGATAAATACGGACAAAAGAGACGAGGAGATAAGGGACATAGAGGAAGTAGAGATAGACCTAACAAAGCTGAAGGAGAAAGTTCAAAAATACAAAGACAAGATAGAAAAAGTCAGGTATAAGTTGGGGGATAGGGTCAGGCTAAGGGAAAATGTAGAGAGTATATTTGAGGGTTTGCCTATAGAGGAACTTAGCTTCTGAAGGACTTAAATTATCACTTAAGGAGGCTTGGGAATGGAAAGAAGGTTCACTATGGTAGTAGAAAGATGTCCAGAGACTGGGCTTTATGTTGGATACATTCCCGGAATACCGGGAGCTCATACACAAGGTGAAACTATAGAGGAGCTTGAGAGAAATATGAGGGAAGTTCTTGAATTACTTCTTGAGGAAGGTGTTCAGGTAGAATCTGAATTCGTAGGTACACACACTGTAGAGGTTTGAAATTGCCGAAAATACCTGTTCTGAAGCCAGATGAGGTCGTGCGAGCGCTGAAAAATCTCGGTTTTAAAGAGGCAAGGCAAAAAGGTTCCCATAAGGTTTTTAAGCACGATGATGGTCGCGTAACCGTAGTGCCTATACACAAGGGAAGAGACATCTCTCCTGTCTTACTGAGAAAGATACTGAAAGACATAGGTATTCCTGTGGATGAATTCTTGGAGGCTTTGAAGAAATGAAGGTTCTATCCTTCTCCCTTTTCGGAGACTTTGCACACTTCAGGAAATTCTATACCACATCATCGCCCCTGAGTTTCCCATTCCCTCCGCCACCTACCATCAGAGGGATAATAGGTGCGATAATGGGGTTTTCCAAGGAAGAATATCTTGATAAAACTAAAGGTATTTCAGTGGGAGTTTCCCTAAAAGCTCCTCTCAAAAAAGTCAGGATGGGCTTGAATCTCATATTTACAAAGGGAAGCTCGGGGAAATTTGACCCCACCCTCGTGCCCTGGAGGAAGGGGGACGTAAACAAAACCCTCAGGACTCAGATAAAGGCTGAGTTCATCAAAGACCCGATTTACAGGATTTATCTGAGTGCGGACGAGGACTTTATTGAAGAGCTTGCGGAGTTGCTCAAAGAACATAGAAGCTACTACACAGTCTCCTTAGGTCTTTCGGAGCTTATCGCAGATTTTAGCTTTGAAGGTATTTACGAGGGCAATAAAATTAATATTTCAGCCAGAGTTGATAGCGTGGTTTCTACAAAGTTCGTTCAGGAGATAGACCTTGAAAGACCGCAAAGGATAGGAAAAGAACGCATACCTGCCGATATGTGCACCGATAGGAAAGTTCTTAGATATGAAGATGTAATCTTTAACATGGAGGGAGGAAGCCTGTTCGGAAAGTTTAAAGACCTTGTAGAGCTTGAAAACGGGGAGGTGGTTTATCTGTGCAAGCAAAGTCAGAACTATACTCCCACCCAAGTGTCTTCATAGAAGACCATATAAACCGCTGTCTTGAGCTTATGAACTTCTATATGGAAGAAGTTCCTCTTTTGGATAACGAGACTAAGACCACGATAGCGGTATCTACGGCTCTACACGACTTCGGGAAGTGTACCTCTTACTTTCAAGAGTATATGAGAGCCTTAATGGAAGGCGTCAGACCTAAAACAGATAGGCTCAAGGAACATGCCTTTCTTTCGGGAGTTTATACCTTTTACTCTCTCAAAGAGCTTGTAGATGACCCTCACCTTTTTCTCTTTTCCTTTGTAGCCTGTAAAAGACACCACACCAATCCCTACTCTTTTACTGAGGAAACGTCCATAATTGATGAAGACCTTGAGTTTCTTAAAAAACAGATAGAAAGCATAGATGAGGGCAAAGCGAATATATTTCTGTCTAATCTAAACCTGCCTGAACCGGTGAAAGATGCGGTTTACTTTAAGAAGAGAGAGTTTCTGGACAATTTGCCAGACGTTTTGGGAGAAATCAAAAGACTAAAGCGTGATGTAAGGAAGTGCAAAACGGAAATAAAGGACTTCGTGAAATTTCAGTATATCTTTTCTCTTATTCTTGACTCAGATAAGACGGAGGCAGGTGCAAAACCCTTCAGACCGGAAAGGGTAGAAAAAATACCGCCGAAGGCGGTGGTTTCGTTTAAAGAAAAAAATCTAAAAGAGGATTCACCTATCAACAGACTAAGGGAAGAAGCTTTCAGGGAGGTTTTGGAGCATAAGATAGATACTTCTCAAAGGCTTTACTCTATAACCCTTCCAACCGGCATGGGTAAGACTCTTACAGGCTTTGCCTTTGCTTTGAAGCTGAGGAAGACAATAGTAAAGGAGACTGGAACAGTCCCAAGGATAATATACTCCCTGCCGTTTTTGAGCATCATAGACCAGAACGCAGAGGTGCTTGAGAGGGTTCTTGAGGAGGAATTCAAAGAGGTTAGCGGAAGGCTCCTTTTAAAGCACCATCACCTCTCGCAGGCAGGAGACTTTGGTGAGTTTGAGTTTTCCGTCTCAAGGGTTCTTACGGAAGGGTGGAACTCGGAGGTGGTGATAACTACGTTCGTTCAGTTCTTTGAAGCGCTTATCTCCTGCAGAAATTCTACCTCAAGGAGGTTTAACAAGCTCGCCAACTCAATCGTAATACTGGACGAAGTCCAGTCCCTTCCCACTAAATACTGGCATCTGCTGAGGGAAATGATAAAGGAAGTTTCCGAAAGCCTCGGCACCTACTTCATATTCATGACCGCAACACAGCCATATCTCGTGGAAGAGTGCGTAGAGCTTGCGTCAAAGGAGAGGTATCTTAAAGACCTTGATAGAATCACCGCACACTTTGACCTTGAGGAGAAAACGATAGATGAGTTTTTAGACGGCATAGAGTTCAGGAAAGACAAGACATACCTCTTTATAGCTAACACCATAGCCTCTTCAAAGGAACTTTATGAAAAACTGAGAGAAAGGTTGGAGGAAGATATATGTTATCTATCCACCTCAGTGGTTCCCTACGAGAGGAAGGAGAGGATAGGCAGGATTAAAAAGGGAGACTATAGAGTGGTCGTGAGCACTCAGCTCGTAGAAGCTGGTGTGGACATAGATTTTGACGTAGTTTACAGGGATTTTGCTCCTCTGGATTCCCTTAACCAGTCTGCGGGAAGGTGCAACAGAAACATGGCAAGGGGAAGGGGAGAGTTCAGAGTTGTTAGGCTCGTTGATGAGAAAGGGCACCCTTTTACAAAGGGAGTTTACGATGCGGTTCTTCTTCACATAACCCAAACACTGCTGGAAGATATAGACAGCTTGTCGGAAAAAGATTTTACCCTTTTGATAGAGGATTACTTCAAGAAAGTGTGGGAAGGTATGAGCAAGGATAAGTCGGAAGAAATCCTTGAGGCGGTTAAGTGCTTCAGATTTACAGGTCAGGACGTGTCTATAAGGAACTTTAGACTTATAGATGACCAACCTTACAAAAGAGACGTCTTTATCCAGCTCAACGAGGAAGCGGTGGAGGTTTGGGAAAGAGCGAAGACAGTATTGAAGGATTTAAGGGCTAAAAAATTAAATGTGTTTCAAGCCAAGGAAGAGTTTGAAAAACTCAAATCTGATTTCTATAAGTTCGTCGTGTCCGTCAACGTTAGAGACAACCAACCTCTCTTAGACAGCGACCTAAATATGTTCCTCGTCAATACGGAAGAGCTTGATAGATACTACGACCCGGGAACGGGATTTATAAGCGCCGGAGGGAGCTTTATTGGAATCTAAAAAGGGTATCAGTATTGGCGGAACTCTCATCTGGTACTACTACATCTGCAAAAGGGAGGTCTGGCTCATAGGACACGGAATAGAACCCGAGCAGGACAGCGACTACATAGCCTTGGGAAGGCATATCCATGAGATTTTCTACCAGCGCAGGAAGAAGGAGCTGAGCATAGACAACACCATAAAGATAGACATACTCCCGGGAAGGAGAGTAATAGGAGAGATAAAGAAAAGCTCCCGATACCTTGAGAGTGCAAAGATGCAGGTAGCCTTCTATCTCTATTACATGAAGAGGGAGAAGGGAGTGGACATGGAAGGATTGCTACTTATCCCCGAGGAGAGAAAGCGGATTAAGGTCTCACTCACACCGGAGCTTGAAAGGGAGCTTGAGGAAACCGTAAAGAATATTGAGGATATTTTAGAAATGGAGAGACCGCCTTCGGCGGTGAAGATTCCTTATTGCAAAAAGTGCGCCTATAGAAGTATGTGCTGGGCATGAGGAAGCCTTTGTATATCTTCTCCAGCGGCAGGCTTGAAAGGAGAGAGAACACCTTAGCTTTGGAAACCGAAGAGGGAAGGAGAGTAATACCCGTCAACTCGGTCTCCGAAATTAAGGTCTTTGGCGAGCTTGACGTAAACAAGAGGGCACTTGAGTTCATCACCAAAAACCAGATACCAGTTCATTTCTTCAACCACTATGGATACTACATAGGAAGCTTCTACCCACGGGAGGCTTTAAACTCAGGATACATAATCCTGAAACAGGCACAGCACTACCTTGACGAGGAAAGTCGCATTTACCTTGCAAAGAGTTTCGTGGTCGGTGCGGTGAACAACATGCTCAAGAACCTCCAGTATTACAGAAGAAGAGGCAAAAACCTGAAAGACTCCATTGAGAGGATTGAAGAAGCCGTAAAGGAAATTTCCGAGGTCTCCTCAATTCTGGAGCTTATGCAGATAGAGGGTGAGATAAGAAAAACCTATTACAGCTCCTTTGACCTAATAATCCAGCTTTCCGAGTTTAGCTTTGATCATAGAACCAAAAGACCACCAGAAAACCCTCTCAACGCACTTATAAGCTTTGGGAACTCTCTTCTCTATACCACCGCTCTGAGCGAGATTTACAGAACCCATCTTGACCCCCGTATAGGATATCTGCACGAGACCAATCAGAGAAGCTTTACCTTGAACCTTGACATAGCAGAGGTTTTTAAGCCTGTCATAGTGGATAGAGTCATATTCTCTCTCCTTAATAAAGGACAGATACAGCTCAAGCACTTTGAGGAAGAAGTTAGCTTTTCATACTTGAACGAAAAAGGCAGAGCAATATTTGTCAAGGAATACGAAGATAAGCTAAAGACGACCATAAAACATAAAAACCTTGGAAAGGTTTCGTATAGAAAGCTTATAAGAGTTGAATGCTACAAGCTTTACAAGCACTTCATGGAAGAGGGGGTTTATACACCTTTCCTCGGAGAGTGGTAATGTTCGTAATACTGGTCTATGATGTCAAGGAAGAGAGAGTCGGCAAGGCTCTTAAAATATGCAGAAGGTATCTGACCCACGTTCAGAACTCGGTATTTGAGGGAGAGACAAGTGAAGCTAAACTCAGGATGTTGAAAGACGAGCTAAAGTCAATCCTTGATGAAAACTACGACTCTGTAATTATCTACAAATTCCGAACCAAGCACTACTACGAGCGCGAAAGCATAGGTGTAGATAAACCCTCCCATGAAGACTTCATAGTGTAGCTCTCCCAACACTTCTGTCTATCCTAATGGGTTTTTGCAGGATTGGAGATGGACAGGGAACGAACTCAATTTGACGAATCTTGGATGTGGGGATAAAATTTCCATGTAGTCCTACGGGACTGCCGGGTTCCTTGGTAATGGAATAGGCTTATTAGTTAGCTGGTTTATTAAGTACCTATAAGGGATTGAAACTGTTGTTTATTCCAGTTGCTATTGGTTTCGTTGTTTTTGTTTATTAAGTACCTATAAGGGATTGAAACTTTTCTGTGCTCGGAGAGCCACTGCCTACAATCACAAGTTTATTAAGTACCTATAAGGGATTGAAACAAGCTGGAGGCGAGGAAGTGATAGGGCTTGTGTTCGGGTTTATTAAGTACCTATAAGGGATTGAAACCCTCAGCGGTGAAGGAGACCGTTGCGGTCGCTCCTGCGTTTATTAAGTACCTATAAGGGATTGAAACTTTCAACATTGTTAATAAATCCCCTGAAGACTTCAGTTTATTAAGTACCTATAAGGGATTGAAACAAAATCTGCGTATCAGGGCTGATGGCTATGTTCATGGTTTATTAAGTACCTATAAGGGATTGAAACTCCAGCCTCAGCTTTCTCTCTACATCTTCGGGGTCGTGTTTATTAAGTACCTATAAGGGATTGAAACAGGGGTCTTACGTTTTTCCCTCTTCCCTTCCTTATTTAGTTTATTAAGTACCTATAAGGGCTGACTGATACCCCTATCTGCATAACTATGTCAAGATAGGGTCAGTGACGCAAATGACGCAAAAATTTTGGTTAGTGACGCAAAAATAGTTTTTGCGTCATAGGTTTTTTATACGAATACCAATAGCTTATGGTTTTTCATGACGCAAAAAGGGGGTCTTTCAGTACATCTGGTAAGGTATGTGATAGAGCCCAGGGAGGTCGGGAAATTCCTGTGTATCAAAGGGTCAAGCCCTGTGGCGTAAAATTCCCTCGTGTAGTGACACAAAGGCTGAGAGTGACGTAGTGGGAAGAGAGAATTTTCCGTCTTTTGCGTCATGGATATGTGTAAGTTGTTGATATGCGGGGATTGTTCTTATGACGCAAAAGGGTTTTTATCCGTCACCTGTTATAGGTTTTGCGTCTCGGGGCGGTCAAGTGGTTTGGAGACAGGGGAGGTGACGGTAATGACGCAAAACTCCTTTTTACGTCATAAGGGGTGACGCAAAAGGTTCCCTTCTTTGCGTCACTGATTTTGAGTCATGAGTGACGCAAAAAGATTTCTAACAGGTTTTGCGTCATCTGGGCAAATACATTTAACTAAATTTACGCCCTAAGTACCCTTCCGTAAGGGAAGGGATACAGGGCGTCGTTTGTGAAGGGCGTTGACAGAAGATAGGTTCTACCATAGATTATTGCTATGGAATATAAGTTAGACAAAGGTTGTCATTCCGTCTATTCTCTTCAGTTCCACTTGGTCTTGGTCACCAAATACAGAAAGGAAGTCCTTGTAGGAAAACTCGCTCAAAGGCTCAAAGAAATTGTTGAAGAAGTGGCTAAACACTTCAAAGTCAGAATAATTGAGCAGGAAGCGGATAAAGACCACATACACATACTATTCTCAGGAAAACCAACCCTCACGCTTTCTAAATTCGTGAATTCGCTCAAATCGGTTACGTCAAGAAAGCTAAGAAAAGAGTTTCCTGATGTAATGAGAAAAGAGCTTTGGGGTGGTAGGTTTTGGTCTCAATCATACTTCATAGCAAGCGTAGGACAGGTAAAATTGGAAGATGTAAAACGTTATGTCCAGAGCCAAGGAAGAGACTAAGTTCTTATTGACCTACAAGTTCAGAGCTTATCCTTCAGCTCTGCTGGAATATAAAATGGAAAGCTGGCTCTACATTCTTTGCGACCTTTACAACCATGTCCTTGAGGAAAGGAAAAGAGCATGGAAAGAGGAAAAGAAAACCATCACATACTCTCACCAGCAGAATTCTCTACCTGAACTAAAGCGGAAAGACCCATTTCTAAAACTCGTCCATTCTCAAGTCCTTCAGGACTGCCTGAGAAGAGTAGATAACGCATTCCAGAAGTTCTTCAGAAAAGAAGCAAAATATCCCAAGAAAAAGAAGCTCTCCAGATACAACTCCTTCACTTTCCCGCAGATATGGATGAAACAAAAGGATAAACTCACAGGAGACCTAAAGCTTACAGAAGTTATCAAGCTTGAAAGAAAAAATAACAGGTTTGCATACCTATACCTTCCCAAACTCGGGAAACTCAAGATAAGACTTCACAGAGAAATAGACTGGGTAAAAGCGAAAACAGTTACCGTCAAGAGAGAACCTTCAGGCAAATGGTATGTGTGCATAACCGTAGAGTCAGAGCTTGAACAGATACTCAGAGAAGCTCAGGAGAAAGCGGTAGGAATAGACCTCGGAGTAAAGAACCTTGCCACCACCTCAGAGGGAGAGTTCATACAGCACCCAAAGTTCCTACAAAAACTTGAGAAAAGACTCAAAAGAGAGCAGAAAAAGCTCTCAAGGAAGGAGAAAGGCTCAAACAATTGGGAGAGACAGAGAAAGAGAGCAGCTAAGGTTCACGAGAAGATAAGGAATGCAAGAAGAGATTTTCTACACAAGCTCTCAAGACACCTTGTAAACAATTACGAGTATATAAGCTTTGAAAACCTGAACATAAGAGGGCTTGTTCAAAATAGTAGCTTAGCCAAGCTAATACTTGATGCAGGATGGGGGACACTTATCACCTTTGCTACCTACAAGGCTGTAACGGCAGGGGCAAGGGTGGTAAGGGTTGACCCGTCCTACACGACGCAAGATTGCTCTGTGTGCGGATTTAGAGTTCCCAAGACCTTAGCCGAGAGGTTGCACAGGTGTCCTGAGTGTGGGACTGTGATGGACAGGGATTACAACGCAAGCGTGAACATACTAAAGAAAGGTCTCGCCCACCTGACGGGCGGTAGGGTCGGAGCGACCCGAACTTACGCCTGTGGAGAGAGCACTGGCGGGGCACCTTCAGAAGGAGGTGTTAGCCATCCCTCGTTGAAGCAGGAATCCCATACGGGTCTTCCGGGTGGGAGCAATCTCTACCGGAAGCTCCGTCCGTAAGGGCGGAGAGGTTCACTTCCATTAGTGGAATTAAACCAGAAGTAGGTGGAGGTAAGAGAATTTTAATTCCACTAAGATTTTATGCAGTATATCAATAACTTATGATTAAAAGAAGGCGTTTAGTGGAGATAAAGGGGGTGTATTTCAGACCACGCCATAGAATTGTCCCTGTCCGATCCACTCTGAGGAGGTGAGATTATTTCAGGAAACAGGTCTTTATTTCCACTAAGACGCATAAGTCTTTGATATATGGAGTAAAAGTTCAGTGGAGATAAACTCTTCGTTTATTCCATTAATGGAGAAAAACCCTCTACACGGAAGCCGAGTGTGGTGAAAAAGCTATGGGGCTTATCTCCACTAAAGGTGTAAATTGTTGATAGACGAGGGAAAGTTTTTAATTCCACTAAGATGGGGGTGGGTGGAGATAATGGAGATAAACTTTCCGGACGGAAGACTTATGTGGAGATTTTAATTCCACTTATACTGAGGCTGATGTTTTAATTCCACAAAGGTGGAGATAACGGAGATAGTGGAAATAAGTTTTAATTCCACTGAGGTTAAGGTGGAGATTGGGTGGAAGATGGGGTGCAGAGAGTTTTATCTCCACTTAGGTAGGAGTGGGTGGAGATAGTGGAGATAAAGGTGAGTTTTTAATTCCACTTAAGTGGAGATAAACTTCACAGGAGGATGACCCTTTCAAGGGGCAGGATGGCGGTGAAGGTTTTATCCCACAGTCTCAGCTTTAGTTTGAGGCTCAGGTCTTCATAGACCTCCTCTATGACTCCTTCGGCTCCTGTCCACTCTCCTGAGACTACCTTTACCCTCATGCCTCTCTCGGGCAGGAGAGTCTTGAGCCTCTCCCCTTTCTCCACCCTCTTCTGGAGGTCTGAGACCTCTTCGTCCGTGAGAGTCCTGACCTTGCCTCCCATAATAAGGAAGCCTACAACGTCAAGGAGGTTCTCGGTCTTGGAGAGTATGTCTTCATACCTCCCCTTTACGAAGAGGTAGCCTCTTAAAGGAGACTCCCCGTCGGAGATAACTACTCTGACGTCAGGGTGGTTGTTGTCGGTGAAGACCTCTCCGTCCCTTATCCTTATGTTCACTCCCCTCACGCTTATGTCTTTGTCCTTTGACAGGGAGAAGCTGTACCTCTTCTTTCCGTTTACATACACGTTAAGCTTCTTCCGGGAAGGGTAGAGGACTTCAAAGTCTCTGCCCAGAAGCTCTTTCAGGGCTTCTTCCTTCCCAGACCTTACCTTCAGCACATACCACATCACAATACAGGGTTAGACTTCTGTAACTGCTTCACCCACATCCTCACCTCATAGGGGTCTTCCACGTCCTTCTCTTGTCCCATGTAATACAGCCTGACCCTTTCCTTGTTCACCACCACATACGCTTTCCTGCCCAGGACGTAATCCTCATCCGCCAGCTCTTCCTCCGTAAGGCTCTCCTTAGTCTCTACGGGCACGTTCTCCACGAAAAGCTGAATCGCAAGCCTGTCCCCTACGTGGGCAAACATGGTCTTCACCGACTCTTCGGGGAAGGTAGATACGGGTATTAGGGTATAGTTACCGGCGGCTCTCCTCTTAACGAGGAACCCGAGATTCTTCCTTATCTCCCCCACATTCCTCCTGCCCGCACTTATCCCTATCTCCCTGAGCAGGTCTATGAACTTCTCTCCCCTTATCCAGAGGTACCCGTCCTTGACGGTCTCTATGAAGACGCTCCCATAGACCTCAAGCACCTCCTTCATCTCTCCCAGAGTCCTCTCCTTCTCTTCGTCCACGTACTCGGCACAGGAGAACTTAACAGCCTCCACGTAGAGCCACTCCCTCGCTATCTGGGAAAGGAAGTGCCCTCTCTTCTCAAGGTATGAAGAAAAGGTCTTGAAGGAGGATAGGACTTTACCGTCCACCTCTATCCTGTCCCCCTCTATCACCACCTCAGCCTTCACCACGTCTCCTGTCCTGACGTCCACCCTCTTGTTCTCCACTCTCGGGAGCGAGTCCCTGAACCTGTAATAGGGACAGGTCTCGGTGCAGTGCCTCTTTAGCAGAGGGTTGCTGCACCTGACCAGACCCCACAGGGCGTCAGAACCCTCCACCTTCTTCTTAGCCTTCGTGGTCTTTATCTCCCCTCTGCCTATGCCCTTGCAGGTGGTCATGAGCACTACCGCTTCCGCATAGGGGTTGTCGGTAAGCTCCTTGAGGGGAAAGTCCGAATAGAGGACTTCCCACGAAGAGGACGGCATCATGAACGCCGTGTAGAGGAGGTTGGTCACGTACCACTCCGTCTCCCCGTTTTCTACGGTAGAATACTCCCTGAGGGCTCTCTCAAGACAGGGAGGAAGCTCAAGTATAACCCCTACCTTAGTCTCCCCCTTTTCCTCCCTCTTTTTACCATCCTCATCCTCCACGACGTAGGTGGCTCTCATGGTGGAGTAGAGGAAGCCCGAAGGCAGGTGGAATATGCCCCTGTGATCTTCGTAAACTTCCTCCCCTGAGAGCTTGAGGAGCTCTACAAACAGGCTCGGCGGAACCGCCTTCCCGAAATCCCTCCAGCTGAGGGACACCTCCTCTCCCCTGAGAGACTTCACAAGGGAAAGGAAGTCGGAAGGGTAGTCCCCCTTCAAGGAGTAGGTCTTCCCCTCCTTATAGACCCACTCTATCGTCTGCTTTATCCTCGTGTGGGGTCTCTCCCTCTTCTCAAGGTCTGAGAGGTGCTCGTAGTAGAGCTCTATGACCTCTTCCTTATCCACGCCTGCGGAGTACATCTCCCCCGCAAGTCCGAGCATAAAGTCGTTCCTCTGTCCGTCCAGCTCCCCGTAAAACTCCCTCGCCCTTTTAAAGACCTCCTCCGGTGTGACCTTCTTCACACTACCCTTCAGCTCTATGCCAAACTTCTCTCTGAGGCTGTTTTTCAAACCCACAGGTGCCTGCGAGAGGACTTCCCTCTTCACACCTAAGACGAGTTCGCAGAGGTCAAACTTCTTACCCTCCTCCCATATCAGCCACTTCGTATCCGTGCCTCTCTTCCTTGAACGGGTGCCTATGAGCCTCACACCTTTGCCGAGATTGAAGGAGGACTCGTCAAACTTACCCAGAACCTTCCTCACTCCCTTCAGGAGCTTCTCCCTTATGCTCCTGAAAGTCTCCCTGTCCTCTACCTTCACCGCATCGTCCAGCTCAAGGACTACGAGGAGACCTCCTCCCGTGTAGCCTACCTTCCCTATCCCCTTCTTCTTTAGCTCCTGAGCCTTCTTCAGGGCATCTTCCTCACTCAGCTCCTCAAAGTCCACATCTACCAGCACCCTGTCTATGAGTATGTAGCCGTGAGAAAACAGCTCCCCCTCCGTCCACCTTGAGAGCTTCCTCTCCAAAAGCATATAGGTTATGTCCTCTTCGCTCTTCGCCTTCCACTTGAAGGGCATTATCCCGAAGTCGTTGGGCTGGAGGGGAGTGCTCTTTACCGCCTCCGTCAGGAGCTCCGGTGTGACCCTGAGTGCCTCCGAGTGGGGCAGGTACTCCCCGTCCTTTTCTCTGCCGTAGGACATGAAGAGTAGGTCTGAGCCCTCAAAAAGGGTTAGTGTCCTGGCTAACTCTTCCATACCTCTAACCTCCGAAAAGGTTTTAAACTGCTAACTTCTCGCCCTCTTCGGTAAGGAACACCCTGTAGGTCTTCCCCTTGCCCGAAGTCTCCACGAGACCCTCCCTCTTCGCCCGTGATACTATCTGGAGGACGGAGAACCTCTCAATCCCCATCCTCTCCGCTATCTCATCTATATCAAGTCCCTCCCTCAGGTACCTGATAAGCTCCTGTACCCTCGTCTCCTTCTTCTTGGGAAGTCGGTATCCCCTCCTCTCAATAGCCCTCACACGGAAGTCGTAATACTTGTCCTTGTCAATCCCCATAGCCTCCATGACCTCTTCCCTGCTCAGCCCCCTCTCGTGCAGGTATATGTACATATCAACCTTCGGTATCTTCCTGGGTGCCTCGTCCCCGAGAGAAAGGATGCTCCTGACCACCTCTGCGGGAGAGAGCCCCATCTCCCTCTCTATCTCGTACAGGCTTGCCCCCTTCCGCAGAAGCTCAAGGAGTAAACCTTCCTTACTGACCACCTCAATACTCATCTTCCCTTTTCCTCCAAAGTGGTGTATATTTTAGTGAATATACCACTGATACACGGAGGTGTCAAGTTATGAACACAGTTTACGCCTGGGGTTATGGAGACATACTTGCATGGGTTCTTAACGGCATCAGCATGCTCGTCACTCAGGCTGAGTATGTGACCTGGTTGAAGATAGCGATACTGATAAGCACGAGCGTGATAATAATGGCATGGATAAGGGGTAGGGCTTCGGGAGAAGGAGGCATAGCCCTTGAGGCGGGGCTGAGGAACCCCTGGTATCCCGTAACCTACTTCCTTGCCAGCTACATGATATTTCTTGCCTTCGTGAAGATCACCACCACCGTCACAGTCCACGACAGGACTACCGGCAACAACGAGGTGGTGACCAACGTCCCCATAGGCGTGGCGTGGCCTCTGGCTTTCTTCTCCACCTTTGAGCTGAAGATGGGGGAGCTGATAGAGACTACCTTCGGTGTCCCCAACAACATCAGCTACACCGATACGGGATTCTTCTCGGGGATAGTGGCTCTCAAGAGTGCTGTGGACTTCAGGGTTAAGGACGAGAGGCTCATGGGCAACATAAACAACTTCTCTGTGGACTGTGTAGTCCCTGCCATACTCTCAGGGGACATAAGCAGGGATAACCTATTGAACGGGGACTTTGTGGCGGAGCTCAATAACGTTAACCCAGCCCTCGCTACCACCTACAGGGACTCTTCCAACAACCTCCTCGTCCTGGACTGCCAGACAGCTCTGGGGAACATAATCGCCGATATGAACGCCTACGTGAACCCTACTACGGGAGAGGCTTTCGCCTTCCTTGAGAAGGTCACGGGTCTGGGGGCGAGGCTGTCCCCCGTCCTGAACGAGAGCCTGACCTACTTTCTCGGCTATACGGGGAGTGCTCAGGACTTTCTCATGCACAACATATTCATGAATCAGTTTCTCATAGCCCAGACGAGCTGGCTTCAGGCAAACGGAGTTTCCGCCTCTCAGGTTGCGGTAGGTACAGCCCTTGCGGAACGTCAGCTTGCCTCCCAGGGGGCGGTCAGCGGTTTCCTTGCAAGGAGCTATATGCCCGTCATAAAGGGGATAATGACCGTCATAACGGTCGCTTCCGTCCCCATAGTGGTGATACTCCTTATGCTCGGGGGCTTCCTCTACTCAAGGAGGGTGATACTCACGGGCATAACCACAGTCCTCCTGTGGCTCTCCCTCTGGCACATAGTTGAGGTCGTGCTGAACATGATAGTGATGGTGAAGACGGGAAGTCTTCTCCAGGACCTGTTAGGGAGCGGGTGGTCTTCTATGGCTCTTTACAAACAGAGCCTCATATCCTCTGAGGTCATGAGGTATGCCAATATGGTGGGTCAGTATTACTGGAGCATACCTTTCTTCTCCCTCCTTATAGCGGGCGGGTTCTCCGTGTACACCATGAACTCCCTTGCGGGGAGCGGAGCGGGTGTGGTGTCGGGTGCTTCGTCGGGTGCGGTGGCTCAGGCGGCTACCGGTTCCTTTAAGGCAGGAGAGGTGGGCATAAACAACATAAGGATGAACACCTTTACGGACAGGATACTGACCTCTGACGTGTTTACTTCGGGGATAGTGAACAGGAATAACTGGACTGAAAGCCAGGCTGCCGTAAGAGACCCGGTAAGCGGTGCCCAGCTGAACGGTTCTTTTTCTCCTGACGGGAATTCGTTTACGGGAAAGGTAGAGGCGGGTAGTTATTCGGGAAGTGGAGTGTGGCAAAGAGATGGTGACGGGTGGAGGCTTCAGAACGGGACTGCCCTTGCCACCACCTCTGAGGCTCTGAAGAAGATAACGGGCGGGCAGATGACGGGACTAACCAACGCTCAGGTGACCATGAGGAATGGGCAGGTGGCGTCTGTAAAGGGTATAGACGAAGATACGGGAGCACAGGTAACTATAAGGAGAGGTGAAGATGGAAAGCTGTGGATGACCTACGAGAAGGGAGGGGCTAAAGCTGAAGCGGTCAGTAATGATGGAGGGCAGAGCTGGCAGACAACCCGTGCCGACCTCCCCATCATGGCGAGGTACATGGAGAGGTTTGCTCAGCAACTTTCTGAATCTATTGAAACTGCTCAAAAAGTCCAAGAGGCGCTTAGGAAGGAGGATGGACTTGCAAATACAAGTACAAACACATTTGCCACAGGTTTTGGCTACTCATGGGATATTTCCACAGGTAAGGGACAGGCAAACGAGAACGAGAGGACATTTGGAAAGGAACTTATCAAGAATGTAGGTGCTAAAGCACTGGAGCAGCTTGGAAAGGAAGGACACGTAAGAAAAGATGGAACAAGAATAAGTGAACAGGAAGTAAGGGCAAAGGGAGCTATAAAACTTGGACTACCGAACCTCTTGAAACAGGGAAAACTCCCCTTCAAATTGCCCGCTAATGTCGGTGTGGATACAGTTTTCATGACAAGGGAAGGATGGGTTGTAAAAGACTCTAAGGGACAGTATTGGTTTTTTAAGAGGACTGAAGATGAGTGGAAATCAGTCCAGGAAGCATGGAAGACAACGGTCAGCGGGAAGAATAAAGATTTTATGGATTCTATGGAGAAGATAACTGATAAAACTTATACAGACGCCAATTTTAAGGAAGATTTACAAAATTTCAGGAAAAGGGTAGGTTCCTATGTGGCTCAAATTGAAGATACCTTGAGGAACAAACTTGAGCATACAAAACAAAACTCAAGAGAAATAGTCGCAGAGGCCGCACATCTCTTTCTTCAATCGGTGGCAGACGACCTGTTCGGTGGTGATGTAAGAAAAGCAACAGAGTGGGCAATTGATGTTATCTCTAACCCTCGGACAGTTCAAGGTAGGCTTGAATCTGTCAATAAACAGATACAACAACTCCAGAGCTTAGTGGAGTCAAACGACCTTTCGGAAGATGAAAAAGCCCAATACCAGCAAAAGATACAACAGCTCCAGAAAGAATCCCAATACCTTTCTACCTTAACGGGAGAGGGCAAGGGAGACAGTAATTTGGTGATGGGAATAATGGATAAGGTGATGGATAAGTTTATGCAAGACAAGAACATAACTAAACCCGATGCAAATGCAGAAAATATAAGGAAAGCAGCCGGAGAAGCAAAAAAGGAAGGCTATGGTGCGAGGAATGTAGAAGTTAAAGCTCCTTCTAAGGATGCGGGAACCGCATATAGAAACACCACTAAGACAATAGAAGATAGGCGAGAAGAACTTAATCAAGAGTTCAAAGACAAAAGATCAGGGACAGATGTCCAGATACAGCTTTATGACAAGTATGCAAGAAATAAGGACTTTATGACCTTTAAGGACGATATGAGTAAATTTAATAATGACCTCAGGGAACTTGCAGGACTGTATGGACAAAGAGATGCTTTTGAGCAAAAATTTGCTGAACTTAAAGCTCAGCGAGACGAAATAGCCAGCAAGATTACATCGGCGGAGAATGAACTTTACGCTGATGTTTCTACCCTTTCCAAGTTAGGTGTAGCTGCAAGTGACATCTGGGGACTCATAACTAACGAGGATAAACTAAAGGAGTATGAGGAGTTTGTGGAAGGATTGCCTAATGTGCAAAAGGCTAATTACATAGACCCTAATATTATTAAAGGGATGAGAGAAAGGTGGATGAATATTATGAGAACTAAAGGAAGCTTGAATATTCTTGATGCTGCCATAAACCAATCACAAGGAAACATAGACAAGGCACAAGAGCTAATAAAAGCCAAGATAGGGGAGATAAGTAAAAATAAGGATGGAAGAGCATTTAACATAGCGAGAGATATGTACGAGGGTAATTATGACGTATATGGGGGGGATGCTACTGGGCCGAAAAGAATTACTACTGACACAGAAGTTAGAGAAAAGTCCCATCTTGAATGGGATAAGTATCGTGTGAAAGATAATGACACCATCATAGGTGCACCCTAATCTTTACTTGGGGCTAAAATATACAGTCAGGAGAGGATAGGAATGAAAAGGGTTCTGTTGCTTGTAATTTGGGTTTTCACTACGCACATTTTTGGTGAAGAACATAGCCTTGCTTATAAGTGTAATAAAGAGGAAGATATAGATGCTTGCAGGAGGGTTCTTGGCTCCTATATAAGTGCTCTTGAGATTGAACTTGATTGGTTTACTAAAGAAGATTTGAAACTAAAGAAAGAACCTATCATTACAAATTTAGCTGATAAAGTTTACATCTTTTACGGAGAACTATGCCCTCCAAAGAAAAAGGAAGATATGATACTTTGCATTCGGGCTTTACAATCTCTATATGGAGCAGGAAGGTTTGTATTTGACCCAGCCGCTATTGCAATAGCTAACCTTCCTATGTCGGGCAGCGTGCTTAAATCTGCGTGCAAGAACTTACTTGAGGGATACTTTTTTATAAGCAGAGCCTACATCTATTCACCCCTATGCAACGGAATAACAGAAAAGCATGGTAAATCTATATACAAAGCTTGTAGCAAAATCCGAGACATAAGAGAAGCCTCAAAACACTTAATAGAAAATAACACCAAAGAAATTGCTCGCTGTCAAAAGGTTTTATTCAATAGGTAAACTCTTAAATAGTTGCAATTGCACCAGTTACCTCAATCCCCTCTTCATTCATTGTTTTTACTTCTTTCAAGATTTCTCTTACTATATCCACAATTTCGCTGCTTTCCTTTTCTCTAACTACAACTTTCTCTCTATCTATCACTACTTCAAATCCCTCTGGCACTTCTAATTTATACCCGTTTATTGTTACAGTATACGTTCTGCCGTCTTTTACCTTCTGCTCCTTTATTTTTTCAACCCTCTCTTTATCTTCTGTTGTTCTATTCTTGTCTCTTTGTCCGCTCTCCTTCCCAAACAGCCTATCGTCCTCCTTTCCCTCAAGTATCCTATCTATCCTTTCTCTTGCGTCCATGCCTCACTCCTCAATAGTTTTTGTAAAAGCTATTTTACAGGCTAATCAACAATCGGAAATCTGGCTTTCCCTTCTACCACTCTCCTCAATAAACACAGCTTCCCCGTAAGCTATCAGGTGTAGCACCACCCACTCTGCACCAGCATAAGCGTAAGAACCTGCTTCAATCTTGACATTCACTAATGCGTTGGCTCCCTTTTTTCTTGCTTCTCTTATAAGTTTTCTGATTACCTTATCTACCAACTCCTTAGCCCCATCCCTGTTGGGAGAGGACATGGTTTCAGATACGTAAATAAGCCCAAATGTTTTTGCCACGCTTTTGCCGGAAGGCGGTTGAGGTAGAGTGTATATCCCTACCCATTCAGGAAGGTTCTCTTCCTCTATTATCTCCCCCTTATCCCTTTCTATCATCTCTTCTATTTTTTCAACAGCTTCTTTTACAAACTTCACAACTCACCCCTCAAATGGTTTTATTACCAAAAATAATCCCTGATAATAGGGAATGTCAAGGGTAATATGTATGACTACACAGCCTTATCCCAGAGAGGCTGGAGCGTGAATACTCAGGGACAGATTTACAACGCTACCACAGGCAAGATACTGAATAACATAGACAGGAGTGAGTTCATAGTGGGTAGGGTGGCTTAGAAGGGTTTGGCGACTTGCTCTCCCAGAAGGTCTATAACTTGCTCCCTGAATTGTCTGTTTTCTTCTCTCTCTGCATCCATCCTGACTATCACAGCCTTCACATTAGAGTTAAGAGCCTTCAGCTCCTTGAGTATCTCTATAAGTACCTCGTCCCTGTCTTTGGGCAGTTCCTCTTTCTTCTCCTCTTCTCCCTTTACCTCTTTCACCTCTTGAGTCTCCTGAGCTTGAGCCTGCGGTTGCTCTTGGGGTTGTTCTTCTTCATATATCATATCTGCCATATCGCCAAGTATTGCTTTCATAAATGCCTTGCCAGCTTCTTCCTGTTCTTTGCTTAGCTTTTTCTTTTCACCATCAGAAGGATTATTAACTCTCTCCTCTTCCTTCTTCCTCCCAAAAAACTTCATAGCTCACCCCTCAAGTAGTCTTATTGTCAAAGTTAATACCTGATTATTGAAAGTGTCAAGGGTAAAATTACCTTTTGGGGTAAACCTGCTCAAATTTCTCTCTTATATGAATAACTTTTTCACTTCACGAGTCCGAACACTCTGAAGATGAATTCAAGGGCGTTCTGGTTGAGGAAGATGATTAGGAAGATGACTATTAGCATGAGGGTGGTAAACTTCTTATCAATACGATTTAATTCTTCCCTTAAGGAGACCTCTACCCTATGTATTTCTTCTCTAACCTGTTTAAACTCCTCATAGGTCTCCTTACGAAAATTATTAACTTCCTGCCTTACTTCTCTTACTTCCTGCCAGAGCTCCTTCTCTTCCTTAACACCTGACATACCTGATTTCTAATATATCACTTCCATAGGCAGATGCCATCAGAGCCAAACTTGACACCATCGTGTATAAGACCTAAACTATACTTGTCCGCAAGGACATTCCAAAGAGACTGAGAGGAGGAAGACACCACCCTAAAGCTCTCAGTCTGTCTATTCGGTTTTAAATCCCAGCTTCTAAACCTCCGGGGGTTGGGATTTAAAAAATCCAAGAGGAGGTTAAGCCATGAAGTATCGCTCTCTTTATGTGACCAACGCCTTTAGTTTGTCCATGATTAAGGACTTCCCCTGCACCATCAAGGTGCAAGAAGTTCCCTCCCCCAAAGAGGCAGAAAGCTTAATTATTTCAGAGGAGGCGGGAGGAGCTTATATATCCTTCCGCATAGGTCACGCATCCACGCTACAGGTGTTGAGGGAGATGCTTAAGAACCTCCGTCTTCCCGAAGAACCAAACAGGGATCCAGTAACAGTTGAACCCAACTGTAATGATGCTGTTCTTGTGTTTCAACTTTTTAAGCGTCCCCAAGAGGGACAGATCTACAGCCAAGAGGAGCTGAAGGAGATCATTTCCAAAAACCTCTACAAGTTCTTGCTTGTAGAGGTCTAACCCACTCCAGCCCCAGAGGGCGACCTTCGGGTCGGGGCTAACTACCTTCCGCTCGCCCTCGGCGGGAGGAATTCTAATGAAAGGAGGTGTATCATGGTGCAAGAGCAGGAAGTTGTAAAAGCCAGCTTGGAGGATATTCTTAGGCTTGACGCTGGAAGTATCTATGCCTACGACAGCTCTGCAGGAGAGCGATATGAAAGATGGGAAGTAACAATCTATACTAAGAACGGAGACAGAATAGATCTCCCTATATACCACGAAAGGTATGAGTTTGGCAGTAATCACGAACCAGATCGGGAGGAAGGTGAGCCCAAAACAATCGGTGAAGCTCTTCCAGAGTTGCATATTGAGCCGAACGAGATCAAGGAGGTAGTAGTTTACGAGAGGTATTATTGCTCGTGGGAGGATTACGCCGACTGGGAAAAAACAATCATCTACATCCCAGAAGACACAATAGACATAGAAACTCTAAGGAGGGAGATGATAAGAAAGATAAAAGAAATGGCTGATGAGGAAGTTTTTAAGCTATATTATTCGCTCTTTTGACTTCCCGCCCCTCCGGGGGCACTCCTATCTTCAAGTCTCTACACAGGGACTTCAAGGTGGGAGTTAATCCCTAACTCTAATAGCACTTCCCAACACTAACCCTACGGATACAAGTATCTGTCCTCTTTGGGTAGGTATTTGTATCCCGAAAGGGAAATCCAATCATAGGAGGTGATGTCATGGGCAGTAGTCTGTCTAAAAGGCTCCTGAAAAGGAGTCTGAAGATGTTGATGGTAGGAACAAAGCACGGAATTCTCCACTCTCCCGAAGATGTAAGGAGAGAGCTGGAAGATGAGACTCTCAAGTTCCTGATTGAGTCTCGGAAGACGTGGAAGGTTTCAGATAGGGAAGTTAAAAGGCTTGTGGACAAGGTAATTAAGGAGGTGGAATGATGGAGAGGGCACTCGTTATTGACGGGAGTAGGGTAAGAAGACCTCGCAAGAAGGAAAGACCTGCGAGTCGGAAGAGCGTTATAGAACACGCCATCGCCCTATCCGAGAGGATTTCGCCTCAGATGAGGACAGACACGAACAAAATAGCTTCTCAGGTTCACGGTTACTTCTTCTCCCTCTCTTACTCCGTCCTGAAAATCAGGGTAGGTGGAGGAATTACTTACCTGCGGTGTTTTGATAGCAATAGCTTTCACCGCATCTACGTCAGCATCTTTGAGGTAGATGGGGTAGTAGAGAGCTATGAGATTGAAGTGAGGCTGAAGTAAGAATATAGGAGGTGAAGTAATGAGGGCTAAGGTTTACGTCCATGTTGATGTGAGAGAAAAGAGGATATATATTGAGGGACAAAGGGGGCTTTACGTGAAAAAGAGGAAGAAGAGGGTTCAGGACAGGTTTAGAGAGCTGGCAGAAGACCTGAAGAACCTCAAGAAGAATTGGAACTCCGACCTGCCTTTTGAGGAAAAGAAGAAGATGGTAGAAGCCATAGCGATAGCACACGGACTCAAGTATCAGGGAGAGGTGATCAGGTGCGAGGTAGAGCCTCCAAGAACGATGCCCGGAACCATAATAGAAAGAGAGCACCCTAATGAACCCTCAAGGGCAGAAATGAAGTTCTCCCGTTACCTGAGTAAAGACGGGAGGATATACGTCCTGATAGGGGAGGACGAGTACGACATAGAAATAAGAGCAGGTATGCGATTCCCCGGTATCACTTCCGATTGATTTTCTATTTGCGGAGGTAGGGCTATGAGGACTTTGTTATCGGATGAAGGTGTAAAGTCTTCTATAAAGAGAACTCTCGTAGGCAGGCTCCTGCCTGCCACTCCTATTCTCTCATTTTCAAGCTCTTAGAAGAGGGCTTGATAGTGGGAGTAAGTAAGCTATCTTCTACGCCTGCAAATTGACATAGTTATGCCGAAGATATAGACTATTGGTAATAATGGAGTTAAGGTATGGGTGTTATAAAGTTTCCCAAGAGCAAAGCGGAAGGGTACGCATTAAGGCTCAGGTCGGCAGAGAGTTATGAGGAAGTTCTTAACGTAATAAAAGAGCTGGAGGAAGACGTTAGGAAGTCCAAGAGGGCTGACCTTGTTTTAGTCCTGTTGCAGGCTTACATACTTGCCGGTATGGCGGATGAGGCAATAGAGGTTGTAAACAAGGCAGAACCCTATATGGAAAATGACCCCAACCTTTACATACACCTGATTGACCTCAAAGCAAATGCCCTTATTCATAAGAGACTTTTAAGAGAGGCTGTTAGGGAGTTAGAAAAAGCCATCGGGAAGTTTCCTGCCGATAAATTTCCTTCCGTTAATAAATTGAAAGCGTTGAAGGTTGTAAGTCTCGTCAATCTTGGAGATTTCCCCTCTGCCCTTGAAGCTCTTAACGAAATGGGAAAAGATGTATTTCTTGACAACGTGACTCCTGAAGTCGGTCTTATGATAATTGAGAGGATACACTCCTTTGAACAGGCTAAGAGCCACCTTGAAGAGAACAAGGATTATAGGCAAGCTTACGAGGAGTTGAAAGAGATAGCTTCCTTTTCGGAAGGTGTTTACCCTTATGCCTTTATAGAAGGCGACCACCTTAGATATGGGTTTGTAGTTAATATGCAAGAGTCTGATGCCGGGCGTATTGTGGAAAAGGAGATAGAGCTCTTTAATAGGCTCATGGGAAGGACAGGACGTCCGTATGTGGTAATGGTCAATCCGGTGTAAATGTTCAGTCCCGTCTCTTTCAAAGATATAGCTGTTAAACTTCCGAGACTACAGCAACATGCTATAGTGGATAGTGCGGCTTTAATCAGGACATCCGTGAGTCGCTTCTACTATAGTGCTTTCCTTGAAGGCAGAGAGGTTCTCCTAAGAGAGTTAAACGTAAGGCGTAGAGAGAAAATGTACCTTATGAGGGCAATCTCCCATGTACTTGTTAGGGAGACCTTTTTAAGAACTAATAGGTATGCAAATTTAGGAAACCTATTGCTTACCCTATCAGAATTAAGAAAAAACGCAGATTATACGCTAAACATAGTCTTCGGCTGGACAGAGTATAACTTAGCAAAGAAACACGCATCCCTTATACTCAGCGAGCTTAAATCTGTTCATGGCTCGGAAGAACTTGATAATGCTTACCTCTCTATACTCAGTGAAATGACTTAAAAGTGAACCCCTCCCTACATCCCCTATATATGTTTTCCTAAATTCTCGTATCACCTTTATATGTCCTTGAAAGTTAAATAAATGTGGTAAAAATGGGGTAGGAAAGTGGTATATTAAGAAGTATGAAGAAGCAATTTACCATACCTGAGAGTGTGTGGCTTAGGGATAATTTGAGGAGTCCACTTAGGAGTATATTGGTAGTTTTTTACCACAGGAGGAGCAAGGAGTGGAAGGTAATATTTTCTTCTTATGAGGAGGTTGCGACCTTTACAGGGATGGGAGAGGAGAAGGCGAGGAGGTCGGTTAAGGAGCTGGTGAGGAGAAAGCTCTTATTTGTTGAGCGTCCGGGTGTTTACAGGCTGAGGAGAGGAAAAAAGAACATCTACCTGCCCTCTTCCCTTGCAACCGCTACCCTTACCTATAAAGAAAGGGCTTACCTTTCCCTCGTGTGGTCTCTAATAGAAGCTCAGGGAGACGGAACCTACGCTTACCTCCCACTCACGGACTTTTCAAGGCTCTTAGGAGAGAGTAAAGATACGGTTAGAAAGACGATAAATGACCTCACCTCTAAAGAGCTTCTCTCTAAGGAGCGTTACGGAAGATACCTGCGTTTCAAGCCACTTTTCCCCGTTATTGTCTGAGGTACAAGCATGGTTACTGAAGATTTCTTAACTTTGGAAGAGGGGTTGTTTAAAGATAGGGAGGTGGGGAGTTTGGGACGCTACATATATGCTTTTCTCAGGGCTATTTTAGGAGACAGGGAGGGGGTTATCAGCTACCACGAGATAGCGAGGAGGTCTAAGGTCAGTAAGGGAAGAGTGGTGAATGCGGTCAAAGTCCTTGAAGAAAACGGCTACCTCTCTAAGAGCTACATCTACTACAGGGTTGAGAACGCTTTAGGCAGAAAACTAAAACTCAAAGCCCTGTGCTTTACACCCGTCCACCTACCGAGATGGATTATCTTTGATAATCAGTTATCGCCAGAGGAGAAGGGGTTGTTATTGACCCTCTATTATCTGTCCACGCCAGAGGGCAAAGTCTTTTATTTCAAGGCTCAGATAATAAGAGAGTTCTTCGGTAAAGACCCCTCCTCTCCCGTCCTCAATAGAGCCTTCAAATCCCTGATAGATAAGGGTTATATCCTAAAGGAAAGGTTCTGTTACAGGTTGGTAATAAGTGATAATCAGGGGATACCGAAAGAGAGGTCAGGTGTAAATCACTGATTATCAGTTTGTATCTATTATCCCCTTCAGTTCTTCTGCGAATCCCTTTAGTTCCTGGGCAGTTATGTAAAGCTCCTTCTGGGCACGGGTGAGGGCTACGTAGAGAGTCCTTCTATCCAACCTCTTTTGCTCCATAAGTTTACTTTTTTCGTAGGGGAGTATGTGTGTCCCCGTCACTATCACCACAGGTCTTTCAAGCCCCTTAGCAGACTTATAGGGTATGACCATCAGCTTGTCCGTAGGGACTTCCTTAAACTGCTTGAGAGAATTGGAGGAGAAGTAGCGGACATTTTCACTCCCTATCAAGTCCTGGGCAACCTTAGCATACCCTCTCACAAGTTTTTGGACAGCACAGAGGATAAAAATATCTCCGGCGTTGTAACCCCTACCTATAAGGTGTTTCAGTATCCTATCAACAAGCTCAAACTCATCTTCTCCCACAAACATCCTCACTACACCTTCGTCCGTCCTTATGGAGTAAGCGTCTTCAATTTCTAACTCCTTCAACCTATCAGCCAGCACCCTATCCCTTTTAAGGAAATCAACCGCCACCTTGAATATCTTTGATGGGTTTCTGTAGCTCCTCTTGAGGACATCCGTCCTGCCCCTTGCGTCGTATCCCACGCCTGACCACACCCAGGGAGCAGTCCCATCTTCCTCGTACTCGTATATCCTCTGTGTTTCGTCCACACCGAACACGGTAATCGTGTCCTCCTTTTCAAGAGCTTTGATGAGTTTAAAGTAGTGTTTCCTGAAGTCCTGAGACTCATCTACGAGGATCACATCGTACCTGTCCTCATCATTCAAGGTATTAGACTCAACGTATTCCGTTACTCCGCTCTCAAGTCTCTCATACCCTATATCCCTGTTATCACCGACATACTTCCTATATACCCTCCCCATTAGGGCGTGTATGGTAGTTATCTCAAAGTCTTCTACCTTTAAGGGCAGTCCTCTGAGCTTTATAAGGCTTCCTATGGAGTTCTTTATCTCACTCACGAGGGAGTTAGCGTAGGTTATGAATATGACCCTCTTTGAAGGGTCAGAGAGCTTCTCCTGGACTCCCTTAGCTATCAAAACCACAGTCTTCCCAGACCCGGCAGTGCCCCTGAGTATCCTGTACCCCCTCTTCAGGCTGTAGAGCAAACTTTCCTGATAAATATCCAGCACAGGTATATCTTCGTCCGTAAAGGAAAAGTCACTCTTGGATACAGTCTTGTGGGGAAAGAGAGCCTTTCTTACGGCGTTAAAGTCTTCTTCTGTAACGGGTTTCTTGAGCATACTCCTCTGGTACCCTTCAAAAGCCGAGAGTAGTTTTAAAAGGACGTTCTTCTCGTGTTTAAAAAGACAGAGTTCTTTAGGGAGCTTTCCTTTGAATAACTCAGGTAGCTCTTCATACTCCGAAGGTGTCAGGTTTGGGAAGTAGAGGACATACCTTACAGGAACCCTCTTTCCCGTGAGGTCTAATATGGTATTCACGAACTCCCTTGCTTCCCTGTTCGGGTCAGGGAAGCTCTTACCTTTCCACAGGAACCTGTCGTTGTCCCCTATCCTGCACTCTTTAAAGAACTCCAGACTCCACGCTTTGACCTCTATGACGAGTACACCCACGTGAGGATGTATCCAGAGAATATCGGGCTCTCTCACCTGACGACCATAAACAAGCAGGGGTTTGTAGTAAAGTATGGAAGCTACACCCCTGAGGTTGTGCTTGAGGTTCTCAAAAGCCCTCGCTTCCGTTTCCCTATTCGGGTCTCCGCTGTCTTTATCAGCTTCCACGTCCCCAAGAGCTATAACGTTTTTTATCTCTCCCGACGAAAACATCAGGGAAATTATAAATTAGGCTATGGGTACAATTGGACTTTTAAACGTTGGATTTTGGGCTTTTTATACATTTTAACGTTCCAGTCAATATACAAATCTTTGCCGAAAAACTGCCGAAATAGAGGGTAAAATAAGGTTGTGGAGGGTTGTGAAAAGTTGGATACACTGAGAACACCCATGCGTCAGGATAATTGTAAGGTATTGATATGGACGCATGAATGTATATGGTGTTTTTTATCAGATGCAATTCTCACACGATGGAGGTCGGCGGTTCAAGTCCGCCACCGCCCACCATTACCGAAAACCGGAGGAGGAATAGAATGGCGGAAGTTCAGCACAGAGACGACGCCCTTGAGGCTCTGAAGAACGCAAAAGTTGTAGCTGTCATAGGCATATCCTCAAACCCTGAGAGACCTTCCTACTACACCACCGAGAAGGTACTCAAGAAAGGAAAGCATAAGGTTTACCTCATAAACCCCAAGTACGCCGGACAGGAGATACTGGGAATAGAGGTTCTTCCTTCTCTGAAGGATGTGCCCGAACCCATAGACATAGTTAACGTTTACAGGAACCCTGCCCACGTAGAGCCTATAGTTCAGGAAGCTCTTGAGGTAGGTGCCAAGGTGGTGTGGCTCCAGCCAGGCGCCGAAAATTACGAGGTCATAGAGAAATACAAGGACAGGATACAGTTTGTTTACAACGCCTGCATAGGCGTGGAGGCTGGCTACCTGAGCTAAGGTTTTACACCGCTCGTTAGCTTTATGAGTAGCTCAGCCATCTTTTCTTTGGGAACAACGTAGTCAACGCAGCCTGTCTTTATGGCGCTCTCGGGCATAGCCCAGAGTATTGCCGTCTTTGGGTCTTCTGCTACTGTGGTTCCGCCTGCTCTCTTGACTTCAACTATCCCCTCCGCCCCGTCGTTGCCCATGCCGGTCATTATCACACCTATGGTGTCTCTGCCAAAGACCTTGGCTGTTGAGGAGAGTAATAGGTCTGCGGAGGGCTTGTAAAGGTAGTTGTTGTCTTTAACGTAGTTGACGTACGCCCTCTGGGGCGTCCCTCTCAAGGTCATGTGAATCCTTCCGCGGGATATGTATATGTTGCCGGGCTTTATTACCTCACCTTCCTCCGCCTCCTTCACATGCAGCTTGCACATGGCATCAAGGTGTCTTGCGAAGGTAGCGGTGAAGGTGTCCGGCATGTGTATGGCTATGAGTATGGGTGATGGGAAGTCTGCAGGGAGCTTTGGCAGTACCACGTTCAGGGTTTGAGGACCTCCGGTGGATATCCCGAGGGCTACGACAGGGGGCATGCTGAACTCGCCCCTTATCTCCCTCTCGGGAACGGTGACGCTCGGTCTGTACTCAACTTTCCTGCCGGTTTCGTAGGCAGCTCTTATCTTGTTTATGATCTCCTCTTTGAAGTTGAAAAGCTCCTGGTAATCGGTAGGTTTGGTTATGAAATCTATGGCTCCCTTCTCAAGGGCTTCTATCGTCTCCTGGGCACCCTCGCGTGTGAGGGCGCTTATCATAACCACCTTGCACTGAGGGCATACCTTCCTTATCTCCCCGAGTGCCGTCAACCCGTCCATTATGGGCATGTTTATGTCAAGGGTGACAATGTCGGGTTTTAGCTCCTGAACGAGGCGTACGGCTTCCTTGCCGTTGGAGGCTTCACCGACCACCTCCAAGTCCTCGGCTGAGCCTATGAGCTTCTTGAGCGCGAGCCTGATAAAGGGTGAATCATCAACCACAAGGACTTTTATCATCGCCAGTCTCCCTCTTTTTATAGAAAAAGAATCTTCCTTCCTTAACAGGCTCAAAGAGATCGTAGTACTCCCTGTTTAGTATCTCCGTTGAGGATATGACCAGGTATCCGTCCCTTTTAAGGGCGCTCCTCAGGTTTGTAAGGGCTCTCCTCTTGGAGTCTCCTGAGAAGTATATGAGGACGTTCCTGCAAAAGACCACATCAAACCTGCACAGAAAGGGTCTGAAGGTGGCTGGGTCTATAAGGTTTATCTGGTGAAACTCCACACGGCTCTTTATGTCAGGCTTTATCTCCAGCAGGCTACCCTTAACCTCAACAAACCTACGGTAGTCCTCCGGTATGTCCTTGAGCTCTGACGCCTTGTAAACTCCCGAGCGAGCCTTCTTGAGAACCTCCTCGTTTATGTCCATACCCACGACCTTGCCGCCTATACCCCTCTTTGCCATCATCATGGCGAGGGTGTAGGGCTCCTGACCGGTGGAACATCCAACGCTCGCTATCTCCAGACTGTATCTACCCTTCAGGAGGTTGTCAAAGAGCACATCAAGCTGTTCCTTCTCCCTGAAGAAGCGTGTTTCGGGCACGGTCATGAGGTCTATAAGGAGCTTTCTGTTCTCAGGTGTCTTTAGGAAGAAGGAGATTATGCCCTCGGGTGTGTCGGCGTTCACATTCATGCTCTTTAGCAGCCTCTCAAGCTTGTACTCAAGTATCTTCATCCTCTCGTCGGGGTAGTAGTTGCCTGTCAGCTCGTATATGGCTTTTCTTAAGAGTTCTACCAGTTCCTGTCTCTGTTCTGCCTTCACGGTGCTACCTTGCGGTTTTATTTTAAACTATTTAAATTAAGAAACTCGGGAGTTTAAAAACATGATAGGTTGGATTCTAAAGAGGATACTTGGAACTAAAAACGAAAGGGAGATAAAGAGACTCAGACCTTTCGTAAAGAGAGTGAACGAACTTGAGAGGGAGCTTGACCAGCTCAGCAACAGGGAGCTCGTCAAAAGAGCTCAGGAACTATACGACAACATAAGGCTGAACGAGGACCTCAAGGAAGAGGTGATAAGGGGGAGGATAACCGATGAGGTTGTAGAGGCGTTTGCCCTCGTTAGGGAAGCAGGAAAGAGAACTCTCGGACTCAGACACTTTGATGTTCAGCTCATAGGTGGTTTCGTCCTGCATCAGGGCAAGATAGCTGAGATGAAGACGGGAGAGGGTAAGACCCTCGTAGCCACCCTGTCGGCTGCCGTTAACGGTATGACCGATGAGGGCGTGCACATAGTTACAGTGAACGACTACCTCGCCCGGAGGGACGCCCAGTGGATGGGACCCATATACAAGTTCCTCGGGCTTGAGGTGGGCGTGATCAACTCCGACGGGCTCTCCTACAGGGTGGAGTGGGCTAACGAGGAGGTCTTTGAGGAAGCGATAGAGAGAGACCTGAGGGTGTGGCCCAAGGGCTTCTTTGAGGAGTCAATTTCATCGGACATGGTGAACATAGACGCCAAGAAGGCGTTCTTCACGGTGCTGAAGGAGGTTCAGAGAAGGGAGGCTTACAGCGCCAACATAACCTACGGGACGAACAACGAGTTCGGCTTTGACTACCTGAGAGACAACATGGCTTTCTCCAAAGAGGACATAGTCCAGGTCAAGGGACACAACTACGCCATAGTGGACGAGGTGGACTCCATACTCATAGACGAGGCGAGGACACCCCTGATAATATCGGGACCTGCCCAGGTTGACATTGAGATATACAAGGTTGCAGACGCTGTAGTTCGCAAGCTGGAACCCGACAGGGACTTCAAGGTGGACGAGAAGAACAGGAACGTGACCCTCACAGAGGAGGGCATAGACAGGATTGAGAAACTGCTCAAGATAGACAATCTGTACGACCTCAAACACATAGACCTCCTGCATGCGATAGTTCAGTCTATAAGGGCTCACCACCTCTTCAAGAAGGACGTTCACTACATAGTCAGGGACGGAGAGGTTCTCATAGTGGACGAGTTCACCGGAAGGGTTCTGCCCGGTAGGAGGTGGTCTGACGGACTCCACCAGGCGATAGAGGTAAAGGAAGGCGTTAGCGTTAAGGAGGAGAACCAGACACTCGCGTCCATAACCTTCCAGAACTACTTCAAGCTCTACAGGAAGCTCGCCGGTATGACCGGAACCGCGGAGACGGAAGCTCTTGAGTTCAGGGAGATATACGGGCTTGACGTTGTGGTTATACCTACCCACAGACCTATGATCAGAAAAGACCTCCCCGACCTAGTTTACAAGACCAAGAAGGAAAAGTGGGAGAAGGTGGTGGAGGAGATACTCGTAAACCACCTATTCGGCAGACCTGTGCTCGTGGGCACGGTGTCCATAGAAGACAACGAACAGCTCTCAGCGCTCCTGAAGAACAAAAAGCTGATAAAGAAGCTCCTTGAGAAGGAAGAGGTCAAGGAGAGGATAGAGAGCCTCAAGGAGAAGTTCAACGTCAGCGATGAGGAGCTTGAGGAGAGGGTTAGGGAGATACTCAAGAAGGGAATACCCCACAACATACTGAACGCCAAGCACCATGAGCAGGAAGCCCAGATAATAGCCCAGGCTGGAAGGGTCGGGGCTGTGACCATAGCCACCAACATGGCTGGAAGGGGGACGGACATACTGCTCGGCGGCAACCCCGAGTACATGGCTAAGGAGATAATCCAGTCCCGGGGCAAGAACCCTGAGGAGGCGAGTGAGGAGGAGTGGAAGAGAGCCTTTGAAGAGGCTTACAGGACTACGGAGGAGGAGAAGGACAGGGTCAGGGAGCTCGGCGGACTCCTCGTTGTGGGAACGGAGAGGCACGAGTCAAGGAGGATAGACAACCAGCTCAGGGGTCGTTCCGGAAGACAGGGAGACCCGGGAGAGTCAAGGTTCGTGCTCTCCCTTGAGGACGACCTGCTCAGGCTCTTCGGTGGAGAGAGGGTAGGAAAGCTCATGGACATGCTGAAGATACCAGAGGGAGAGCCCATAGAAAGCAGGATGGTTTCCAAGGCTATACAGAACGCCCAGAAGAGGGTGGAAGCCCAGAACTTCCAGATAAGGAAACGCCTCTTTGAGTACGACAACGTCATGAACACCCAGAGGGAGGTCATATACTCCCTGAGGAGAGACGTTCTGGAGGGTGAGAACCTCAAGGAGGAGATATACGAGTTTATGAGGGACGTCCTGGAGAGGGAGGTTGACCGACTCCTGCCGGAGGAAGACCCCGAGCTGTGGGAGCTTGAACCTCTGAAGAACTTCCTCAAGGAGTGGACAGGTAAGGAGATAGAGATTCCCAAGGTCAGGGACAAGGAAGAACTGGTAGAAGCCCTCCTTGAAAGGTTAAAGGAGCTTTACGAGGAGAAGGAGAAAGAGATAGGAAGCCCCGAGGCTATGAGGGAGCTGGAAAGGGTTGTGCTCCTGAACGTGCTTGATACCCTGTGGAGGGAACATCTCCACGTCTTGGACAGGCTCAGAGAGGGCATATACCTGCGTGGATATGCGGCGAGAGACCCGCTGATTGAATACAAGAGGGAAGCCTTTGAGCTGTTTGAGGAACTCCTCCACAACATAAAGACCCATACCGTATCTACCCTCCTGCAGGTTCAGCTCAAGTCTCAGGAGGAGATAGAGGAGGAAAGAGCCGCTGAGGAGAAGAAGCGTGAGGAGCTCATGAACAGGGCTGTCTACGCAGGGGCTGAAGGGGACGGCAGCAAGGGACCCAGACCCAAGACCCTGAAGGAAAGGCTCAAGAACGAGAGACTCAGAAAGCAGAAGCTCAAGGCTAAGAGGCTTGAGAAAAACAAGGAGTGAGCCACCCTGTGGACAGCGCCATACTCCTGATATCCTGCCCCGACAGGAAGGGTATAGTTAAGGAAATAGCCAGCTTCATAGCCGATAACGGCGGGAACATACTCCACTTTGACCAGCACATAGACAGCCAGAAGGGAATATTCTTCGCAAGGGTGGAGTGGGACATAACAGACTTCAGGTTCAGAGGTGGAGACATAGAGGAAGCCTTCAAACCGATCGCGGAGCGATTCTCTATGAACTACTCTCTCCACTTCGGCGGGGAGCTCCAGAGGGTTGCGGTGTTCGTCTCAAGACAGGAGCACTGCTTTTACGACCTCATGCAGAGGTTCAGGAGCGGAGAGCTGAAGGGGGATGTGAAGCTCGTCGTAAGCAACCATCCTGACCTTAAGCCCATAGCAGACTTCTTCGGTGTTCCCTACTACTATATACCGAAGACAAAAGAGAACAAGAGGGAGGCGGAAGAGAAGGAGCTGGCTCTATTAGAAGAGTACGGGATAGATACCATAATCCTCGCCAGGTATATGCAGATACTCTCCCGGGAGTTCGTGGACAGGTTCAGGAACAGGATAATAAACATACACCACTCTTTCCTTCCCGCCTTTCCCGGTGCAAAGCCCTACCACAGAGCCTACGAGAGGGGCGTGAAGATAATAGGTGCGACGAGTCACTACGTTACGGAGATCCTGGACGAGGGTCCCATAATAGAGCAGGACATAATAAGGGTCAGCCACAGAGACTCCCTTGAGGACTTCATAAGGAAGGGTAAGGATATAGAGAGAATAGTCCTCGCGAGGGCTGTGAAGTGGCACCTTGAGAGAAAGGTGCTCGTTTACGACAACAAGACGGTTGTCTTTGACTGAACCCTTACTTGGTAACGGTTATGTAAACCGAGAGGTAGCCGTCCCTGACCTTGTACCTCGTTATTACAAGCTTGTCCTTAAAGGCATCGGGTATGTCCCTGTAAATGTTTGACCTCTTCAGGACTCCAAAGACGCTCAGCTTCAGGTGTTCACCCTCAGTGTCCATACCTTCCTTTCTGGACAGCTCTTCAACCCCTTCGGAAGATATGATCGGCAGGTAGACACCCATGTCCTCCGTCTCAAAGCCTCTCACGTTGTACACTCTCTTCTCATCCTGTCCGCCACGGAACTCAAAACCCCTCTTGAAGAGAAGTCCCTTCCTCTTACCTTTTATCCTGAGGAGCCTGTCGGAGAACTCAAAGTCAAGGTCTGGATATACCCTCTTGAAGTCCTCGGGCAGCAGCCTTACCTCTACCTCCGTGTCTATGAGGTTCCCGAAGTTTATGAGGTCTTCCTTGAATATTCCCATGGTTATTAATCTTTATACACAACCTTTCCGCCCTTTATGGTGTACATCACCTTTCCCGTGAGAGTTCTGTTCCAAAGGGGCGTGTTTTTGCTCTTGGAGAAATTCGTTTCCTCGTTTAAGACCCACTCCTTCTTAAGGTCAAAGATGACCACGTCCGCTGGCGAACCTTCCTTGAGCGTTCCTCCCTCAACTCCTATGACCTTTGCTGGGTTTGTGGACATGAGCTCTACGAGCTTTATGAGGGAGAGGTACTCTCTGGATACGAGCTCAAGCATTATGGGAAGGGCGGTCTGTAAGCCTATTATCCCCGGCAGGGCAGCCTCTACACTTCCCTTCTCAAATACCGCGTGGGGGGCGTGGTCTGTGGCTATGCAGTCAATAGTCCCATCGGAGAGAGCCCTCCGCAGGGCTTCCCTGTCCTCCTCCTTCCTCAGGGGCGGGTTTACCCTTGCGTTTCCACCGCTCTTGAGTAGTTCCCCTTCCGTGAAGAGGAGGTGGTTCGGGTTCACCTCACAGGTTATCCTCGCACCCTTGTCCTTGAAGTGGCGAACTATGTCAACGCCGAGGGCTGTGGTCAGGTGCTGTATGTGGACGTGCCCGCCCGTGTAGTAGGAGAGTACGCAGTCCCTTGCGTTCAGCACGTCTTCAGCCTCAGGAGGTCTGGAGGAAAGCCCTATCAGGGCGGATATCTCACCCTCGTTCACCGCGCCCACGGCTACCCTGTCGTCCTCGCAGTGGTTCATTATGGGGACACCGAGCTGGGCTGAGAGCTCAAGGGCTTTCTTCATTATGTCCGAGTCCATGACGGGCGCACCGTCATCGGTGAAAGCAACGCACCCTGCCTCCTTTAGCGCCCAGAAGTCCGCAAGTTCTTCTCCTTTCCTGCCCTTCGTTATCGTCCCGGCGGGCAGGACGTTGCACAGCCCCCAGCAGTTAGCCTTAGCCCTTATGTACTCAGCCGTCTCCGGAGAGTCTATGGGGGGCTCCGTGTTGGGCATACACACTACGGTGGTGAAACCACCTGCCACCGCGGACTTGCTACCGGAGAGGATGTCTTCCTTGTAAGTCTGCCCCGGGTCTCTGAAGTGGACGTGCAGGTCAACAAATCCGGGAGCCACTATTAGACCAGTTGCGTCTATTATCTCAGCCTCGGGCTCAAAGATGTCCTCCTCAACCCTCTTGATCCTGTCCCCCTCTATGAGTATGTCGTATATGCCTAAGAGCTCCTGGGAGGGGTCTATGACCATCCCTCCCTTTATGAGGTGCTTTATCATCCCTTCTGCTCTGCCCCCTCTTTGGCGAGCTTTTCGGACTGCTCAACGAGGTTTATAACCTGCGGTATAGCTTCCTTAAGGGCTGCAAAGTCAGTGAGCTCTCTGAACTGGGATACAACCACCGCTAACGCTTCAAGTATCTCCTCCTTGAGAGGTCCCTGACCGACCTTTATCTGAGCCATGGCACCGAATACGGGGTGCTTTATCTGCTCTATCAGGGGCTTTGCTTCCTCGGGAGAGCCAGCCCTTGCTATCTCCTCAAGGGTATCCCTGAACCTCTTGATGAGCCCAACTCCCATCTCAAACTCCTTGCTGAACATCTCAGCTCACCTCCGCAAGTTCTTGAAGTTTAGACCTTAAGGTTTCAACCTCGTCCTCTTCGTCCAGACCGAGGTACTCTAAGAGACTGCCTACGCTGACCCACTTCTTTAGAACCATGCCTTGGGTTATTAGCTTCCCAAAGGGCTCCTCGTCCCTGACCATACCTATGTCCTTGAGGAACTTCTGAAAGAACCTTGAGTAGAGCAGGTGTAAGACGGCGTGCTCTATCCCGCCTATGTAGGTGTCCACAGGCATCCAGTAGTCAGCCTTCTCCCTATCAAAGGGAAGCTCTTCGTTCTTGGGGTCGCAGTACCTCAGGAAGTACCAAGATGAGTCAAAGAAGGTATCCATCGTGTCCGTCTCCCTCTTTGCAGGACTCCCACACTTGGGGCAGGTGGTATTCACGAACTCCTCGGAGCTCTGCAGGGGGTTTCCCCTACCCGTAAACTCAACGTTGAGAGGCAGCTTCACGGGCAGTTCCTCTTCGGGCACGGGCACAGTCCCACACCTATCGCAGTAAACTATGGGTATCGGCGTTCCCCAGTACCTCTGACGGGAGACGTTCCAGTCCCTCAGCCTGTAAGTTACCCTCGGCTCTCCGAGACCTTTTTCCTTCAGCCAGAGGGTTATCTTAGACTTAGCCTCTTCGGAATCCATGCCGTTGAAGCCGTCAGAGTTTACGAGCTTTCCTTTGCCTTCGTAGGCGCCCTTCTCAAAGTCCCAGTCTTCCCCCTCAGATAGTATCACAGGCACTATGTCTATTCCGTACTTCCTGGCGAACTCCCAGTCCCTCTGGTCGTGGGCGGGAACCGCCATTATGGCTCCAGTCCCGTACTCGTAGAGGACGTAGTTTGCCGTCCACACGGGTATCCTCTTGCCGTTAGCCGGGTTCTGGGCGTACACACCTAAGAAGACCCCCTCCTTGTCCTGAGAGGTAGCCCTATCCTTCGTGGACTGAGACCTGACCCTTTCCACAAACTCCCTCACCTCCTCAAGCCTGCCGCCCCTCTCTGCGAGCCTGAGGGTAAGGGGATGTTCGGGGGCAAGAACCATAAAGGTTGCTCCAAAGACCGTGTCAGGTCTCGTGGTGAACACCTCTACGTAGTCCCCGTCAAGGGGGAACTTCAGGAGGGCGCCCTCAGACTTTCCGATCCAGTTCCTCTGCTGTGCTATGACCCTCTCAGGCCACCTGCCCTCCAGCTTATCAAGGTCTTCAAGCAGACGCTCCGCGTAGGCGGTTATTTTAAGGAACCAGGAAGGTATCTCCCTCTGGACTATGGGTGTTCCACACCTCCAGCACTTGCCCTCTATGACCTGCTCGTTTGCTAGAACCGTCTCGTCGTGGGGGCACCAGTTGACCACCGCGGTCTTCCTGTAAGCTATGCCCCTCTCGTACATCTTCAGGAATATCCACTGATTCCAGCGGTAGTATTCGGGGTCGCAGGTTGCGACCTCCCTGTCCCAGTCGTAAGAGAAGCCCAGGAGCTTCAACTGCCTCTTCATGTAGTCTATGTTCTCGTAAGTCCACTTTGCGGGATGAATGCCCTGCTTTATGGCTGCGTTCTCTGCGGGCAGTCCGAAGGCGTCCCATCCCATAGGGTGGAGCAGGTTCTTCCCCTTCATCTTCAGGAAGCGGGCTATCGCGTCCCCTATGGTGTAATTTCTGACGTGTCCCATGTGGATACGACCCGAAGGGTAGGGAAACATCTCAAGGACGTAGAACTTATCCCCCTTGAACTCCTCCGCCCTGAAAACCCCTCTCTCCTCCCACACTCTTTGCCACTTGCTCTCTATCTCTTTGGGGTTGTAAGAGCTCATGGAAATAATTATATCTCAAGCACCCGCAGAGCCTCCTCCTCTGGCATGGGTCTGGCGAGGTGATAGCCCTGACCTATGTCGCATCCCATACTCTTCAGTATCTCCAGGTGTTTCTCGTTCTCTATACCCTCAGCCACCGTCCTGAGACCGAGGTTCTTTGCAAGCTGAATTATGGCGTTAACTATGGCTCTGTCGTCGGGATCTCTGTCTATGTCCCTGACGAAGGAGACGTCTATCTTCAGGAAGTCCACGGGGAGCAGCTTTAGGTAGGCTAAGGAGGAGTATCCCGTCCCGAAGTCATCTATGGCGACCTTGACGCCGAGCTTTTTTAACCTCCTTAGACTCTTCTTTGCAAACTCAACGTCGTCCATTATGGTGCTCTCCGTGATCTCAAGGGTTATGTATCCGCCCTCTATGCCGCACTCCTCAATAGCTCTCTCCACTTTTCTGGGGAAGTCCTTGTCCTTGAACTGGACGGGTGATACGTTCACCGAGACCGACTTGCCCGTTGTCTCGGCTAAACGGCAGGCTTCCTTCAGGAGCCACTCACCCACCTTTATTATGAGACCCGTGCTCTCAAGTATGGGAATGAACTTGGAGGGAAAGACGAAGCCCAGGTCATCGCTGTTCCATCTCAGGAGGGCTTCAAACCCCACCGCCTTCATGCTCTTGAGGTCAAAGTAGGGCTGGTAGTGGACTACGAACTCCGCCCTCTCAAGAGCCCTGAAGAGGTGCCTTTCCATAAGCACGAGCTCCGTTATGTGGGTGTTCATGTCCTCACGGAAGAACTGGTAGCTGTTCCTTACGTCCTCCTTCGCATGGGCGAGAGCCATCTCAGCCTTCTTCACGAGGTCTTCTGCCTCCGTCCCGTCCTCGGGGAAGACCGCTATGCCCACGCTCAGCGTCAGAACAACCTCCTTGCCTTCAACCTCTATGGGCTTTTCCATGTTGGAGAATATCTTGTCCATCACCTTGGGGATATCTTCCTTGTGGGCTATGTCAACGAGTACAACACCGAACTCGTCGCTTCCCAGCCTCGCTATGGTGTCCCCCTCACGGACGGCGTCTTTTATCCGCTGGGCTATAACCTTGAGGACTTCGTCTCCCACGGGGTAGCCGTACGTATCGTTCACGTACTTGAACCTGTCAACGTCTATGAAGAGAACCGCAAGGTTCCTGTTGAGGAGCTTTGTCCTTGATATGGAGAACTTCAGCCTCTCTATGAAGTTCGTCCTGTTGGGTAGTTCTGTAACGGGGTCGTAATAGGCTATGTAGTTAAGCTTCTCCTTGAGCTCCTTTTCGTGGGTTATGTCCTTTCCCGTGGCTACGAAGCCGACAACGTTTCCGAAGCTGTCCTTTATAGGGGTTATGGTCTGATCTAAGTAAAAGAGCTTTCCATCCTTGCCTCTGTTTATGAATACGCTCCTGAAGGTCTCCCCGGCAAGCACCTTCTCCCATAACCTCTTGTAAAAGTTCTTTCCGTGCCTTCCCGATTTGAATATCTTGGGAGTGTCTCCTATCAATTCCCTTACGCTGTATCCGCTTATCTCTTCCACGGCTCTGTTGGCGTACTGTATGTTCCCCTCCTTGTCCGTTATCAGCACCCAGTCCGAGGTCTGTTCAACGGCGAGGGATAGGGTATGTAGCGTCTTCTCCTTTTCCATGTATGTGAGAGAGAAAGAGACCTCGTCCGCTATCTCCCTGACCAGCTTCTCTGTATCCTCATCAAAGAAGTTCTTCTCCCCGGCGTACAGGGCGAATATACCGACCACATCGTTCCCCTTCCTCAGGGGTATGGATACGGAGGACAGGTATCCCCTCTTGAGCATTCCCTCCCTCAGCCTGTCCTCTTTAACGTTCTCCTCCGTGTCGTTGTTCACCACCAGGTCTCCCGTTAGGAAAGCCCTGCCACAGGGACCCACACCCTCCCTGACCTTCCTGAGTACTGGAGCTTCCACCTCCTCAAAGAAGCCTTCTATGTCACCACAGGAGGATACGACCTTTACCTCCCCGTTCTCCACAAAGCCGACCCACGCAGCCTTGAACCCTCCAAAGTTCACGCACGAGTAACACACCTGGGCGAGCATGGACTCGGGCTCTTTCTCCCTGAGAACTATCTCGCTTATCACCGAGAGTGTCCGGTAGAGCCTGTTAGCCTTCTGGAGCTTTTTCTCTGACTCTTCAAAGCCCCTCTCGTACCTGTGCCTTCTTATGGCGAGACCGAGTATGTTGGATACGGACTTGACGAAGTCAATCTCCTCCTGGGACAGAGATTTCACGTCCTTGAAGTACACACAGAGGGTTCCGTAAGGCTCTTCCTCCCCTCTTATTGGCAGGCATATACCGCTCTTCAGACCGAGTATGTAGGTGTCCGGGGTGAACTTGAATCTCTTCTCCTTCTCAACATCCTTAACTACCACAGGCTTTCTGGACGTGTAGGTGTAGTAAAACTCAGTTCCTTCCTGAAGGGGGAGCTTGTACCGGTCTATCAGCTTTCTGTTTATGCCGCTACCAGCCCTCAGGACAGCCTCTTCTTCTCCCTCGGGGACTTCGTATATTACCACCAGGTCTGCGTTCATGGCTTCCCTGAGGAGGGAGACGCTCTGCTCAAAGAGTTCCTTTAGATTTACCTCAAGGGCTTCCAGGGAGAGGTCTTCAAGGACTTTCCTCTTGGTTATATCCCTTGCAACACCAACGAAGCCTATGAGCCTGTCCTTCTCAAGGACGGGTATGAGCCTGTCCTCAACCCATATGTAACTGCCCTCCTTCGTCTTTACCCTGTACTCCCTCGTAATTGATTCCTTTCTCTTTATCAGCTTAAGGGTCGCCTTCATTACCCTCTCGGTATCCTTGGGGTGGACGAGGGTCATCCATAGGGAGGGGTCCTTTATAAACTCCTCCGGAGAGTAACCTGTCAGGTCTTTAACCTTGCTGTTTATGTACTGAACCTGTGCTGTGGCTGGGTTGTCACTGTCCTCAAAGCTGACCATGTATATTATGTCGTTGATTATCTCCAGGAAGAGGCTCTTACCTTCCAGCACGGCTCACCCTGCCATTAATTTAGCTTTTTATAAAGAATTTTAAATCCTATAATTAAGGCTATGCTTCCAGACAGGAGAGGATACTTTGAAGACTTCGGCGGCAAGTTCGTTCCAGAGACCCTCATGTACGCTTTGGAGGAACTTGAGGAGAAGTATTACGCCCTCAGGGAGGAAGAGGGCTTCAGAGAGGAGCTCAGGGAGCTCCTATCCGATTACGCGGGCAGACCCACTCCCCTCTACTTTGCCGGAAACCTTACGGATTACGTGGGCGGTGCGAAGATATACCTGAAGAGGGAAGACCTCCTTCACACCGGAGCCCACAAGATAAACAACACCCTCGGGCAGGTTCTACTTACCAAGAGGATGGGTAAGGAGAGGGTAATAGCCGAGACGGGAGCCGGTCAGCACGGGGTCGCAACGGCTACCGCCTGCGCCCTCTTAGGTGTTAAGTGCGTGGTGTATATGGGTGAGGAGGATGCGGAGAGGCAGGAACTCAACGTCTTCAGGATGGAGCTCCTCGGAGCCGAGGTCAGGATAGTGAAGAGCGGCAGCAGGACGCTCAAGGACGCCATAAACGAAGCTCTTAGGGACTGGGTTACTAACGTGAGAACCACTCACTACGTTATAGGCTCTGTGGTGGGACCTCACCCTTTTCCCATGATAGTTAGGGACTTTCAGAGCGTTATCGGTATTGAGACAAAGGAACAGATCCTAGAAAAGGAGGGAAGGCTTCCGGACGCCGTGGTCGCGTGCGTCGGCGGCGGCTCAAACGCGATGGGCATATTCTACCCCTTCATAGAAGACAGGAATGTCGCCCTCGTCGGTGTTGAGGCTGCAGGTTACGGGATAGAGACGGGTAAGCACGCTGCATCGCTGACCGGTGGGGACATAGGTGTTCTCCACGGTATGAAGAGCTACTTCCTCCAGGACGAGGAAGGGCAGATACTGCCCACCCACTCTATATCCGCAGGTCTTGACTACCCCGGTGTGGGACCCGAGCACTCCTGGCTGAAGGATTCCGGCAGGGCTGAGTACGTTTCCGCCACCGATGAGGAAGCCCTTGAGGGCTTCAAGTTGCTCTCAAAGACCGAGGGCATAATACCCGCTCTGGAGTCTGCCCACGCAGTTATAAAGGCTGTTGATGTGGCAAGGGAGGTCGGCAAGGGAGGTATCGTGGTGATAAACCTCTCCGGCAGGGGAGATAAAGATATGTGGCACGTGATGAAACACCTCAGGCATGGGCTTTAAGGACTTAAAGGAATGGCTCAGTAGGCTAAGAGAGCTCTCGGAGAGTTATCCCGTCCTCGTTGAGGGAAAGAACGATGTAAGGGCTCTGAAGAGGTACGGCGTACACAACGTCATACCCCTATCGGGGAAGAGGTTTGCGGACATACCAGACCTTCTTGAATACACTTCTGAGGGGGCTATACTCCTCTATGACCTTGACCCCCACGGAGAACGCATAAACAGTAAGGTGAGGGAGCTGCTCAGCTCTCAGGGATTTAAGGTTATTGAAGACTTCAGGGAGTACCTCAGGGAAGCGGGTATAATTCATATTGAAGAGCTTGCAGAGGTAAGGCATGGAAAAACTGAAGGTTCTTGAGAAGGTTCTGGTCTACGACAGGATACTCAGGTTTAACATAGACCTGCTTACGGGTATAAAAACCGAGATAAAGGCGGACATAGAGGAGACGAAGATACTCGGTGAAGCACTCTTAAACGAAAAGGAGAGGAAGTTTCTCGGGAAGTTCCTTCTCAAGGTGGAAGAGGAGTTCCTCCTTAGACTTGAAGAGGTTCTTGACGCCATATACGATGAGTATGAAGTCTTTAACTTTGATATAACCTTCCTTTCGGGCATACCCGACGAGGTGGGAAGGGAAGTAGAACGCCTTGAGCTTATAGAGACCATAAATACGAAGCTTGAGCTCCTCAAGGAACTCCTGAACAGTGCATGCTGTCTCGCTGAACCCAGCAGGAGAATAGAGGTTATACTCACACCCTTCAAGGTTTACTGTGAGTTAATAAACCATGCAATAGAGTTCAATAAAAAGTTTGAAAAAGTATAAAAATAGTCTAAAATAATAATTAAAGTCAGCCCTTGTGGAGGTGGAAATCATGGCAAGAAAGGGAAGAAGAAGAGGAGGTCCCAGGTATAAGAAGGTTTCTCTCTCACTACCAAAGAGGCTTTACCTCGTTCTAAGCGGTATAGCTATGGGAGATGATAAAAAGCTCAACAGATTGATCAAAGGTATCCTTGAGGATAAACTTCAGGAATCAACCGTAGCTGAACTTGAGATGTACCTCAAAAAGATAGAAGAGGAAGAGAAAGAGAAGGAAGAGGAGACTGAAACGGCCGAAGCTACCTCCTGAGTTGATGCTGTCCAGAAGGCTAAAGGCGTTAAAAGCCTATAAGACCGAAACAACACAAGCAAAGATAAAGCTCTCATCAAACGAGCTCCCCTACGAGCTCCCTGGGGAGCTCCGGTCTCTTATATCTCAGGAGTTGTCCAAAGCTCCCCTGCACAGGTACCCTGACCCGGTCTCTCAGGAGCTAAGGGAAGTGGTGGGTGATTTTTTTGGTGTTCCTCCGGACAACATCGTCCTCGGCAACGGCTCTGACGAGCTCATATACTACCTATCCATAGCGGTCGGGGAGTTCAACCAGGGTGTTTATGTACCTGTGCCCACCTTTCCCATGTATGAGATATCGGCTGATGTGTTGGGGAGACCTAAGGTCTGCGTTCAGCTTGATGAGAAGTTTGATATAGACTTAGAAGGGAGCCTTGAGTCTTTGAACTTGCAGAAGGCGGTGCTCGCTTATTACTCCTACCCCAACAACCCTACGGGTAACCTCTTTATGAGGGACAGGATTGAGAAGTTGAGGGACAGAGGTCTGTTCACGGTCGTGGACGAGGCTTACTACAACTACTCCGGGGAAAGCTTTATATCCGATGCTCTCACCAGGGACGACACAGTTGTGCTCAGGACGCTCTCAAAGATAGGTCTCGCAGGTATAAGGGTAGGTCTTATGATAGGTAGGGAAGAGGTGGTGGAGGAGATCAACAAGGTTAGGCTTCCCTTCAATATAACTATGCCCTCCCAGATAATAGCTAAGGTCGTCCTCACAAAAGGGAGAGAGTTCATAAAGTATTCGGTTGATAGGGTGGTGGCAGAGAGGGAGAGGTTGTTCCGAGAGCTCATGGGTATGGAGGGAGTGGAAGTCTTCCCGAGCAGAGCAAACTTCCTCCTCTTCAGAACGCCCTTCAGGGCTGATGAAGTTCACAGCGGGCTCGTGGAAAGGGGGGTTTTGATAAGAAACATGTCTTACCTGCCCGGGCTTGACAGGTGTCTGCGGGTCAGCGTGGGAAAGCCCCAAGAGAACGAAGCCTTCCTTGAGGCGTTACACAGTACTCTCAGAGAGCTGGCTTGATCACTTATAGCTGACTATGTCCGAGTAATCTACGTAGTAGTCCTCCTTCCTCCTCCTTTCCCCGTTGAGCCTCCTTACATCTATAGGTTTGCACTCGTCCGCGTAGTCCGCCTCTTCCCAGCAGAAGGACTGAAGGTCTTTCAATAGGCTTATGTACTCGCTCAGCTTGTATACGTCGGTCTTCCTGTCCATCGGCTCACCTCCTATGTTGTGTTTTTAAAGATATATCAATAACTTAGATTGTCACGTTAAAATGTCGTTTGAAATTTTTTAAAACGATATTTGGAAAATTTAATAGAAGACTTCAACCGTTGAAAAGTCTCCGTGCTTCTTTACGACTATCCTCTGATGGAACCTGTCGGCGAGGTCTGGTATGTGGGAGATTATCCCCACCATGCGGTTTATCCTCTGCTTTATGACCTCAAGTATGTCGCTGACCCTCTCCCTGGTTTCCTCGTCTAAGGAACCGAAGCCCTCGTCTATGAACAGGCTCTCCAGATGGGCGTCCGCCGACAGGACGTCGCTCACCCCGAGGGCGAGGGAAAGACTTGCGAGGAAGGTCTCGCCGCCGCTCAGGCTCTTAACGTCCCTCTCCGTTCCCTGAACTGTGTCTATGACCACGAGCTCTCCCTTTTCGTCCATCCCGAGGTAGTAGGCGTTTGTGAACTCATGGAGGTACTCGCTTGCCCTCTCAACCACTCTCTTGAGCATCAGACTGGCAACGAAGTCCTGAAGCCTGTTGCTCTTCAAGTCTTCGCTTATCCGAGAGTACAGACCTATCTCCTTCTCTATCTCAGAGACCCTTCGGGTCAGATTGTCCTTCTTATCCAGCATCTCTCTCTTTTGCTCCGCCAGGCTCTTTAGCTCTCCTGCCCGTCTGATGAGCTCCTCCAGCTCTCCTTTCTTTCCCACGAGCTCCTCTTCCAGCCTCTCTACCGCCTCCGTTTCTTCTACGGAAGCGAGCTTGCTCTCAAGCTCCCTTATCCTCTCCTCCAACGAATTCTTTTCCGTTAGGTAGTTCTCAAGCTCCTTTTCAAGGGAGGAGAGCTTTTCCTGCTCCATTGAGTACTCTCTGACTCTTTCAATGTCTCCCAGCTCCTCAAAGAGGGGAGCTAGCTTCCTGTTGTTCTCCCTCTTCTCCCTCTCTTTGCTTTCCAGAGAACCCTCTATCTCTTTCAGTCTTGTGTCTAAGGCTACGAGCTTCCTTGTTAGCTCTTCCTGATAACTGTTTACCTCCTCCCTCCGGCGCTCTATCTCCTCCACTTTGTCCCTGAGGTCGGACTCTTTCCTTTTGAGCTCTGAGAGCCTGTTCTCTACCTCCTGTAGTGTGGGAACCTTTCCGAGCATTCCCTCCAGCTTGTTTCTCTTTTCGGAGAGACTCCTTTCCAGAGAGGCGAGCTCACTCCTGAGGCGTTCAACCTCCCTCAGAGCTTCCTCCCTCTCCTTCAGACGTTGATTGTACCTTTCGGAGTACTTCCTGAGCTTATCCTCCAGCTCCTTCTTTTTGAGCTTCTTCTTTTCCAGCTCGCCCAGCCTGCCCTCTATGTCTATCTTTAGGACGTTCTCCCAGCCCTTCAGCTTAGAAGAGAGGCTTTCAGCCTCAAGGGAGATAGACTCAATCTTGGCTTCTAAGGTTGACAGCTCCTTCTCTGAGGTGATCAGCTTTCCCTGGAGTTCCTTCACCCTTGAGCTGAGTTCTTCTATGTCCGCGCCCTCCACCTCCTCGTAGGCACCGCTGTAGATGTTTCCGCACACCGGGCATGTGTCCCCATCGTGGAGGTGTTCCCTTATCCTGTGGGCGTAAACTTTCAGACTCCTCTTCTGGAGTTCCTCTTCGGCCTGTTTAAGCTCAGCCCTGAGCTCTTCAAGCTCCCTGAGCTTTTCCTTTCTCTTTCCCTCCAGCTCCTTGAGCTCTATCTTGAGGTTTTCAAGCTTCTTCTGGTCTTCAAGGAGAGTTCTCTTCCTCTCAACCTCCTTCAGGAGCCTCTCGTACTCCTCCTCATCGTATCCCAGCTCCTTGAGCTCTTCCTCAATCTGCCGTATGTAAGCTTCCCCCTTCTGTAGCTTCTCCTCTCTGTCCTTCAGGACTTCTTCCTTCTCCTCAAGCTGTTTCCTCTTCTCCCTCAGAGACTCAGCGAGCTCCTCTATAGACCTTATCTCCTCTCCAGCGAGGGAGAGCCTCTCCCGTTCTCCTGCGAGGCTTTGGAGCTCTTCCCTGAGCTTGGGAAGGGACGCGTAAGCCCTCTCAACCTCTTCCTTTTCGGACTCTATGTTCTTGAGCTCGCCCTCCACCCTGACCCTGTCCTTTAAGACTTTCTCTTTCTGGAGTCTTAGCTCCCTGAGTTCCCTGCCGAGCTCCTCAACCCTCTCTATGTAGGGTAGGTAGGGGAGAACCTTCTTGGCGAGGTTGATCCTCTCCCTGAGAGCTTTGAAATTTTCCTCCTCCGAGAGGAGCTTACTCAGCTTTTCCTTAGCCTCCTCAAGCTCCCTTCTGGTTTCCTCTCTCTCTCTTGCACGCCGGAGGCGTTCTTCCAGCTCCGATATGACCCTCTTAAGCTCCTCCGATCTTTCCTGAAGGGCTTTCCTCCTGTTCTCAATCTCCTTTACCTCTTCCTCGCTGAGCCCTTCAAGGCTTTCAAGTTCGGTCTTCAGGGCGTTCAGTTCACCCTCAAGGGCGCTGTAATTTCTGGAGGCGAGCTCCCTGACCCTGTCAAATATCTCAAGGTTGAGCAAGTCTATAAGTATCTCTCTCCTCTCTCTGGGAGATGAGGGTTTCAAAAATCTGTCAAACTCTCCCTGGGGCAGGAGTATCACCTTCGTGAAGGTGTTGTAGTCAAGTCCAGTTATGCTCTCAACCCATTCTTCCACCTCTGCCTTTTTCAGGTCAAGGCGACGACCCTCCTCCTCAACCCGGACTATGTCCTCCTTAGGCTTCTCTCTGTAAAAGCGCTCAATCCTGTACCGCTTACCTCCCACGGAGAACTCAAGGGAGACCTTTAGCCTGTTGCTTCCCTTGGAAAGAACCATGGAGGTGGTGGAACGGGACCTTCCGTACCTTGGGACTTTTCCGTAGAGGGCGTAGGTTATGGCGTCAACTATGCTCGTCTTGCCGGCACCGGTCTTTCCTTGAATTATGAAGAAGTTCAACCGGCTGAAGTCTATACTCTGGGGTTTCTTGTAGACCGTGAAGCCCTCAAGTTCAAGTTTAAGGGGTCTCATTCAAGGCTTTCCTCAATCCAGTTAAGGTAGTCGGTGTTGCCTGCCACTATGGGTAGGGCTACTATCTCGGGAACTGTGTAGGGGTGAACCTCCTTGACCCTCTCCCTCAGCTCCTCAAACTTCTTAAAGCTCGTCTTCACGACGAGCAGGGCTTCCCTATCCCTCTCTATGTTGCCCTTCCACCAGTAGGTTGACTTAACCTCAGGAACCACGTTGACACAGGCTCCCAGCTTGTTCTCAACTATGAAGTCCGCTATCTCCTCTCCCTTCTCTACGGGAGTCGTTATAAGGACTACCAGGTATCCCCCCATAGAGGAATATTATATAATTCGGATTGTATGGAGGACTTGAGCGGAGCCCTCGTAAAGCTCCAGGAGTATCTTAACTACGTAATCCTTGGAATCCCCCTCTACAGGTTAGCCCTCGCCCTGCTCGTGTTCTTTTCGTTCCTGTTTCTGAGAAAGCTCTTCATATTCATTATCCTCAGGTACGTTCGCAAGCTCACGAGGAAGACGGAGACCAAGGTTGACGACATAGTCTTCAGGGTATTCTCAAGACCAGCGAGCTTCATAATAGTGATACTTGGAGTTGCCCTCTCCCTTAAGGTTCTCGGGATAGAGAACTCCGCCGTGTTCAGGGTTCTTAAAACGCTCGGCATATTCGTCGTCTTCTGGGCTCTCTACAACCTCGTTGTAGCCTTTGAGGAGTACTTCTACAGGTTTGCGGAGAGGTTCGGGAGGGAGTTCGCCCGTGAGGTGGGTGGCTTTTTCATAAAGGTGGCAAAAGCCTTCGTCCTCGTTGTGGGAGGTGTAGCAGTCCTTCAGGAGTGGGGGATAAACGTGAGCGCCCTGCTCGCCTCTCTCGGTCTCGGAGGTCTCGCCTTCGCCCTCGCCGCCAAGGACACAGCGGCTAACCTCTTCGGTGGTCTGACCGTCCTCGCCGACAAGTCCATGAGGGTGGGAGACTGGGTGAAGATAGGGAGCGTTGAGGGGATAGTTGAGGACATAGGGCTTAGGACTACCAAGATAAGGAGCTTTGAGAAGAGCTACATAACTGTCCCCAACCAGTTCATTTCAAACCAGCCCCTTGAGAACTTCTCCCGACGGGAGGTGAGGAGGATAAAGATGACACTGGGGCTTACCTACGGTACGACGAAGGAGCAGATGGTAAAGATACTCAACGACATAAGGGAGATGCTCAGAAACCACCCCGGAATAGCTAAAGACCAGCTCCTTATGGTTTACTTCACGGACTTTGGGGAGAGCTCCCTTGACCTTTTTATATACTGCTTCACCAACACCGCCAGGTGGTCTGAATACCTCGCTATAAGGGAGGATGTGAACCTCAGGATAATGGAGATAGTGGAGAAGAACGGCTCCTCCTTCGCCTTTCCCAGCCGGTCTGTCTATGTGGAAAAGCTCCCCAAACCTGAAGAGAATGCATGATAAAACTCATCGCACTCAGAAGGTCAGGAGCGAGATTCTTTTGAATGGAAAAGAGAAAACCCAACAGACTTATCAAGGAGAAGAGTCCTTACCTTCAGCAGCACGCCTACAACCCCGTGGACTGGTATCCGTGGGGCGAGGAAGCCTTTGAGAAGGCAGAGAGGGAAGACAAGCCCGTATTCCTCTCCATAGGCTACTCAACCTGCCACTGGTGCCACGTTATGGAGAGGGAGAGCTTTGAGGACGAGGAGATAGCGAGAATTCTGAACGAGAACTACGTTCCCATAAAGGTGGACAGGGAGGAAAGACCAGACGTAGACTCCGTCTACATGTCCGTCTGCCAGATGATGACGGGTTCAGGAGGCTGGCCCCTTACGGTGATAATGACCCCCGACAAAAAGCCCTTCTTTGCCGGGACTTACTTTCCCAAGGAGGGCATGTACGGGAGACCGGGGCTCAGGGACATACTGCTCAGAATAGCTGAGCTCTGGAGAAACGACAGGCAGAAGGTTCTCACGGCGGCGGAGCAGGTTGTTGATGCCCTTGCCAAGGGTGAGGAGGAGAGCTACATCGGTGAGCGGCTTGATGAGTCCATACTCCACAAAGGGTTCGCTGAGCTGTATCACACCTACGATGAGGCTTACGGAGGCTTCGGAAACGCTCCCAAGTTCCCCATACCCCACAACCTCATGTTCCTGCTCAGGTACTACAGGAGGACGGGGAACGGGAAAGCCCTTGAAATGGTGAAACACACCCTTAAAAAGATGAGACTGGGGGGGATATGGGATCACGTTGGCTTTGGCTTTCACAGGTACTCCACGGATAGGGAGTGGTTGCTCCCCCACTTTGAGAAGATGCTCTACGACAACGCATTGCTCATGCTCGTTTACACCGAGGCTTTCCAGGCTACGGGCGATGAGTTCTTCGCCCAGGTGGTTGAGGAGATAGCGGAGTACCTGCAGAGGGACATGCTCTCGCCCGAGGGAGCCTTTTACTCGGCGGAGGACGCTGACAGCGAGGGAGAGGAGGGTAAGTTTTACACCTGGACTCTGGCGGAGCTTGAGGAGCTTCTCACCGAGGAGGAACTCGGTATAGCCCTGAGGCTCTTCGGTATAGCCGAGGAAGGGAACTTCCTTGAGGAAGCCACCCGCAGGAAGGTAGGCAAGAACGTCCTGCACATGAAGAAGGAGCTTGAGAAGTACGCAGAGGAGCTCGGTTACGAGCCGGACGTCCTTAAACAGAAGCTTGAGGAGATAAGGAGTAAGCTCTTCAAAAGGAGAGAGAAGAGGGTCAGACCCCTTAGGGATGAGAAGGTACTTACGGATTGGAACGGTCTTGCTATAGCTGCCTTCTCCAAGGCGGGCGTGGCACTCGGCAGGAAAGACTTTCTGGCGGTTGCTAAGAGAACTGCAGACTTTCTCCTCAACACCATGGTTGACGATGAGGGAAAACTACTCCACAGGTACAAGGAGGGTGAGGCTGGTATACCCGCCTTCCTGGAGGATTACGCCTACCTAATCTGGGGCTTGATGGAACTCTACCAGGGCAGTTTTGAGGGCGAGTACCTTAAGAGGGCTAAGGAGCTTACGGACTTTGCCCTTGAGCACTTCTGGGATGAAGAAAACCTTGGCTTTTACCAGACTCCCGATTTCGGAGAGAGAGTTCTCGTCAGGAAGAAGGAGATATACGATGGAGCCACGCCCTCGGGCAACTCGGTTATGGCGTACAATCTCGTCAGGCTTGGGCGACTCCTGGGCTTGCAGGAGTATGAGAGAAGGGCTGACCAGACCCTTAACGCCTTCTCCCAGGTGATAGCCTCCTTCCCCGGAGCCCACACCTTTTCCCTCCTCGCCCTGGACATCCTTGTGAAGGGTAGTTTTGAACTCGTGGCGGTCGGTGATAGGGAGGAAGCCATTCAGAGCCTCCTTGAGCTGGAAAGGGACTTTCTTCCCGAGGGTTTGTTCGCCGTGAAGGACGAAACACTCCAGAGTTTGAGCGGGTTTTTTGACAGCCTGAGGGAGATGGACGGCAGGACGACCTACTATCTGTGCAGGAACTTCAGCTGTGAGAGCCCAGCGACCGACATAGAGGATATAAGGAACAGGTTAGTACCTCAGGAGAGTGGCACCCCAGGTTAAACCACCGCCCATGGCGGTCATCAGGACTAAGTCTCCCCTCCTGAGCCTTCCCTGTTCTACGGCTTCGTGGAGGGCTATCGGGATTGAGGCTGCCGACGTGTTCCCGTACCTGTCTATGTTTACGTAAACCCTCTCCCTGGGTATGCCCAGCTTCTCTGCGAGGGCGTTTATTATCCGGACGTTAGCCTGATGGGGTATCACGAGGGCAACCTCTTCCGGACTGACCTCTGCGGCGTTTAGAACCTCCCTGCAGGCTTCCTCCATGTTCCTGACAGCGACCTTGAAGAGTTCCCTTCCCTTCATCTTTATGTAGCCGCACTTGTCTGCGTAGAGTATGTCCCAGAGGTTGCCGTCCGAGAACATCCTGGAGGCAAGGATATCGCTCTCACCCTTGGAGCTTTCAAGAACCACGGCGCCCGCGCCGTCTCCAAAGAGGACACAGGTACTCCTGTCAGACCAGTCCACTATCTCGGAGAGCTTCTCAACTCCGACCACGAGCACCCTCTTAGCCTTCCCCGACTTCAGGAGACCGTCGGAGACCTCAAGGGCATAAAGGAAACCGCTGCAGGCTGCCGAGAGGTCAAAGGCGTAACCCCTCTTCACGCCGAGCTCAGCCTGAAGTAGACACCCCGTAGAGGGAAACTTCTTCTCGGGTGTTAGAGTTGCCACTATGACCACGTCTATGTCTTCCGCTTTTAGGTCTGCGTTCTTTAGAGCCTGCAGCGAGGCTTTCAGGGACATCTCAACCACGCTCTCTTCCTTGGCTATCCTACGTTCCTTTATGCCCGTTCTCGTGGTTATCCACTCGTCGGAGGTGTCAACGAGCTTTTCAAGGTCAAAGTTGGTGAGTACGTCTTTGGGAAGATAGATACCGGTACCCTTTATAGTTGTTCCCATCAGACCCTCGCTTCCTCGGGAATTAGCTCTCTCATGTTGTCAACGAGCTTGGAGTTGAAGTTGTGGGACAGAAACTCACCAGCGACCCTCACGGCGTTCTTTATAGCCTTTGCGTTAGCCTTGCCGTGGGTTATTATCACAGGCTTCCTGGCTCCCAGAAGGGGTATCCCCCCGTACTCAGTGAAGTCCGCCTTCTTCCTGAACCTGTTTAGGGCGGGCAGGAGCAGGAAGGCTCCCATCTTGGCGAGGAGGCTCTTCTTTATCTCCTCCTTTATCATCTGGACTATCGCAAACCCTAAGCTCTCGCTTGTCTTCAGTATGACGTTTCCCACGAAACCGTCGCACACTATAACGTCAAAGGTTCCCGCGTATATGTCCCTTCCCTCGGCGTTCCCGAGGAAGTTCAGCCTCGTCTGCTTGAGCAGTGGGTATGTCTCTTTGACGAGCTCGTTTCCCTTCCCTTCCTCCTCACCTATGCTCAGAAGACCGACCCTTGGATTTTCAAGTCCGAGTATCTCCTGGGCGTAGGTGTGTCCTATGACCGCAAACTGGACGAGGTGCCTTGGCTTTGAGTCAACGTTGGCGCCTACGTCTATGAGTATTGTTCTACCCTTCGGGTTTGGCAGGGCGACCCCTATAGCCGGTCTCTCAATCTCCTCCTCAACACCCACTATGAACTTGCCAACCGCGAGGACGGCACCCGTGTTCCCGGCGGATATGAGACCTTCCGCTCTGCCCTCCCGGACGAGCTTGGCTCCGACGTGTAGGGAAGAGTTCTTCTTCTTGAGCACCGACGAAGGAGGTTCATGGAAATCAACGTTGTCAGGTGCGTGGACTATCTCAAGGAGCGGGTTGCCGAGCTGACCGGCTTTCTCCAGAATAGGCTCTATCTTCTCGCCGTCGCCGACGAGAAAGATCTTGTAGCCGAGCTCTGAGGCTGCTAATATACCCCCTCTGACTATCTCTAAGGGTGCGTAGTCTCCACCGTTGCAGTCAAGGGCAAAGCTATATCGTTCCATCAGTCAACGCTGATAACTTCCCTTCCCTTGTAGTGTCCGCAGTAGGGACATACTCTGTGGGGAAGTATCTTCTCCCCGCAGTTGGAACACTCGCTCAGGGAAGGTATGCTCCTCCTGAACTTGTTGAAGAAGTTCTGAGCCCTTCTCTGATTCCTTCTCCACTTTGAAGTTTTAGCCTTAGGAACAGCCATTACGAACCTCCTATTCGGTAAGCAGGTCTTTTAGTATAGCAAATCTGGGGTCTCCGTGAGATTCCTTTTCCTCCTCAAAGATCACGCTGTTGTGATGGACTCCGGGACAGTCAGGTTTACAGAGAGGCTTCATGGGAACGCTGAGGAGTATCTCCTCCCTGACTATGTCCTCAAGCACGAGGATGTCAGGTTCTTCCAGGAAGGAGACCTCAAGGTCTTCAGGGGATAAGGACAGGTGCTCCTCTCTCGGGTACCTTTCCACGTGCTTGGTTCTGTCTTCGTAGAGCTCCTTATCAAAGGGCTCCAGACACCTGCTACACTCAAGTTCAACGCTCCCCCTTATCTTCAGATCCACCTTGTATCCATCCCTGTCCTTCTCTATCCTCACGGACACTTCAACGGGTGACCTTACCTCTCCCACGTCGGCAGGAAAGGACAGCTCTTCGGGAGGTATGAGGTACCTGTCCTCAAATACATCAAACCTTTCAAATATCTCTTTCAGATCAAGGATAATCATGGCTCACTTCCCTTGTGTATGGACTTTTAATTAATATAGCTTTTCATCTATACCCTTGCAAACATAGATAAGGATATTAGAATATTCTTATAATCTGAAGGAGGTGTGCAGGCATGAGTATGGATAGAGCTTTGAGGCTCACTTCCGGTGTGATGCTCCTTGTAGTGTTCTTCTTCGGTCTCTTGGGCTCAAACGTGAGCCTCTTCTGGAAAGCCTTCGTCGTTTTCATGGCTCTGAACCAGATACAGTCCGCCTTTACGAACTGGTGTCCGGTTGTTTCTCTTTACAGAAAACTGGGCGTGAAAGAGTGCCCCTGCTGACGTATATTATAAGAAGCCCCGCAACGGGACAGGGTGAACTCCCCCAGGCCCGAAAGGGAGCAAGGGTAAGCCCGCCGTCTCGGGTGCGGGGTAAAATATTGACATGTACGTTCCCTTTGCGAGGAAATACAGACCTAAGTTCTTCAGAGAGGTAGTTGGTCAGGAAGTTCCCGTAAGGATTTTAAAGAACGCTGTAAAAAACGACAGGGTCTCCCACGCTTACCTCTTCGCCGGACCCAGAGGTGTGGGCAAGACCACCATAGCGAGGATACTCGCCAAGTCTCTGAACTGCCTGAACCCAAAGGAGGGTGAGCCCTGTGGAGAGTGTGAAAACTGCCAAGAGATAGACAGGGGAAACTTTCCAGACCTGATAGAGATGGACGCCGCTTCAAACAGAGGCATAGACGACATACGGGCTCTCAGGGAGGCCGTTTCTTACACCCCCATAAAGGGGAAGTTCAAGGTTTACATAATAGACGAGGCTCACATGCTCACCAAGGAAGCCTTCAACGCACTTCTAAAGACCCTGGAAGAACCACCCCCGAGAACCGTCTTTATACTCTGCACCACCGAGTACGAGAAGATACTCCCCACCATACTCTCAAGGTGTCAGAGGATAATCTTCGGAAGGGTCAGCGACGATAAGGTAATTGATTATCTGAAGGATATATGTGAGCGCGAGGGTCTGGAATGTGAGGAGGAGGCTCTTAAGTCCATAGCCCAGGCATCCGAGGGCTGTATGAGAGACGCAGCCTCACTCCTTGACCAGGCGAGCGTGATAGGGGAGGGGAAGGTTACCCAGGAGGCTGTGGAGAGCTTCCTCGGCATACTGAGCGCTGAAAAGGTCAGGGAGTTTATAAGACTTCTCCTGAATTCGGACACCGACGGTGCTGTAAGGTGGCTCAACGAGCTCTACAGAAAGGGCTACAATCTGTCCAAGTTCTGGGACAACCTTGAGGAGGAGATAAGGAGGGCAATACTCGTCAGGAGTCTGAAGGACCCCTTCGGGGTGGTGGAGAACCCGGAAGACTACGAGGAGTTCAAGGGCTACACTCTTGAAGCTCTCCTTTACCTTGAGAACCTCGTAAACAGGGGTAAGCTGGAGGCAAGGAGCAGACCCGCCATAAAGGCTTACGAGCTTGCCGTTATAAAGAGCACAATTATCAAGGATATACTGTCCCTATCTGAGGCTCTGTCCGGGGGCGTAGCTGTTAGCTCTGAAAGGAAGTCACCGGAAGGCAAGGGAAAGGGGCTTGAAGAGAGCATAAAGGAAATCCTCTCTCCGGTGGCGTACAAGGCGCTCAGGGATGCAAAGAGGCTCAAGAGGGACGGCAAAGAGGTGTTCCAGGTGGAGGAGGACACCTTTAATACCTTCCGTGAAGAGTTTGAGAACCTCAAGAGGAAATTACCAGAGGTTGAGTTTGAGGTGCAGAAAAAAAAAGACCAGAAAGAGAGTACGACGAGTCTGTTCTGAAGGTTATGGAGCTCTTCAACGCCAAGGTTGTCAAGTATGAGCGAAAGAAGAAGTGAGATAAAGGCGAGGATACTCACGGTTAGACTGCCGATCAGCGAGGTCGGCTTTCTTAACTCTCTGGTGGACGGTCTTGACCGGGTAGCCCTAACAAGGACACGCAGGAAGGGAGAGGGGATCGTGGATATAATAGCTTCTCCCGACAGGTTTGATGAGCTCCTGGATATCGTGGAAGGCTTCAAGAAGCACGTCAAAGGACTTGAGGTTGTGGGCGAGTCAAGGTTTGAGGAGCTGAACTTCTGAGGAGGTGAACCATGGTCAAGGATGGAATAAACGAGGCTAAAGAGCTGATAAAGGACAAGGCGGGGTTTATCCTCTCCAACCTGCTCTCTCAGGGCGGTGAGTACGGAGAGATATTCTACGAGCGATCAAGGACTACCAGAATGGAGCTTGAGGACAAGAAGCTGGGCAGGGTGTCCCACGGTTACGACGAGGGCGTGGGGCTGAGGCTAATAAAGAACGGCAAGACCTTTTACGGATACACCACCGAACCTACCCTTGAGAACCTCCTTGAACTCGCCAAGACCCTTGCAAGAGGAGAGGGATACGGACCCGTCGCCATAGGGCTTAAGTATACGGAGGGCTGGACGCCCGTCGTTATAGATCCGGACACTGCGGACATGAAGTTCAGGGCGGAGATACTCAGGAGGGCTGAGGAGAAGGCGAGGAGCTACGGAGATAAGGTGAAGCAGGTTCTATCCGTTCTGATGGACAAAACCCGAGAGGTTCTGATCGTAAACAGCCTCGGGGAGATGACCGAGGACACTCAGAAGAGGGTGGTTTTCTTCGTTGAGGTGGTCGCGAGCGACGGGGAAGTCCTCCAGAGAGGTTACGAGTCCCTGGGGGGAAGGAAGGGATTTGAGATATTTGAAGAAACACCGCCGGAGGCGGTCGCTCAAAAGGCTGCGGAGAGGGCACTTCTGATGCTGAGTGCAAAGCCGGCGCCAGCGGGTCAGTTCACGGTGGTTTTATCCTCTCAGGCGGGGGGAACGATGATCCACGAGGCGGTGGGTCACGGGCTTGAGGCTGATCTCGTCCAGAAGGGACTGTCGGTCTATGCAGGAAAGGTGGGTGAGAAGGTGGCGAGCGATCTGGTCACGGTGATAGACGACGCCACACTACCACAGCACAACGGGTCTTTTACCATAGATGACGAGGGTGTCCCGGCACAGAGGAAGGTTCTCATAAAGGACGGCTACCTCGTGGGATACATGTACGACAGGCTTAGGGCTATGAAGGAGGGCAGGGAGTCCACCGGCAACGGCAGGCGCCAGAGCTACGCCCACATACCTATGGTCAGGATGACCAACACATATATAGATCAGGGCAAGGACGACCCGGAGGCGATAGTCAAGGACACCAAGAATGGTGTTTACGTGGTGAAGATGGGTGGAGGAGAGGTGAACACAGTCACGGGAGACTTCGTCTTTGAGGTGATGGAGGGCTACATGATAGAGAACGGGGAGATAACCTATCCCATAAGGGGAGCTACACTCATAGGCAACGGTCCCAAGGCACTACAGGACATAGATGCGGTGGGCAACGATCTTGGTTGGGCGATAGGCACCTGCGGCAAGGACGGGCAGGGAGTTCCCGTCACCGACGCTCAGCCCACGGTTAGGATAAGACAGCTCACCCTCGGCGGGTGTCAGGTCTGCGAGTGAACTATCTCCGTACCGATACCCTTCTCGGTGAAGACCTCAAGGAGTATGGAGTGCTGGACTCTCCCGTCTATGATGTGAACCTTTCTCACGCCACCCTCCATGGATCTGAGGGCTGACTTTACCTTGGGTATCATTCCCTCCCTTATCACGCCGACCTCTATGAGTTCCTTCGCCTTTTCCTTGGTTAGGGAGGATATGAGTTCTCCCTTTTCGTTCTTCACACCTTCGGTGTCGGTTAGGAATATGATCTTCTCTGCACCTATTGACCTCGCTATCTCCGAAGCTGCCACGTCAGCGTTCACGTTGTAAGCCTCTCCCTCGTCTCCCACGCCCACAGGCGCTATCACGGGTATGAAGTTCCTCTCAATAAGGGAGTTTATTAGCTCGTGGTTCACGCCCACAACCTCTCCCACGTAGCCTATGTCCTCTTCCGGAACGGGAAGACCGAGGTCTTTGAAGTATCTTTCCTTATCTAACTTTCTTGCCCTTAAGAGCCTCCCGTCCCTCCCAGATATTCCCACCGCGTATATGTTCTTACCGCTGTGTCTGTTTATCAGGGCAACGATGTCCTTGTTCACGTCTCCCGAGAGCACCATCTCAACCACATGCATGGTCTCCTCGTCGGTCTTTCGCATACCTCCCACGAACTTTGGCTTTATCCCGAACCTCTCAAGGGTAAGGCTTATCTGGGGACCTCCGCCGTGGACTATGACCACGTTTATTCCCACGTACTTTAGCAGAACCACGTCCTTGGCGAAGGACTCTCTGAGATCCTCCCGGGTCATGGCGGAACCGCCGTACTTGATCACGAAGACTTTAGAGTGAAACTCCCTTATGTAGGGCAGTGCCTCGTGGAGAACCTTAGCCTTCTCTATGAGCTGTTCCATTGAGAACATTTTAACTTCCCGGAGGCAGCCTTTCTGGATGATCGGTCAGGGGTTTCTTATGTGATACACTTTAAGGACGTATGGGTAGAGAGGCAGAGGTTCACAGAAAGACAAGGGAGACGGACATAAAGCTTTACGTAAACCTTGACGGGAGTGGAAATTACGAGGTTGATACACCCGTAGGGTTTTTAACCCACATGCTTGAGAGCTTTGCAAGGCACGGCAGGTTTGACCTGAGGGTAAAAGCGGAAGGGGACATCCACGTCTCTCACCACCACACCGTTGAGGACTGCGGTATAGTCCTCGGACAGGCGTTCAGTAAGGCGCTGGGAGACAAGAAGGGCATAAGGAGATACGGGCACGCCGTAGTCCCCATGGACGAAGCGCTCGTTCTCTCTGCGATAGACTTTTCCGGAAGGGGTTTGCTCTTTTACGAGGACTCCGGTTTGAGGGGCAAGATAACTGACTTTGACTTTGAGCTGATATGGGAGTTCTTCAAGGGTTTCGCCCTTGAGAGCAGGTCAACCTTACACATAAGGGTTCTTGAGGGGAAGATACTCCATCACGTTGCGGAGGCAGCCTTCAAGTCCTTCGCCCTCACGCTCAGAGAGGCGGTCTCCATCGTGGGTGGAGACGTGCCCTCAACCAAGGGAACCCTCTAACTCTTTTACCTCCTTCAGGACGCTCCCGAAGGGTTCTGGGTCATCTATCTCAAATTCAAGCCACCTTCCCGAGGAAGGGTGATAAAAACCCAGCTTGTAGGCGACCAGCATGTTGCACTCACCCAGGAGTCTGTTTATAGCCTCGGGGACAGAGCTTCTCTTGAACCCGTAGGTGGTGTCGCCCACTATGGGATGCCCGATTGAGGAGAGGTGAACCCTTATCTGGTGTGTCCTGCCGGTGTATATCTTTACCTTCAGCAGTGTGAGCTCAAGCCCTGGAAACCTCTCAAGAACCCAGAACTCGCTCTTGGCTGGCTTTGACCTGGGGGAGCTGGTTGAGAACTTCTTCCTGTGAAAGGGGTGTCTGCCTATGGGAAGTTCCAATATACCGTGTTCCTCCTTTACCGTTCCCTTTACGAGGGCTCGGTAGAGCTTCTCAGTCCTTCTGGAGGCAAACTGCTCCACGAGGTTCCTGTGGGATGTGTCGTTCTTCGCAACCACCATGAGACCCGCCGTCTCCTTGTCCAGCCTGTGGACTATCCCCGGTCTCTCAACGCCACCTATGGAGGATAGGTCTTTGATGTGATACAGGAGAGCGTTGACCAGCGTTCCGCTGGTGTATCCCGGTGAGGGGTGAACCACAAGCCCGCAGGGTTTTACTATAACGACCACGTCCCTGTCCTCGTAAACTACCTCTATGGGTATGTCCTCAGGTTTGACCTCAAGGGGCTCCGGCTCCGGAACTGAGAGGGTAACTCTGTCCCCCTCCTTAACCCTGTAAGAGGGCTTTCTTACCTTTCCCTCAACCAAGGCGAAGCCTTCCTCTATAAGCCTCTTTATGTAGCTCCTTGACAGCTCCGGGTAAGCCTTGGCTAAGAAGGTATCTAAGCGTTCGCCCGCCTGCTCCTCCGATACGGTGAACTCAAGGGTTTCCGCTGTCCTTTTCATCAAGCTTGATCTCTATCCTTATATCCTTGGGCTCCTCTTCAAGGTTAAGGCTCTTTATAAAGCCCAAAATGGTACCCTTGAGCGCCCTCATGGGAAAGTCCTTCAGCCTAACCCTCTTTCCGTTAACCTCAAGAACTATATCCTTCTCCATATTGAAGATTTTAAAATAAAGCCGATGGCTGTTCTCGTTCGCATATTCCTGAGGGAGATGGAAGAATTCGGTGGAAAACCCCTGTACAGGGAGGTGGTTGAGCGCCTGCGTACCGAGGGGGTTTCCGGTGCCACCGTTCTTAAGGCTATCCTAGGTTACGGCACCTCTGGGGAGTTTCATTACGAGGGTATAGAAGCCCTGTCCTACGACCTGCCCGTGGTTGTTGAGTTCGTTGAGGAAGAAGAGAAGTCCCTCTCCGTTATAGAGAGTATGAGGGAACTCCTTGAAGGAAAACTGATAAGTCTGGAAGAGGCGAAGGTATGGGAATACTGATTTCTGTGGCTTTGGGGGGAGCCGTCGGTTCCGTTCTCAGGTACCTGCTTTCAAGGCTCGTTCAGGAGAAAGCGGGCATTGAGTTTCCCCTCGGCACCCTCTTCGTAAACCTCGTTGGGGCTTTTCTTATAGGGCTCGCCTTCTCCTACCTTGTGGAACGCATGACCCTTTCGCCCGAGCTGAGAGCTGTGATAATTACGGGCTTTCTTGGAGGGTTGACCACGTTTTCCACCTTCTCCTACGAGAGCTACAGCCTCTTGATGGACGGTGAGATAACCAAGTTGCTGCTTTACGTCCTTGGAACCAACGCAGTGGGTATATCAATGACCCTTTTGGGCTACAACCTCGGGAGGGTGCTGTGAAGTGTGAGGAGGCTCTACTCGTCAGGATATTCATAGGAGAGAACGACAGGCGTGAGGGAAAGCCCCTCTACAAGTTCATAACGGAGTTCTGCAGGGAGAGGGGTATCGCCGGGGTCACCGTCTTCAGAGGGATAATGGGATACGGGAAGTCCTCGGTTCTTCACAGACAGAGTATCCTCAAGCTATCCTCAGACCTGCCGGTTGTAATAGAGGTCATAGATTGCGAGGAGAGGATAGAGGAGGTTCTGCCAGAGCTCTCCTCCTTCCTGGAGGGTGGGTTGATAACTCTGGAAAGGGTAAGGGTTGTGAGATACAATTGAAGGCATGGACGGGGACGCCTTCCTATTCATGATACTCTCTTGGGGTCTTATACTCGGGCTGAACATATACTGCTTCACCCTGTTGCTAACGAAAGGTGAGCCTCCTACGGGTGCTCCCTCCCCTGGAGAAGGCTTCAAGCCGGGAGAAGAGGAGATAACTTAAACGGGAGGCTTCAAATAGAGGGGTTCTATCTCAAAGAGGTTTTCGCCCTGAGGGTTCTTCTTCAGGTGCCTGTGGGCGTAAACGCCTCCGTAAGCTGAGAAGGGAAAGAAGGGATAGTAGAACTGCTCCTCTCCGAGCCTGTCCTTTGAGAACATCTCCAGGGATACCCCCAGACCTTTTAATTCCTCTTCCCTGTATATCTTTACCTCAGACACCTCCGAGTCCCTAAATGTTCTGTAAAAGAGGTTTGTACTGACCCTCAGGTAGGGGACTTTCTGACCCTTGAATGGGGTGTTCGCGCCCAGCAGGTAGAGGTTCTCGTAGGACACTACGGGTTTCTTAAGGCTGTAAGCGAGCGTTTTAACGAAGGTAACCCCTATTCTCAGGGAGGTCAGGTAACCGACACCGATGGAGACGGCGAAGGCGTCAAACTCCTCTGGCTTAAGGCACAGCTCCGAGAGAACGAGGGGCAGGTTCTCAAGGGTCTTGCGCTTAGAGTCTATGTAGTGGAGGAGTTTTACCCTGCCCTCCTCAACGACCGAGAGGTTGAAGAAGGAGAAGGAGGTGTCTAAGGACAGGATCCTCATATCTCGGGGAAGAGCTCGTAGTGCTTTGATACGGTCTCCCATGCGTAGGAAACCCTCAGCAGGGTAGCCTCGTCCCAGGGCTTGCCTATCAGCTGTCCTCCTACAGGCAACCCTTGAGCCATACCTATGGGCACAGATATTCCCGGAAGGCCGGCGAGGTTCACCGGCACCGTTAAAACGTCCGACAGGTACATCTCTATGGGGTTTTCAAGCCTCTCCCCCAGCTTAAAGGGTAGCGTCGGCGTTGTGGGGCTCGCTATGAGGTCAACCCTTTCAAAGGCTTTCATGAAGTCATCGTATATTAGTCTCCTTACCTTCTGGGCTTTAAGGTAGTAGGCGTCGTAGTAACCTGCTGACAGGGCGAAGGTGCCGAGCATTATCCTCCTCTTTACCTCTGCTCCGAAGCCCTCATCCCTCGTCTTGGAGTACATCTCAAGCAGGTCTCTGTACTTCTCAGCCCTGTGGCCGTACCTAACGCCGTCGTACCTGGCAAGGTTAGAAGAAGCCTCGGAGGGAGCCACTATGTAGTAGGCTGGTATGGCGTACTTGATGTGGGGCAGTGAGACCTCCACGAACTCACACCCCAGACTCTCCAGCTCGTCAACGAAACCCTGGAACCTCTCCCTTACCTCATCCTGAACCTCAAACTCAAAGAACTCCTTGGGGAGACCTATCCTGAGCCCTTTAATTTCCTTGCCGAGCTCCTTTCCAAACTCCGGAACTGGAACCCTGGCGGAGGTTGAATCCTTAGGATCGTGCCCGCTTATTACCTCAAGCAGGAGGGCTACGTCCTCCGTCCTTCGGGCGAACACCCCTATCTGGTCTAAGGAGGAGGCGAAGGCTACGAGCCCATACCTGGAGACCCTACCGTAGGTGGGTTTTATACCTATAACCCCGCAGAAGCTCGCAGGCTGTCTTATGGAACCACCTGTGTCGGAACCCAGAGCTACGGGAGATGAGCCGACAGCTACGCTCGCTGCAGAGCCTCCCGAAGAGCCTCCCGGAACCCTATCTCTATCCCATGGGTTTCTCGTGGGAAAGAAGGCGGAGTGTTCCGTGGAGGAACCCATGGCAAATTCGTCCATGTTTGTTTTTCCCACGAAGATAGCTCCCTCCCTCCTCAAGCGTTCTATAACCGTAGCATCGTAGGGAGATACGAAGTTTTCAAGTATCCTTGAGGCACAGGTCGTCCTGCCGTCCTTTATGAGGATGTTGTCCTTTACAGCCACGGGCAGACCGAACAGCTTTCCCTCCGGTTTACCCTTCTCAAGCTCCTTTGCCCTTTCAATTCCCTCCTCGTAGAGGGGCGTTATGAAGGCTTTAACCTTCTCCTCTGTATCCTCAAACCTCTTGAAAAAGGACTCAACCGCTTCGGTAGGCTTTAGCTCGCCCTTTTTCATAAGCTCTACGAGTTCTTTAGCTCCCTTCTGCCAAAACATGGTAAATATTTTATCCCAGCTCTATCTTTTAACTATGGGGCTTAGACTTCCCCAGCCGACTTACAGAGGGCAGCTAACCCTTGAGGAGGCTCTGCTGAGGAGGAGGTCGGTCAGGAGCTACCTTCCCGAACCCATAACACTGGAAGAGTTATCTCAGCTTCTCTGGGCTGCCCAGGGGGTAACAGACCCTTACGGCTTCCGAACAGCCCCTTCCGCCGGAGCTCTCTACCCCCTTGAGCTTTACCTCCATGCTGTAAAGGTTGAGGGCATTGAGACCGGTATATACAGGTACGATCCCCACAGGCACTCGCTGCTGGACATCAAGCTGGGGAACTTCGTTCCAGAGGTGTACGCTGCCGCTCTGAACCAGGAGGCTGTCCTCTCAGCACCCCTGCTGGTTTTCTTCTTTGCCCTCTTTGAGAGGACGACCGTTAAGTACGGCAGAAGGGGTATAAGGTATGTCTTCAACGAGGTGGGTCATGCGGGACAGAACCTTTACCTTCAGGCGACGGCGCTCGGTCTTGGCACTGTTGTCATAGGAGCCTTCTACGATGAGGAACTGAAGGAAGTTGTTGGTGCGAGGAGGGATGAAGAACCTTTGTACATAATGCCCGTTGGGAGGGTAGAATAGAGGCATGTGTGGAATTATAGGTTACACGGGTAGGGAAGCTGCCCTTCCCCTGATACTTGGGGGGCTTGAGAGGTTGGAGTACAGGGGATACGACTCCGCCGGGGTAGCCCTTATAGAGGACGGTAAGCTCGTGGTTGAGAAGAAGGTCGGGAAGATAAGGGAGCTCGTTAAGAGCCTGTGGGGGAAACCTTATAAGGGTAAGACTGGCATAGGACATACGAGGTGGGCAACCCACGGTGAGCCCTCAACCGAAAACGCCCACCCCCACACTGATTCCAAGGAAGAGTTCGCAGTAGTCCACAACGGCATAGTTGAGAACTACCTTGAGCTGAAGCGAGAGCTTGAAGGGGAAGGCGTCCACTTTCGTTCCGGGACGGATACGGAGGTCATAGCGCACCTTATAGCCAGAAGCTACAGGGGAGACCTCCTGGACGCCGTTCTTGAGGTTGTTGGCAGGCTGAGGGGAGCATTCGCCTTTGCGGTCATAACAGCCCACGAGCCGAACAGGATAGTAGGGGTTAAGCAGGGTAGTCCTCTGGTGGTTGGTATAGGCGAGGGCGAGAACTTCTTAGCTTCGGACATACCCGCGATCCTTCCCTACACGAGGAAGATAGTTACCCTGAGCGACGGGGAGGTCGCCGATATAACCCCAGATGGGGTGAACATATACGACTTCCACGGAAACCCAGTGACTAAGGAAGTAATGGAGGTTCCCTGGGACATAATATCTGCCGAGAAGTCTGGCTTTAAGCACTTCATGCTCAAGGAGATATACGAACAGCCCAAGGCTGTTGGAGACACGGTTAGAGGTCTCGTATCCTCGGGAGAAAGACCTCCCTTTTCACTGAAGGAGTTCCGGAGGGCTTTGATAATAGCCTGTGGGACATCGTACCACGCCGGTCTGATCGGGAAGTTCTGGATGGAGAAGCTAACGGGTGTACCAACCGAGGTGGTTTACGCTTCGGAGTTCCGTTATGCGGACTACCCTGTCGGTGAGGAAGACCTCATCGTAGCTATATCCCAGTCGGGGGAGACGATAGATACGAAGTTTGCGGTTAACTATGCGAAGGATAAGGGGGCGAGAACCCTCTCGGTTGTGAACGTTGTCGGAAGCTCTATAGACAGGGAGTCGGACTTTACCTTCCACACCCACGCGGGTCCCGAGATAGGTGTTGCCGCGACGAAGACCTTTACAGCTCAACTCGCAGCCCTTTACTACCTTGCGTCCCTTGAACACGATGAAGGTGAGAAACTTCTGTCCGAGCTGATGAAGGTGCCCGCGAAGATAGAGGAAGCCCTTGAGAAGTCCGAGGGTGTGGAGAAGCTCGCAGATAAGTACATGAAGAAGAAAGACTTCCTTTACCTGGGTAGGTATCTGAGCTTTCCGATAGCCCTTGAGGGAGCCTTGAAACTGAAGGAGATATCCTACATACACGCGGAGGGATACCCTGCGGGCGAGATGAAGCACGGACCCATAGCCCTGATAGACGAAAACATGCCCGTGGTCGTGATAGCGCCCCAGGACAGGGTGCACGACAAGACCCTCGCCAACATAGAGGAGGTCAGAACCCGTAAGGGTATAGTTATAGGCGTTGGGTTTGAAGGGGACGATAAGGTGGAGAAGCTGTCCACGGAGTTTGTGGGTATACCCTCCGTTGAGGAGGACTTCACACCCTTCGTGAGCGTTGTTCCCCTGCAACTCCTCGCTTACCACATAGCCAGTAAGCTGGGACTTGACGTTGACCAGCCGAGGAACCTTGCCAAGACGGTCACCGTTGAGTAGCTTCAGGACTTTTCAAAGAGGAACTCCATCAGAACCTTCTGGGTGTGGAGCCTGTTTTCAGCCTGGGTGAATATGAAGTCGGAGTATCTCTCAAAGACCTCTTCGGTTATCTCCTCGCCCTTCTTGGCGGGTAAGCAGTGCATTACTAGGACGCTCTCCTTGGCGTGGGAGAGCAGCTCTTCGTTCACCTGATAGGGTCTGAGAGCGTTCAACTTTTCCTCGTCCCTGTCATCGCCCATGCTCAGCCAGACGTCCGTGTAAACCACATCAGCCTCTCTGACCGCCTCAATAGGGTTTGTCGTCAGGTATATGTTTCCCCCGGTGAAGTTGCTGAGATCCTGACCAGCCTGAAGGTAGTAACTGTCTGGTCCGTAACCTTCGGGCGTAGCCACAAAGAGGTTCAGCCCGAACAACCCTGCCGCCACGAGCCACGTGTTGCAAACGTTGTTACCGTCCCCCACGTAGGCGATCTTTATATCCTTCACTTCCTCTCTAAACCTCTCATAAAGGGTGAACACATCGCTCAGGAGCTGGCATGGGTGGGACTTGTCGGTCAGGGCGTTTATAACGGGCACGGTAGCCCACTTGGCGAACTCCTCAAGCCACGTGTGGGAGTGGTTTCTGACTATAACGCCCTCCACATACCTTGATAGGGTTCTTGCCGTATCCCTTACGTCCTCTCCCCTTGATAGCTGAAGCTGACCCTCCTGAAGGAAGAGGGAGTTTCCTCCCATCTGGTTTATAGCTACTTCAAAGGACACCCTTGTTCTCGTGGAGGGCTTGGTAAAGAGCAGGGCTAAGTTCTTTCCCCTGAGTACGTCGCTGAGCTCTTCCCTCCCCTCCTTTACGTTTCCCGTTCTCTTGACTATGTACCAGGCTTCATCGGGATCTATGTTCCAGAGGTCAACGAAATCTCTTTTCATAGAGTTATTATCTTACAAGTTCTTGAGCTTTTCAAGGAGTCTCTCCCTCTGTCCCTTCTCACCCTCCTTGCCCTCGTCCAGTAGCTTGAGCGCTGACTCGTAGTACCTCTTAGCCTCTTCCTTATAACCCATCTTCAGCAGGACGTCTCCGACGTGTTCGTTCACTACCGGGTCATCGTAGGCGCGCCTGAGGGCGTCCAGCAAAAACTGGATAGCTTTCTCGTAATCTCCCTTGAGATAGTAAACCCAGCCCATGCTGTCTATGTAGGCGGGGTTGTCCAGCTCTTTGCTGAGCGCCTTCCTTATAAGCTGCTCCGCCTCATCAACCCTCGCGCTTCCGTACCACATCAGGAGCGAGTAGCCGAGGTGGTTGTATAGGTCGGGGTCTTCAGGGTTGAGCTCCATTGCCTTCCTGAGGCTCTCCTCAGCCTCTATGGTTCTCCCTAAGTAGTCCAGAGCTATGGCTTTGAGAAAGTAAGCCCTGTACTCTCTCGGTGCGAGGGATATAGCCCTGTCAAGAACCTTCACAGCCTCCTCGTACCTCTTCTCATCTATGTATAGGTTTGCCTTGAGCATGAGGAGTTTCACATTTGCAGGGTTCAGCTGAAGACCCTTCTCTATAAGCTCTTCAGCCTCCTTATATCTGCCGAGGATTATGTAGGTGTTGGCGAGCCTCTCAATTATCCTCTGATTCTTGGGGACGAGCTTGTGGAGCTTCTCGTATATCTCAAGAGCCTTTTCGGGGTTCCCTGTGAGCTCCAGGGCGAGGGCGTAAGAGTAGGATACGTTCAGGTCTTCCGGATGAAGCCTGTACAGCTCAGCCAGGATCTCCTTTGCCCTCTCAAACTCCCCCGACTGCAGGAGCGTTACGGCAAACTGGTGTTTGTACTGGTAGTTGGTGGGGTCTATCCTGTAAAGCCTCTCGTAGAGCTCCTTAGCCTCCTGAATCCTCCCGGTCGCCATGTAAAGCTGGGCGAGCTTCTCAAGGGCTGAGCGGTTGTTCGGGTCTTCCTTAAGTATGCTCCTGTAAAGCTTCTCCGCTTCCGAGAACCTCTCGCTCCTCTCGTATATCTTCCCCAGGGTTACGAAGGCTGCCTCAAAGGTCTTCCTTATGTCAAGAGCCCTCTGTAAGTACTCAATAGCCCTGTCCACCTTGCCTTCGCTCAGGTAGAGCTGCCCCAGTAGGTAGTAGGGAAAGGGGTTGTTCGGACTGAGCTCTGCAAACCTCTGGAGGACTTCCTTAGCCTCCTTCATCCGTCCTGACTTTATGTACTCGTCCGCAAGGAATATGAAGATCTCCTTGTTCTTTGGGAACTTCTTACGGGCTTTTTCAAGGACTTCTATAGCCTTCTTCCTGTCGCCCTTTAGCCTGTATATGCTGTACAGGGCTATGTAGGGTTCAGCCCTGTTGGGATAACGCTTCATATACTCCTGTGCAAGCTCAAGAGCCTTCTTCGTGTTCTTAAGGGAGACCTCAAGCCTTATGGTGTCCATGTACAGAGAAGGCGTGGGCTTTTCCTCAACAGCCTGAAGGCAGAATAGCTCTGCCTCCTTCGGTTTGCTGGATAGATACCTGCACATGAGGTAATCAAAGTAGTAGTTTCCGTAAGAGAAGCCTGCAAGCAGGCTTATGAGCAACACAAGTCTTTTCATTCTGCTTCTTCCTTGTATATGAGTATGGGTATGTCCACCTTCCTGAATACTTCGGTGGACGTGCTACCGAGGAGTATCCTCTTAAGCCCCGACAGACCCCTGCTTCCCATCATCAGGAGTTCTATGTCCGGGTTTTCCTTCACGAAGGTAACTATGGCTTCTGAAGGGTTTCTCGCACTGACGAAGCTGGTGGAGACCTCAAAGCCTTCGGAGGAGAACCTCTCCTTGAGCTTCTCAACGTAGTTTCTCTTCTCAGACCTGTACTTCTCGTACAATGCCTCACCTATCTTTTCAACCACAGGTATGTCTATGGGCTCGTCTATGTGGAGTATCTCTACCTTGAGCTTGAATGGTTTAAGGAACTTCAGGGCGAAATCAACCGTCTTCTCTGCTGTCTTTGAGAAGTCGTAGGCTATGAGAACCTTCTTGGAGAATGTTGGTTCAGACCCCTTTATGACAAGGACTGGCTTTTTGGAATGTTTAACCACCTTTTCAGCCGTTGAGCCTATGAGTATCTTCTCAACGAGACCCTTCTTGTGACTGCCTATGACCAGTAGGTCAGGGCTCTCCTTTTCCTCCGCTTCCAGTATTAGGTCTCTCGGGTCGCCTATATCAACGATGACCATTGACGGGACGGGTTTGAGGAAGTCCGTGAAACCTTTCAGTTTCTCCTCTGCCTCCTTCTTCTTGCTCTCCTCTATCTCCTGGAGTATTCTCACGTCTATCACGTCTACCGTGAGGCTTTCCGGGTAGGGTATGTACACGGCGGGCGATACCGCGTGAAAGAGAACCACCTCTCCTCCGTGGGCTTCCGCTATCCTCTTTACGACCCTGAGGACTACGTTGGTTATGTCCGAGAAATCAACCGGAACGAGGATCTTCAAACCAGCCCTCCTACAGGTACCTTCCAACCACTTCCTCAAGGAAGCCCTGGATCCTTCCGTTTGACGCTACTATATCCCTCTTGGAGTTGTTCTCCATAACCCTGTAATTACCCCCTGCTTCTTTTAGTATAACAATTCCTGCGTTTATGTCCCACGGGTGGAGCTCAAACTCCATAAGACCTTCAAACACACCCTCCGCCACGAAGCACAGGTCAACGGCTGCCGCCCCCGGTCTTCTCATGGCGGCGACCTTGTCAAACACCTCCTTGAATATGAACCAGTAAGTATCAAGCTTCCTCTTAGCCCTGGAGGGGAAGCCGTAGGCTACCACGGAGAACCTCACGTCGGAGGTCTGACTCACCCTTATCGGTTTTCCGTCCTTATAAGCACCCAGTCCTTTCCCTGCCCAGTACAGGGAGTTGAAAGCGGGCAGGTAGACAGCCCCCACCACGGGCTCTCCCTCGTGGATCAAACCCACGGAGACGCCGAATATAGGAAAGCCGGCTATGTAGTTCTTGGTTCCGTCAAGGGGGTCTATGTACCAGACGTACTCACCCTCGTCCCTTCCTCCTTCCTCCTCTCCCACCACGAGGTGCCCGGGGAACTTCTTGCTTAGGAAGTCCCTTATCCTCTGCTCTGAGGTCTTGTCCACGTAGCTTACGAAGTCTTTCTCAGCCTTCTCCTCTATGTTCTCCTCCCTTACCTTGCGGAAGTTCTCCTTCAGGACTATACCCCCTATGAGGGCTGCCTCCTTAGCTGCCTGAACGAGCTCCTCTATCCTCTCCATGGTTCACTCTCTATCGTCAAGCACTTCAAGACAGGGTAGGGTGTTCCCCTCAAGGAGCTCAAGGAATGCTCCTCCTCCCGTGGACACGAAGTCTATGGCGTTGTAAACGCCTGCCTTATGTATGGCGTGGTCTGTGTCCCCACCTCCGGCTATGGTGAGAGCAGGCGACTGGGCTACGAGCTTTGCCGTTTCAAAGGTTCCGTTCTTGAACCTGTCCAGCTCAAATACGCCCATGGGACCGTTCCAGACTATCGTCTGGGCGTCCGATATTACCTCGGAGAGCAGTTCCACGGATACGTGCCCTATGTCAAGCCCCTTCCAACCGCTGGGTATCTCCTGCCAGGGAACCACCTTTGTGGGTGTGTTATCGGAAACCTCCTGACCTATAACGAAGTCAACCGGCAGGTATAGCTTAACCTCTAACTTCTTTGCGACCTCAAGTATGTCAAGGGCTGTGGGTATCAGCTCCTCCTCAACCAGCGAGCCACCCACCTTGTATCCCATAGCCTTTATAAAGGTGAAAGCCATAGCCCCGCCTATGAAGAGCTTGTCAACCCTCTTGAGGAGGTTCTTTATTATCCCCAGCTTTGTGGAGACCTTAGCCCCGCCGAGTATGGCGACCACCGGTCTCTGGGGATTTATCATCGCCTGCTCAAAGTAGTTTATCTCTTTCTCTAAGAGGAAGCCCATCACCGCCGGTTTGAGAAATTTGGGAACGAGGTAAACGGAGGTGTGCTTCCTGTGACATGTGCCGAAGGCATCGTTGACGTAAACCTCTCCGAGACCTGCCAGCTCCCTTGCGAACTTCTCATCTCCCTTAGTCTCACCCTCGTGAAAGCGAAGGTTTTCAAGGAGGAGGACATCCCCCTCGGACATGGACTCTACCTTCCTCTTCACCTCATCGCCTACGCAGTCGGGAGCTAACTCCACTTCCCTCTCTATGAAGCGGGAGAGCCTCTTCGCCACAGGGGCGAGGCTGAATCTGGGGTCTCTCCCCTTGGGTCTGTCCAGATGGGACATCAGGACTATCTTTGCCTTGGCGTCCAGAAGGTACTCTATCGTCGGGAGGCTTGCCCTTATGCGTGTGTCGTCAATGATGTTCCCCTGCTCATCTATGGGAACGTTGAAGTCAACCCTAACCAAGACCCTTTTGCCGTTTACGTCAACGTCTCTGAGCGTCTTCTTTCTGGGCATGGAGAAATTCTACCATAAGGATATAAGCTTACCCTTATAATACTTCTATGGCTTTATACCTGCTGCCCTGGAGCAGAAAGCAGACCAAGATGGACATCGTCAAGAGGGACCTCTCCGAGGTGTGGAACGAGGGCGAGGGGAACAGATTCCCACAGCTAAACCCGCTCAGGGAGTCCGTGCTGAGACACTTCGGGGTAAAGACCGCTCCCCTGGCGCCCGCTTACAGGAGGTACAAGAGCAAGTTCTGGGAGGAGCTTAGCTTCTGGGCTCTTCCCTCAAAGATCCAAAGGCACATAGAGGAGAACGCCCTCGTGTTCTCTCCACTGCTCGGTGTTATGGGGGCTGGAGACCTCGTCCCGTACTATGAGCTGGAATGGAAAACCCCTTACGAGGGGGGAAACCTCAGGAGATTCTGGAGGAGGCACCTTGAAGGGCTACTCTCGGGGCTGTTTGATGGGGAGGTTGTATACGACTTCCTCTCCTCAGAGGACAGGAAGGTAGTTGATTTCCCTCCCACCACCCGAAGGGTGGTCTTTGAATACTACCGCAAAGGAAAGAGGGTTATAAACACCCTGCCCCACAGAGCTTATACCTTCAGGTATATACTTGAGATGAAGGTATCCCCAGAAGACCTCAACAGGATAAACTTTTTAGACTATAAGGTGAAGGACGTGGGGGAAGAGGAAGGAGTTATAAAGGTCGTCCTCCATAGTGAGGGGAAGTACATATGATCTCGGTCGTTATACCGGCTTACAACGAGGAGGAGAACATCCCCGTCCTCTACGAGAGGTTAAAGGGCGTGCTGGACTCCCTCGGTGAAGATTACGAGATAGTGTTCGTGGATGACGGGAGCTACGACCGAACCCCGGAGGTTCTCAAGGAGATAGCGGAGAAGGATAAGAGGGTGAAGGTCATAAGGTTCAGGAGGAACTACGGACAGACGGCTGCTATGTACGCAGGCTTTGAATACGCCGAGGGGGATGTGATAATAACGATGGACGCAGACCTCCAGAACGACCCCGAGGACATACCCCGGCTGCTGGAGAAGATGAGGGAGGGCTATGACATAGTGAGCGGCTGGAGGAAGGACAGGAAGGATCCGTTCCTCTCAAGGAAACTGCCTTCAAAGATAGCCAACTGGATAATATCCAAGGTAACGGGCGTTGAGCTCCACGACTACGGTTGCACCCTTAAAGCCTACAGGGCTGATATAGCGAAAAGGTACAGGCTCTACGGGGACATGCACAGGTTCCTCCCCGCTCTCGCCAAGAGGTTCGGGGCGAGAGTAACCGAGATCCCGGTCAGGCACCACCCAAGGCTGTACGGCAGGTCAAAGTATGGCATAGGGAGGACTGTGAGGGTTATCCTTGACATCTTCCTTGTAAAGTTCCTGAACGAGTATATAACCAAGCCCCTCTATGTTTTCGGTGGGTTCGGTTTTATCCTTCTTTCGGTGGGTATCCTGATAGAGCTCTACCTTACCTTCCTAAAGCTCTTCACGGGAGCCGACATAGGTGGAAGACCTCTGCTCATACTGGGAGTCCTTCTGATACTCGCCGGCATTCAGCTCATCTCCACGGGGGTGATAGCGGAGCTTATAGTGAGAACCTACTACGAGTCCAGGGGTGAGAAGCCTTACGTTATTGAGGAGAAGATAAACCTTAAAGAGCGATAAACTTAAAGTATGGAAATCCTCCGGGGAGAGGAGATACACGATAGACTTAGGAAGCTTTTCTCGGAAGCTACAGAGAGCGTGAAGCTCTCCTCTGCGTGGATAAAGGGGAGCGTCCTTAAAGAACTCCTCTCGCTCCTGAAGGAGGGTGTGAGGCTTGAGGTCATAATCAGGGCGTCCTCTTACGAAGACCTTCAGATAACAGACCCCCAGGTCTTCAGGGCTGTGGAGGAGGCTGGTGGGAGCGTATACCTGAACCCTAGACTTCATGCCAAGTTCGTTGTGGTTGATGGAAAGAAGGCTCTCGTCGGATCTGCCAACGTTACCCAGTCCGGACTTTACAGGGAGGGGAACATAGAGACGGCGGTTTACCTTAAAGACCCCAAAGGGGTTAAAGAGCTTGAGAGGGAGTTTGAAGAGATAAAGAGGCTCTCCTACGATTTCTCAAAGACGGTAGCCTTCGTGGTCAGCCTGGACACCGCGCGGGAGGGGAAGGTTCTTCTGGTTAAGGATATTCAGGAGCAGACCTACGTAAAGATACCGGCGGGCGAAGGAAGCTTCTTCCTGGGCAGGCTCTTTGATGTGCGCTCCGTGAACCTCTCCCTGAGCACGCTGGACGAGGAGGGTCTTGGAGACTCAGCCTTCCTTGGAAGAGTTTTCTCCGAGCATGAAGAAGGGTGGAGGGTGGCGAGCCTGTTCGCGAGGTTTCAGGAGGGGGCTGAGCTGAAGGTGGCGAGGTTTGAGGTTCTCGGCGAGTACGAGGCAGAGAGGAACCTCTTCAAGACACCCATAAGGCCGGTGAAGGCGGGCTCTCCAGTTGAAATCCTGGAGGTTGAGGAGAACTCCCTCAGGGCTATCCTGCTCAAGAACCACTCAGGCTATGACATGAAGTTCCCCACCTATCTGGGTGTGCTCCAGGGCACTCAGGTGAAGGCGTTCCTGGACATGGACAAGGTGGTCTCCATGCACATGGCTGTGATAGGGACTACGGGCTCCGGGAAGACCACCTTCGTGAAGAAGGTGCTCAAAAACTTTAGGGAGCCCACACGGGTGTTCGTATTTGATATGTACGGTGAATACTACGAAGACCTGAAGGAGCTGGGGGACGTGAGGAACGTTCAGCTGCCTAACGTCCTGATGCCCGTTGATGGCGATGACCTGAAGAGGTTGCTCAGGGATAGCGGACTGTCCATAAGCGAGCGCTCAACGGACGAGAAGGAACTCATGTCCTTCTTCAGAAAACACCTTAAGCCGGAGCTGGAGAGGAGCGGTCTCGGAAAGAAGAGCCTTGAGACGCTTGTGAAGGAAGCCTCCCTGCATGTGAAGGACAAGCGCCTCAGAGAAACGCTGATAGACCTTCTGGAATTCTGGAAGAGAACCTACGGTGAGGAGTCGGTAAAACTACAACCGGAAGTTGTTTCCCAGCTGAAAAGCTCCCTGAAGGCTCCTGAGAGAGTGGTTATCTACAGCTACAAGGATGTGGACATAACGGAGACGAGGATAAACGTGGCGGGACTCGTTATGAGAGAGATACTCAAGGAGGCAAAGGGCAGTCCTGCTGACAGGCTGATAGTCCTTGAGGAAGCTCACAACTTCGCCCCCGAAAGGGGTACGGTGGAAGTCCAGGCTGGCAGGGAGAACCTCGCTTACCTGAGCGCCAGAAGGATAGCCATGGAGGGCAGAAAGCTCAGGCTCGGTCTGATAGCGGTTACCCAGAGACCCGCCAACATAAGCAAGTTCATACTCTCCCAGCTGAACACCCAGGTCATATTCAAGCTCATAACGAGGAACGACCTTGATGCTGTCTCCCCCTTCTTTGAGCAATCAAGGGAGGACGTCTTCAACCTCCTGCCATTCCTTAAACCCGGGACAGCGTACATAAGCGGTCTCGCCGTGCCCTTCAGCTTCCTCTTCCAGATGGAGGAGATACCCTACTGGTGATCACCTGTCCTTGTTTAATTCCTGTTGCTCGCGCTTTGCAAGCTCCTCAAGCTCTCCATCGTAGAACTGGAGGTATATGTTCCACGCTCCGTTGTCGTTAAGGCACTTGACTATTGCAAACCTGTTTCCCGCAACGAAGTAGTAGCCTATCGCCTTGAAGGGAGGCTTCTTCTTCTTAACCCCGAACTCCTTTTCCATACGCTTCGCAACGTCCTCAACGAGCTGGACGCACTCCTCCTTGCTGGAGACCTCTCCCCTACCCCATATGGCGTAAACCTTTTTGCTCCTGGGTGTAGTCTCCACCGCGTAAGTTTTCACAAAGGGAACCCTGTGGGGCGGTAAGACTATGTACACCACCGTTCCGCCGGAGGTCTTGCTCTCGTCCACCACGTCTATGTCCTTTATGTGGGTGCCGAAGTCAATGCCGAAAGCTCCGGGTATATGCTGGGAGAAGACGCTCAGGCTGAAAAAGAGGGTGATGAGCAATACAAGCATGACATCCTCCTTTTCTTTAATTCTCTCATAAAACCGCCTTCGGCGGTGTAGTTTAGTAAACACTAACCCACCACTTTTACGGCGCAGGGAAATGCCAAAGAGGTTATCATATAAGGGCTGTGAAGGTAAGCGTGGGCATAGTAGGCTGCGGTGTTGTCGGCACCGGGACGGCAAGGTTGCTCCTTGGGAACAGGGAAGTCCTCAGGAAGAAGACAGGCATAGATTTTGAGCTCAGGAAGGTCGCAGACCTTGACTGGAGCAGGAAGAGGGAGTTCAACGTCCCTGAAGAGGTCAGAACCACCGACTACAAGGAAGTCCTGGAGTCCTGCGATATAGTGGTTGAGCTTGTCGGTGGCAAGGACTTTGCGAAGAGGTTGATACTTGAGGCGCTTGATAGGGGGAAGCACGTCGTAACGGCGAACAAGCACCTCTTAGCCCTTGAAGGTGAAGAGATATTCCTGAAGGCACAGGAGAAAAACCTTAGGGTCGGCTTTGAGGCTTCCGTCGGCGGGGGCATACCCGTCATAAAGGCTCTCAGGGAGGGTCTCGTGGGCAACAGGATAGGTACCATATACGGCATACTTAACGGAACCACCAACTACATACTCACGAGGATGTTTGAGGAGAACCTGGACTTTGATAGTGCTCTCAGGGAGGCTTCGGATAAGGGCTACGCTGAGGCTGACCCCTCCCTTGACATAGACGGATGGGACGCAGCCCACAAGATAAACATCCTCGCCTCCTTAGCCTTCGGCAGGTACTTTCCCTTTGAGGAGGTTCACGTTGAGGGCATAAGGGACGTGGACAAGCTTGACGTGGAGCTGGGAAAGGAGTTAGGCTACACCCTTAAGCTCCTCGCCATAGCGAAGAGGTTTGGCGGGGAGGCTGAGATAAGGGTTCACCCCACCTTCATACACTCGGACGAAGCCCTCGCTAAAGTCTCGGGTGTTTACAACGCCGTCATGATAGAAGGCGACTTCGTGGGTAAGACCATGTTCTACGGACAGGGTGCCGGTTCCCTGCCTACCGCGTCAGCGGTCGTTTCCGACATAGTTGATGTAGGCAGGTCTTTGCTCTCCGGGAACGGTGGAGAGGTAACGCCTATAGACTGGGAGGATACGGACATAAAGGTCAGGAAGAACTTCTTCAGCAGATACTACCTCAGGTTTGACGTTCCCGACAGACCGGGCGTCCTCGCGTCTATCTCAAGGGTCTTGGCGGACTTCAACATAAGCATAGCCGCCGTCCTCCAGAAGGAGATGGTGTGTGAGCTCGCGGGCAGGAAGGGTGAGCCCGTAGTCCCCCTCGTAGTTCTGACCCACAAGGCTTACGAGCTTGATGTGCAGAAGGCTCTCTCTGAGATAGAGGGTCTTCCCGTGGTGGTGGGCAAGCCCGTCCTCATAAGGGTAGAGGAGGAGGCTGAGTAGGAGATGGACTCCCTGTCAGACGAAATGGATTAATATTTAAGTCATGGAGAAGCTCCTCGCACCTTCTATACTCGCAGGCGACTGGTGGAACATAGGCGAGCAGATAGAGGCTACACTGAGGGGTGGGGCGGACATAATACACTTTGACGTCATGGACGGGCACTTCGTTCCCAACATAACGGTCGGTCCAGAGATACTCACCAGCATAAGCAGGAGGGTAAACGTCCCCGTGGACGCCCACCTGATGATAGAGAACCCAGACAGGTACATACCCTCCTTCGTGGAGGCTGGAGCGAAGTGGATCAGCGTCCATATAGAGAACGTCCCCCACATTCACAGAACGCTCACCTTAATAAGAGAGTTGGGGGCTAAGGCTGGTGTGGTTCTTAATCCGGGAACACCCCTCTCAGCCGTAGAGGAGGCTATCCATTATGCTGACTATGTTCTCCTTATGTCCGTTAACCCCGGCTTCAGCGGTCAGAGGTTCATTGAGCGTTCCCTTGAGAGGCTTTCGCTCCTCAGGGACATGAGGGACAGGCTAAATCCTGACTGTCTTATAGAGGTAGACGGAGGTGTCAAGGAGGATAACGTGGTGGAGGTGGTCAGGGCTGGAGCGGACGTTGTGGTCGTGGGCTCCGGCATATTCTCTGCAAAAGATGTGGAGGCTCAGACGAGGAAGCTCAAGGATCTCATTTCCTCCGCAGTGGCAGTTTAAAGTCCTTCATGTTGAACATGTTGAATACCACGAACACCTCCCTAAGGTAGCCCTTCTCGGAGCCGTAGTATGTTCTCCTGTAGTCTGCCGTCAGGGACCAGCAGGCTCCCTTAACGCCGAGGTAAACCTTCCTGTATAGCTCTCGCTTTGACACATTGTCCCGTGTAACAGAGCCCCCCATCAAAAACCTGCTGACGCTCACCTCCCCTGTGAGGGTGTACTGGTCTGAGAGCCTCTTTTTGTCGCTGTCTCGCGATACCACGTAGCTCCCTCCCAGGTTCGCCCTCCACACCTTCAGGTTAGCCGAGCTGACACTCCTGGCGAGTACGCCAAGGTTTGCATCGTACGTGGCATCCTCTGTAAGGCTGAGCCACTCTGTAGGGTAGAGGCTGAGGATCGCTCTGAAGGGCAGCAGGCTCTTCTCAACCAGCTTGCTGTCGGTGGGAAACCTGTAAGACTTGAGCAGGTTGTATCCACCCTCTAAGAACAGGCTTGCAACCGCTCTTCCCCCGTAGCTCAGGCTTGAGCTGTACCTTGCCTTTATGTTGTTCTCCTTGGTCACCTCGTCAAAGCTGTCAAGCTGAGGGTTGTTGAAGTTCTGAGGTGAGAAGGAGTATACGAGCTCAAACACGTTTGAAAAAGACAACCCTTTCCAGGAGAAGCCCCCGAAGAAGGGTAGTCTGTCCTCAAAGTAAACGGAGGATACCCTCTCGTCAGGGTAATCTTCGCCCTCGGTGAAGTAGAAGTTATTTATTAGCTTTAGCCCTGCGTAGTTGTTCATCCCGAAGAGCTTCATGGGTAGCTCCACCTGGGGTGTGAACACGAGCCTTTGCGTCCTGAGTCCCTCTTCCCGGTAGAAGTTCGTGAAGGTGCTCGTGAGGTTCAGGAAGAGGGAACCCACCTGCTTTGGTCTTGAGTAGAAGCCGAACTCAGGGAGCAGGTTTAATGTCCCGTCGTTGTCGTCCGATGTGAGGTCGTAAAAGTTCCTTAGGTTGAAGGACAGGAAGTAGTCCCTTTCCATACGGGTGTAGGTTATGTAGGAGAGTGTATAGGGGACGGTTCTCCTCTTCTGGGTGAAGTAAACGTCCTCAAAGAAGTAGGGGTCTGAGGGGAGGTCAAGCCCGAACTTCCAGTTCTTAAACCCCGTGTTGAATTCCAGCCTGAACCTGTTTTCCCTTAACGTCTGAAGGTTTCTACCCTCCCACCACTCACCCGGAGGGAGAGGCTCCTTGTAATAAGAGAGCCTGAAGTAAAGTCTATCCTTTAGCGTAAACGCCTGCCTGTACTCAACCTGCAAGCCTTTAGCCTGCTTGTCCCTGTAATCAAGGGTGAAGGTCGCATCTCTGTCCCTGGATATAGCCCAGTAAAAGGGCTGTATGTATATGAGGTTGTTGTAGGTGTTCTGCCCTATCATGGGAGGTAGGAGACCAGACCTCCTGTCCCCGACGGGGAACACGACCACCGGGCTGTAAAAGAAGGGAACCCTGAAGAACTTCAGAGAGTTGCTAAAGGAGAATACGTACCTGTCGGAAACCCTCGCCTTCCAGAAGCATACCTTGAGCTCCTTCTTGTCCGGTGGACAGGTGGTTACCTCACCGTCGTATATGTGGTATACCTCCTCTCCCACCTTCTCTATCTTCCTGGCACTGAAGTAGAACTTTCTGAACTTACCCTCCGCGTCTATGAAGTACCCCAACTCAGCCTTCAGGTCTATGTAGGCTTCCTTTCCCAGAACCTCAAGGCTCCCATCCTTTCTCTTTACGTAAACGTTGCCGTAGGCGAATACCTCCTTGGTTGCAGGGTTGTACTTTACCCTGTCCGCCCTTATGATGTACTCTCTGTACTCAGCCTCAACGTCTCCCTCCGCTATGAGGTTTCCCTCCTCGTCTCTCGTAAGGCTTTTGGAGAGAATCTCTGCGGACAGGGATAGGGAGACCAGCGCCAGCAGAAGGGTTAGCCACTTAGCCACTCAAATATTTTATTCTCAAGCTCCTGAAGACTGTGGAATATGTAGTCTGGCTTGAAGTCCGTCTTCTTGAGCTCCTCCTCCCTGTACTTGCCCGTTGTCATGAATATGGTCTTTATACCGAGCTCCTTTGCTCCCATCAGGTCTGTGTATATGTCGTCACTTATAAGGTAAACCTCCTCTGTGTGCAGACCCTTAAGGGCGAGCTTTATGAAATCCGCCGAGGGCTTCCCCAGGTTAGGGAGTTCCTCTTCGTATCTCGTTGTGTAGGCGAGCATGTGGGCGACCGAGCCGGCTCCGGGGAAGTAGAGACCGTCCGAGTCCTTCACTATCCGCGATAGGTTCACGGGGACTATCTTAGCTCCGTTCAGAAACACCGCCGACACGGCGGTCTTCAATTTAAGAAAATCAATCTCCTTGTCCTGACCTACAACGACCGCGTCTACATCGTGGGTCTCCCTGACATCAAATCCAGACTCCCTGAGGAAGTCCGCGAGCATCCTCGTCCCTATAACAAAGATAGAGCTTATACCCTTATCCCTCAGGTAGTCAGGGAGGACACCCACGGGCGATATGAACTCCCCCGGTTTTATGTCAAAGCCCTTTATCTTGAGTTTGTGGACTATAAGGTCTGGGGAACGGGTAGAGTTGTTAGAGACTATACGGAACGGGACACCCTTCTCCTTGAGGCTTTTAATGAACTCTGGGGCGTGCTCAAAGGGGTTGAACTCCTTGTCCTTAGTGAGGACACCGTCCATGTCTATCAGGAGTGTGAACATGGCTCATATTTTACCTTGGGATCTCTACTCTCTGGAGTACTTCGCTTACAGCCTCCTCCTTGTCCATCCCCTCCCTGACTATCAACCTGTGGGATAGCACTGGCACCGCCATCTCAAGGACATCCTCGGGGACTACAAAGTCCCTGTCCTTGGAGTATGCTAAGGCGCGGGCGCAGTTCGCCAGATGGATAGCCCCCCTCGTGGATACCCCGAGGAGTATGTTCGCATCCGAGCGTGTCTGGGACACTATGGAAACTATGAGCTCAGCAACTTCCGGCGATATGTACACCTTCTTCACCTCTTCTGTAGCCTCCCTTATGTCATGTGCACTGACCACCTCCTTTACGGTGCTCACCTTCTCCAGGGGATTCACACCCATCACTATGTCCCTCTCAGTGTCCGTGTCCGGGTATCCGATGGAGAGCCTCATGGTGAACCTGTCCATCTGGGACTCGGGAAGCGGGTATGTTCCGTAGTGCTCCATGGGGTTCTGTGTTGCGATAACGAAGAAGGGATCCGGAAGTTCGTAGGTCGTTCCGTCAACGGTTACCTGCCTCTCAGCCATAGCTTCCAGAAGGGCGCTCTGGGTCTTGGGAGTTGCCCTGTTTATCTCGTCCGCAAGAACCACGTTGTTGAACACGGGACCAGCCTTGAAGACGAACTCCCTCTTGGACTGATCAAAGACCGATGTCCCAACTATGTCCGAGGGAAGGAGGTCGCTCGTGAACTGAATTCTCGCAAAGCTGAGGCTCATGGCTTTGGACAGGGCAAGGGCGAGCGTGGTCTTCCCCACACCGGGTATATCCTCTATGAGCAGGTGTCCCCCCGCGAGGAAGCATATAAGGGACCTTCTTATCTCCTCCTCCTTCCCCCTTACGACCTTCGCTACCTCTTCAACCACTGCATTTATGTTCATTTCAGGGTAAATGATATACTAAAAAGCCCATGCACGAAAGGGTTCTTTTCGTAGCCCTGATATTCCTCTTGGCTTACGCACTCAAACTACTTCGGGTCTTCAGGGAGGAGGATGCGGGAGCCTTCATAAACTACGTGATATACTTCTCGCTGCCAGCTCTCGTCTTCGGCAAGGTCAGAGAGGTTGAACTGACGGCTGACGCCGTGGGAGTCGTCCTATCAGCCTGGCTGGTGATTCTCTTTTCCCTCCTGATCTCCTTCATTGTGGGAAGACTTCTGCAGATGGAGGACAGGACGCTGAAGGCTTTTGTCCTCGTCTCATCCTTCGGGAACACCGCCTTCATGGGCTACCCTTTCACCTTTGCTCTGTTCGGGGACGAAGGTCTCAGGTACGCAGTCCTCTACGACCAGCTCGGCTCCTTTCTGCTCGTCGTGTCCGTGGGGTTCTTGATAGCCACGGGAAGGTTTTCCCTCCGGGAGGTTATCCTATTTCCGCCCTTTGTGGCTCTCCTGCTCGCCCTTCTGAGCAGACCTCTGGAAATCCCAGCCTTCCTGTCCGTGTTCATAGACACCACGGGAAAGTCCCTCATACCCGTGGTGTTGTTCTCTCTTGGCTTGAAGTTCTCCCCCAAACACCTGCTTGACTCAATAAAGAACGCACTCCTGACGGTGAGCCTGAAGATGCTCTTAGTTCCTCTGCTGGTTCTGGTCGGACTTAAGACCTTCGGTCTTGACACCCTGAACTACAGGGTCGTACTTCTGGAAAGCGCTATGCCTCCGATGGTGATGGCGGGAGTCCTCGCCATAAAGTACGGACTTGATGAAAGGCTCGCGGTGTCCGCCATAACCCTGGGGATACTCTTGAGTTTCTTTACCGTCCCCCTTTTTCTGCACCTCCTTTAAACAGCCCTGTACTGCTTCTGCTGGAGGAACATCTCCAGTATCTCCCTCTCGGTGGTGGCGTCCTCGGGTCTTTTGTCAAACCTGTACCTTCCCGTGAACCTCGGGAACCTCAGCCCCAATCCCCTTCCGGGCTTTACCTTGTCCCAAGCGCAGGTGTGAACCGGGCTGTAGGTGAGCTCAGCCCCCGTTATCTCAAGGACTAAGAAAGGTTCAAACCAGATGTCCGCCGAGATTATGGAGTTCACCCTCGGGTGTCTGTGGTCTATCCTGTGGTCTTTTAATATCTCCTCAAGCTTCTTGAAGTCGTCCTCGGTAAAACCCGTCCCAACCTTGCAGACCGTCTTGAACTGGTCGGTCTCTGGGTCGTAGCACGCCATCAGGAGCGAACCGAAGTGCCCTGCTCTCTGCCCTTTCCCGTAAAAAGCCCCCACCACAACGAGGTCAAGGGTATCCGCTAAGTGTGACTTGTAGTCCCTCTTGTACTTTATCCATAGGAAGCCCCTCTTCCCCGCTTCGTATATGGAGTTTTCGGCGAGAGACTTGCATACGAGCCCCTCGCATCCGTCCTCAATAGCCTGGTGGAAGAAAGCCTCCAGGTCTTCTACGTTGTCCACTATCTTCCTGGTGGCAAGGTTTACCCTGTCGGTGGTCTTAACGACCCTCTCTAAGGTCTCCCTCCTCTCGGGGTAGGGCTTAAGCGTAAGATCCTCCCCGTCCAGATAGAGTATGTCAAAGAGAAAACCGGCTACGGGATACTTTAAGATGTGGTAGCGACTGACGTACTTCACCTTCCTGTTCATGAGAACCTGGAAGGGCTGTATCTGACCGCTCGCCGGGTCTATGACCACGCATTCAAGCTCCACTATGAAGTCGTGGGGTATGGACTCCTTTAAGAACTCTATCAGATCAGGGAACTGGTGGGTTATGTTCTCAAGCCTCCTTGAGTAGAGCCAGAACTCGTCCCCCTTCCTGTGTGCCTGTATCCTCTCACCGTCGTACTTGTACTCGGCGCCGCACCTTCCGCCCAGCTTCTTGAGTATGAGGGAAGGTATAGCCATCCTCTCGGCGAGCATAGGTCTTACCGGTCTTCCCACCTCTATCTTTACGGCCTTGATACCCTCCAGACCCTTTTCCACGAGAACCCTGGCAACGTATCCGAGGTCCGAGGAAAGGTTGTAAGCCCGCTCTATGTGAACTCTGTTTTTCTGATCGCCCGTAAAGGCTACGGCGAGGGCGTCCATCACCGTGTTGTCCCCCATCCCGAGCCTCAGCTTCTCCGTTATAGTCCTCAGGAGGTACTTGACCTCCAGGGGAGTAGCCTTTGAAAGGAGTTTCTTGAATAGCTCGGACTTCTTCTTTAATGCACCCACACCGGAGGTCTTTGCTATCTCCAAGAGGGTCTCGTAAACCTCCTTTACGCTCAGGCTCCCCTTGGGTTGAAAGCCCTTCTCCTCGTAAAGTTTCTGTCCCGCGTCCCCCAGGTCCCCCAGCTCTACAACCCTCTCTTCAACGCTGTGCTCGTCTATCCCCAGGATCTCTGCGAGAGACCTGATCGCGAGCTTTTCACCGAAGTTGTAGTCAAGCCCCGTATACTCGGGTGCTATCCTGCCCACCGATAGATAGACGACCTTGTCTATAAGCTCTGGGGGAGTTTCCTTAAAGAGCTCCACGAGGAGCCCGGTCATCTGGGTTCTGCTGGTGGTTGCCTCTATCTTCGCGTAGAACTCAGCGAGTCTCTTATATTCCACAGGAATAGTTTACACCTTGACGATCCTGTAAACGAAGCTATCGGGCTCAAGGTAGTTGAGGGCAAATCCGTTCACCTCAGCGTAAGGGTAGCCGAAGAAGGGCATAGGTTTTAGAACCTCCTGCTTGGGCTCAAGGTCTCCGTCCCTGAGCCAGTTGAAGGCTACCCAGTGAGGATCCCAGTTCCCGAAGAGGTACCTCTTGGCGAACTCCAGTCTCGGGTCTCCCCCTTTTAGCTTCTCCTTCAGCCTCATCTTGGTCACGTCCGCGGGGTCAGCGGGTATCCATCTCCCTGCCCAGAACTCCGCTCTGCAGTGCTGAGCCTTAGTGAGGTCTCTGGAGCCTTTCTTGATAGAGAGGGTCTTTGATATGTAGGCTGGTCTTACCCTTATACCGAAAACTTCCCTTGCAGGTATACCGACAGCCCTACAGAGGGCGACGAATATGGAGCTCTGGTCTGCGCACTTGCCCCCTACCTTTCCGTCCCTTTCATATATCTCTATCAGGTCGTTCACGTTTCCCGGACCGCAACCCTTGACCTTGGGGTCTCTGTAGGTGTTCTCTGTAATCCACTCGTATATGGCGTAGGCTCTCTCAAGGGGCGTCCCCTTTCCCTTCGTTATCTCCCGGGCGAGCTCTCTCACCCTTCCGGTGGTCGGGACGTGGGGCGTGGCTTTGAGATAAAGTTTCAAGCTTTCGGGAACCCTGTATCTTGCGTCAGTGAGCGGTACAGCCCTTTCTTTGTAGGATACAGAGAGGAGAACGTCTATGTGCTTCTCTTTCCTGTTCCCGAACTCCACGTACAGCGTTGGGGACTTATACAGTGGGTCTTTGGTGAGGCGGGCGCTCTCAAAGCTACCTGAGAGGTTTATCCCTGTGAGCCTTTGATACTCTGTATTGAGAGGTATAGGAAGCCAAAGGCGTGCTTTCCCCTTCTCCTTTATATTCACTCTGTATGCGAAGGAAACCCTCCTTTCAGAGGATAGGGCAAGTTTTGGAAAAGTGAGGGCGAACATACTGCCCGCTATAAAACCTCTCCTTGAGAACTCCATGGCGTAACCTCCTTCCCCTTTTATTTCCTTTAAAAGCTATTCCGAAAGGTCATACCTTCAAGACTTAAACCCTGTACTCGCTGACCTCTCTGTTCTTTTCGTAGAGCTTGGAGAGGTTCTCGCTGCGCTTGGTGATCCAGCCGTTCCTGTATATGTGAACCTCGGGTCTTAAGGGAGGTGTGCTGTTCCCTTTTACGATCTTTATCTCTCCCTCTCTGCCAGAGAGGTTTTCCTCCAAGTACTGCCAGAAGGACATGTCGTCAAAAGCCCAAGGTAGGAACTTCTTACCCTTAACCTCTCCGAATAGGGTGGTGAAGGTGCCTTCCGTCTCCCCCATAAGAGCCATGGGAACTTTAACCGTTGCTCTGACCGATAGCCCAAAGTCGTAGGGTGAGGCTACCACAAGGTGTTCAAGTCTGTCCGCAAGCTGTTCCATGGTTTCAGGGTGGTAGTACTCTGTCAAGTCCTCTCCGAAGACCACAAGGGTGTTTATCTCTCCCTCAAGGGCTTTTTTGACTACCTCGTCCACGTCTGAGTATATGTCCTTTATCCTCTGATATAGCCCGTAAACGTTACCCTCTTTGGGCAGGAGCAGTATCTTATGCCCTTTATCTTGAATCTCCTTTAACTTCTTACCTATCTCCTCATCACCTTCGTAGGAGGTTGTATTTACAACTACAACTCCTTTCCCTTCAAGGTTATTTACCTCTTCAAGGGTTATCTCCTCCGGCTCAAACTTCTCGTCTCTTATGCCCTTGCCGACCCTGTAAACCTTTCCCTTGGTGTAGTAGGTGAGCACCGTGGCGGTGGAGGTTATGTCATCACCCACGAAAACGTAGAAGTCCGCATCCTTTACCTCTTCAATGGTGGGGGGCTGATACTCTCCGAGGGCTTCCGCCAGCTTGAAGAAGTCCGCAGTTTGGGGGGCGGTCACGTAGCTGTTGGTCGCCTTGGCTATCTTTACGACGCTGTCTATTATCTCGTTGGGCAGGTATCCCGACAGGACGAAGGCTGTCTCCCTCTCGTGGACTCCGAGGACTGAGCTCAGCAAGTTCACAAGGTTTCCGACGCTCTCTTCCCTTCCGTGGGCGTAAGGCTTCAGCAATCTGTCCACGTTCAGGGCGTCGTACCCGAAGAATGCCTTGGCACAGATGTTGAGATCCTCGGTGGGCTTGGTTCTATAGACCTTTTTCTTGGATCGCCAGTCTCCCACTCCGTACTCAAGCTGGACTTCACAACCCACGGGACATAGGTTGCAACGGGTGGTTTCCCTCTGGAGGAGCCAACTCCTTGACCAGAACTTGAAGGGCTTGGAGATTATCGCACCCACGGGACAGACGTGAACGCATATCCCGCACATCTCGCAGGTGGAAGTGTCCATGGGTCTGACGGTGGGAACTATGTTGGAGTCAAAGCCTCTGTTCTCAACGTAAAGGGCGTGGGCACCCACTATCTCATCGCATGCCCTTGTACACCTGTAACATACCACACACCTGTTGGAGTAGTACTCAAGGAAGTCGCTCTCCCAGTCGTGCTCTTCCCTCTCCTTCTCCAATGCGGATATGGGAACAACCTGCCTCTGGGGTCCATAGATGGCTCCGAAATTCTGGAGGTCGCACTCTCCCGCCTTGTCACAGATGGGGCAGTCAAGGGGGTGTCTGGTCATGAGAGCTTGGAGTAGATACTTCTGGTTTTCCTTTACCTGCTCGCTGGTGTGGTGGGTTCTTATGATCATGCCCTCTTGGACGGGGGTGTTACAGGATATAACGAGCCTGTTTATGTTCTCCCAATACACCACGCACATTCTACAGGCGCCCGCTATTGAAAGCCTCTGGTGGTAGCAGAAGTAGGGTATGTCTATCCCGTTCTCAAGGGCAGCCTGAAGGACGCTCTTGCCCTTCTCAACCTCGTACTCCTTGTCGTCTATAACTATCTTCACCTTCTCAGCCATACCAAGCCTCCGAGTGAATATGATACTGAAAAATTTTGTTTACGTTCTTCCAACCTAAATGCCCAAAGTCATATATTTATACCCATGAAGAGAAAACCTGCGGTGGCGGGAACCTTCTACCCTGCGGAAGTTGAGAAACTTAGCAAGCTCGTTGATCTACTCTGCGGAGAAGAGTCTGCAGAGAAAATGAAGGCTAAGGCTATTCTCGTTCCGCATGCGGGACTGATATACTCCGGAAAGACCGCCTGCGCGGTTTACAAGAGGGTTTACATACCTGAGAGGATAGTCCTTTTGGGTCCCAATCACACGGGAATGGGAACCGATATATCTGTTTACCCCGGTGAGGCTTGGGAATCCCCCTACGGGGAGGTTCAGATAGACGAAGAGCTGAGAGATATGGTTCTTAAGTATCCTTACGCGAGCCCCGACGAGAGCGCCCACATATACGAGCACTCCCTTGAGGTTCAACTCCCCTTCCTCTTCAGGTACGCGGAGCGTCCTTTCAGGATACTTCCCATAATCCTGGGATTGCTTGATTACGACAGGGCAAGGGACTTTGGAAGATTTCTCGGGAGTCTCCTGCAGGGTATTGATGCCCTGATAGTCATAAGCTCTGACATGTCCCACTATATACCCGCGGACGAGGCAAGGAGGAAGGACGAGATACTCATATCAGCTATGGAGCGCCTCCAGACGGACGAACTCTACCTCAAGCGCGTTCAGTACAACATAACCATGTGCGGCTTTATCCCTGCTGTGGCGGGCATTGAAGCATCTAAGGTCTTAGGCGCAAGGCAGGGTATTCTCATAGACTACACCAACTCAGGAGAGGTCACGGGCGATTACGACAGGGTGGTAGCCTACGCGGGTATGGTGTTTGTTTAGGTGGTAAATTAAATCCTCGGGGTGCGGTCGGGTTGTCTTCTAATTTGGAGCTGGTCGGTGTAATTGAGAACCTCAAATATAGGAAGTTCCTAAGAACAAAGTTATTAAGGAAGAGTGTGGGTAACTTTGCAGATCTGGACATAAACGCCCTGCCACCTTCATGCATGCTTGAAGTTGAGGGTGTTACCTTTGCCTTGAGCAAGTGGGTCTCGCCCAAGAGAACGAGGAGCTACCCTTATGCGAGGGTTTACGACACACTGAACGTGGGAGCTGTGAAGAGCGTTACTGTTATACCCATAGTCAAAGATGAAGGACTAAGAGGCGACAGGGACTTTCTCCAGTGGGATACGGTCTCTCTGATGAGCTTGCTAAACGTTTACGTGATACCTGCTTACTATTCCCAAGCTTCCAGAGCGAGCAAGGTCGGTAAGGTAACGTCTCAGAAATTTGACAGCCGCTATGTTGCTCGTAAACTTGAGGAACTGAAGGATTATCATGCCTCAGCCCTGCACTGGAACCTGAAAGAGCTATCAGGTGAGAACTTAGAGCAACTTATGGATAAGGTTATATACTCTTACAGAAGGATTGAGGGAGAGACGGGTGTAAAGATGCACTCCGAGGAAGGCTTAGTGGGCTTTATGAAGAGGATAGTAAAAGGTGTAGAGGAGTTTAAGGAGTTTTCAAGGAGCAAGGCTGTTGGAGCTCAGCATAGGGAAGCCAATACCTTGCAACCTAAGGAGAGGATCGGCACGGGCAGGAAGGCTAAGATCACGATCAGAAACTATCTGGGTGGTTATTACTACTTCACCGTGGACGAGGTTTATCGGGGAAATGATATGCTGCACCTTGTAGAAGCTAAACATTCCAAGAAAAGGTTACACCCGAGTTATAACGATATAAAGGACGGGCTTCTCAAGATAATCCTGTACTCAAACCTCAGCGGGTTATGGGTCTCGGGAAAAAGGGTCAGATTTAAGCCTGTTTTAAAGTTAACGTCATCCCTTATAAAGGGAGTTTATAGAGGAGAGGAGATCACAACATTTATGTCCGGCAAAAGTCGGAAGTCAGAGGAGTTCTTTCCCTATCTTATTAAAGAGGCAGAGTTCAACGGTTTTGATCTTTGGTTGGAGGGAGTGAATGATTAAGAGCCCTTTACGGTATCCCGGAGGCAAGTCAAAGGCGGTAAAGTTCTTATCCAAGTTCTTCCCGAGGGACTTTAGAGAATTTAGAGAGCCCATGATGGGCGGGGCATCTTTAACCTTTTACTGGGTTCAGAACAAACCCTCTGCAAGGTTTATTGCGGGAGACGTGAATTACGACCTTTACTGCTTCTGGAAAGAACTTAAGGAAAACAAGGAAGAGCTGATAAATGAGGTAAAGCATATTAAGCAAAACGCCAAAAACGGGAGAGAGCTCTTTGAGAGTATCCTCGCAAGGAGGGAAAAACAGGAGTTGAGTGATCTACAGAGAGCGGTTGACTTCTTTATTCTCAACAGAATAACCTTTTCGGGAACCGTAGATTGCGGCGGGTACTCTGAACAAGCCTTTAAGAAGCGTTTCACATGGAGCTCTATAGAAAGGTTGGAGAGAGCCTATGAAGTCATTAAGAATGTTGAGCTTTACCACTGCGATTACGAAGAGCTCATGAACATGGAAGGACAAGATGTGGTTATATTCCTTGACCCGCCCTACTACTCTGCCCGTAACTCAAGACTCTACGGCAGGAGGGGTGACCTCCATACGGACTTTGATCATGAGAGGTTTTACAAGGTCGTCGAGAGGTCTGATCACAGGATCCTGATAACCTACGACAACTCCGAATACATAAGGAACCTTTACAGAGACTTTTACATGGTTGAATGGGAACTCAGCTACGGCATGACCAACTACAAACGGGATAAGGTCAGGGTCGGAAGCGAGCTTTTGATAGCAAACTTCCCTATAAAGGGCTATGTAGAAAAGCTTACCGGCACGCTGTTCCAGAAGGTTGTATGTTACTCTGCAGGATGAACATAGTTCATTCATAACACTAGGCTTTTAATTCGGTAAGGTAGTAAGTTCAAGGCAATAAATTCAGCTTTCTCCCGTTCACTTTCACGGGTGAGAAATCTCTCCTGTCGGTTGTCAAGATGTAGTAAACCTTCAATCTCTGGGCTACTGCAAGGACGCTTGCGTCCACGAACAGAGGTTCAGCTCCCTATAACTTTTCATATAGCTGAGAGCCACCTTTATATCTTCTAATCCCACCTCCTCAAGCGAGATCTCACCTTTCAGAACTGCCCTGAGAAACATCTTCTCCTTGTCCTGCCCAAGGTATTTGTTTATCAGGTAGCATATCTCCGGTAGTGTGGTGCTGGGAAGTATGAGTGTTGGTGATTCTTCCTGAACGAACCTCTTTACTTTCTCATGCCACCTGTCGCTTCTATCTGCAAGTGCATATATGGCTCCCGTGTCCGCTATTACCTTTCCCAAAGTTCTTCCTCATGGGTCTCAGAGAGGTCTTTCCTCCCACTCTTACCAATACCTACGAAGGATAGGGTCTTTTTACTCCTGTGTCTCTTCACATAGTCCCTAAGAGCTTCCCTGACCACCTCGGAGGTCTTTTTACCCTTTAGCCTTGCGATCCTTTTTATCTCCTCCTCAAGCTCCTCCTCAATAAATAATGTTGTCCTTTTCATGCCATACATATTACATTAATACATACCCTTGTCAATCTATCCCAAAAGCCTAATATATACTCCCTGCAATGATAGACACCCACTGTCACTTAGACCTTTTAAAGAAGGAAGACTTTGAAGAGACCATAAACGACTCCAGCCTGGAGTATCTTCTCACCATTGGCTATGACAGGAAGACCATAGAGAATGCCCTGAAATTGGCGGAGGAGTATCCGCGCGTCTACTGCGCCATAGGTTTTCACCCTCACGAGGCGGATAAGGTTACGGACGAGGATATTGAGTGGCTAAAATACCTTGCGGTAAATAACCCGAAGGTTAAGGCTCTCGGAGAGATGGGTCTGGACTTTTACAAGAACTACTCGGACAAAAAGAAGCAAGAGGAGGTCTTCAGAAAACAGCTTGCGGTTGCGAGGGAGTTGGGACTTCCCGTTGTTATCCACATGAGGGACGCCGAGGAAGAAACCATAAGGATTTTGAGTGAAGAGAGGGCTTACGAGGTGGGAGGCATAATGCACTGCTTTACGGGTTCTTACGAGACGATGAAGAAGGCAGTTGACCTTGGTTTTTACATCTCTTATTCGGGAATCCTTACCTATAAAAACGCAGAAGGCGTCCGTGAAGTTGCTAAGAAAACTCCTACCACAAGGGTTCTCCTTGAGACGGATGCGCCCTTCTTGGCACCTCAGCCCGTTCGCGGGAAGCCCAACAAACCGCCCTACATCTGGCACACCGCAAAGGTTCTTGCAAAGCTCCTGCCCAATACATCTTTGGAAGACGTTGACCGAATGACCTCCGAGAATGCCAAGCTGTTACTCAACATCGGCAACAACGGGAAGAAGGAGACCATAACTTACGTAATTAACAACAAGCTCTACGTAAACCTTACCAACAAGTGCAACCTCCACTGCGTCTTCTGTCAGCGTGAGAGGGAGAGGAACTTTATGGTCAAGGGCTACTGGGTCTGGACAACGAGAGACCCGTCGGTGGAGGAGGTGATAAGATATATAGGCGACCCTACGGGTTATGAGGAGATCGTCTTCTGCGGATACGGAGAGCCTACACTGAGGTTCTCGGCGCTCAAGGAGATAGCTAAGTATGTAAAGTCCAAAGGCGGAAGGGTTCGTGTGGATACAAACGGACTGATGTTTACGTTCCTACCCAAAGAGAAGTTAAAAGAGCTTAAAGGTCTCGTGGACGTGTGGTCTGTATCTTTGAACGCACCCGACAAGGAGACCTACGATAAGGTCTGCAAACCTGCCCAGCCCGAGGCTTTTGAAAAGGTTATTGAGTTCATTAAAGAGGCTCTAAAAGAAGGCTTTGAAGTCGTGGTCTCCGCCGTGGACTACCCGGGAGTTGATATGGAGAAAACTAAAAAGCTGGTGGAGGAGCTGGGAGCTAAGTGGAAACACAGGCACTACGAGGTGGTGGGATAATGAGTATAGTAGAACCATCGGGTTTACACAATTTGTATGCAAAACTCTACTGTGCAAGCGTTATGGGGCAGAGGGTTAAAGTCCCGCTTCCGCTCAATTCCTTGAAAAGGTTCTCTTTCACAAGTTTGAGTAACCGCTGGTCAAGAGTTGTAAACTTTAGTAAGCATGGGCAAGTAAATAGAAATGCGTTCATTCATCACTTAGGGACAAGTGTATAGCGCTAAATAGGCAAAGCAAGCTTCTGGTTAGCAAGGTTGTGAACTTAAGCTTGTATATTTATCTCGTAGCTGTCGGCTGGGAAATCATATAAATGGCGAATTATACTATCGCTCTATTGAAAAAGATCCATGACTTGATATAATTATTTAACAGATGAGGAAAGCAGCGAAGGCATATACACTTTACATGCTGCTCTATTAATGTTGCTGGTTTTGAATGGTTGTACACCCATTCTTACTGCGACTAAAATTAATGACGAACAGTTGCGAAAGATTGGACAATCATCCAAAAACTTTGATGAATATATAAATAAAGCTGTAATAGAAAAGACAGAGAAAGGAAAGGTTATAGCCGTTCCTGTACGTGGCCTTCTCCGCAATATTGAATGGGCTTATATACATGATGTTAGCAGAGAGACTGAGAATCAAGAAGATAGAGAAGTAGCAGAAGCAAAAAAATATACATACGTGTTATCTGGTAAAGCACCCTATTTACTCACTGCTCAAAGAGCAATGTGGCGGTTGTTGAAAAATTACTGTGAAGATGCCAAAAGTATAGATAGAACCTTGCTAAATATAAACTATGTGCAAAATACATTGATCTTAACTATTGAAGAGTTTGATAGTAAGCATAATGGACTCCTTTCTAAACTTATAGATTTTTATAATAGTAGTTTTGAGCGATTAGCTTTTGATATACGACATCAAGTTTCAAAAGAAGTTAATCACATTTATGATATGGTATGTAAAGTTAAAGAAAATGATATAAAAGTGTTCGGTATAAATTGCAAGCATAATAAGAGTAATAAAGGTTTTTATTGTAAAATAACCTCATATAAGTATGACAGTGTTAGGGAAAGAGTAAGGAGTCTACTGAAATCCAAGGCAAGAGACAAACTTCTTGATATTTATAGGAACGCTTCTAAAAGAAAAAGATATTTTGCTACCGACTTTAAGTGCAAAGGGCTTATGGGATCCATGTCAATTCAAAACTATGATTATATGCAGCGGATCTCAATCTTTATGGATCTAAATAATAATGGCAATGTACCTATTGAGTTTAACGTTAAGAACATATATCTGTTAAAGAATGGCAAAATATATGATGTGTTTTTTAGAGTTAACAAATATACTGGCAAGCTTGCAAACTTAGATGTCTCTGGGAATTGCATAAGAACAAGTACAAATAAAAACGATATTATTGTGTTTAATCCAGGCGCAAGCTGTAGAATTAGTATAACTTTTATCGAAATACCAGGCTTAGATAGTTTAGATGGTGCTCAGATATTTATCAACAAATGCCAAGCAAAAATCAAATTAATGAGTGACTATGAATATATAAAGAAGAAATTTTATTAAAAATTATGCTGTTTTATCTAAATTTATATCTTGGTAAGATAACAATCCATGAATAAGAACTGGAGCAAATACAACAAACAACTCGTAAGAAGAGGTGAAATACTAACAAACCCTGCAGACTTCTGACTAAAGTTTAAAGACAAACAAGCCAGAAACTCATCTGTCCAACAGATGAGTATATAATCCCTAATAAAAATACACCATAGTCTTAACAAACCCCTCAGGCACCTTTCTCCCCTCCAACCTCTTCAACTTCCTCTCAATTATCTGAGGTGAGTACTTCTTCACGTAGTAATCTATAGTCTCAACCCTTATCTTCACGCTCCCCGATGGCTTAGTCTCATCAAGGTCTCCGAACTTGAAGTATAGGGTGCCAGAAAACTCTACTATCTTCTGGGTGGGTGTGTAGGTGGGCTGATCCATACCGCACTCGTAGCTGGAGAGTCTAACGACCGCGGTTATCCAAGGGAAGCGAGAGGCGAACTTGGCTCCCCATATTATCTCGTTGGTGTTTGAGCTGTAAGAAGACGTCCATACGTCGGAGATGTCAAAGGGACTCTTGATGATACCAGCCTCTACATCAGCCCCAAAGAGCCAGTCCATAAGGTCTTCGTCCGTTGGAAGATACTGACCCCAGACCACCGGGTAGCCGAGGCTCTGAAACTCCGCATCTATCTCATGCCCTATGCCGGGATCCATGTGGTAGGGTCTTGCCAGAATCAGTATGCAGGGTCGGTTGTTCTGAGCGCACCACTCCAAGATTTCCCTCGTCTTCTTCCTCATCTTTTGGTCAAATTTCCTTAGTTCCTCAAGCCCTTCCCTTACCGCCCTCTCTACCTCTTCGTAGGTAACGTCCAAAGCGTCTTTCAAAGACTCGTATAGCTGTTTGGGAAGTAGATGTGGCTCTCCAAAGCTCACAAAGGGATTTACAAACCTCACACCGATCTTTTCAAACTCGTTCTCCTCCTTCAGAAAGCCTGCCTTTATGTTCTCAACGCCCATGGGAACACGTGTGCAGGAGAGGGTGTCCATCACGTGTCCTTTTAGAAAGGAGGGCAGTGAGTAGATCATGGGAACGAGGATTATGTCCAGTCTTTTGGTGGTGAGTAGCTCGCCTATATGCCCAGCCATGCACTTGACCGGGTAGCAGGAGTCCATACCTATACGCCCCTTTCCGAACTCCCGATACTGATCCTCCGACGTGTCCGAGCTGAAAATTATGTTCTTTGCCGGTATCCCGAGGGCTTTCAGAAAGCCTATCCAGAAGCGATGGGTTGACCAGACGTTTAATACCTTTGGAATTCCTACCTTTATGTGACTTCTGTCTTTATTTAAACCACCGCCTTCGGCGGTCTTTTTCTTAAAAATACTCAACAGAGGCATGTTAAAACCTCCCTCTTATAATGGTTATGAATGCTAAGAAGGAAGAAGTTGGGAGAGCTGTTTTTTGATGTGGCAAAGTTCACCCTGACCATAGGGTTCATAGGTAAGTTTCTGACCGGTGGTATGGACTGGATAACAGCATTAGCTATATTCTCTGCGTTTTTATTGTCTCTCGTTCTCGGTTGGTTTATATTACCCAAAGAGGAGGAAGTGTAGTGAACATAGACCCCATCTGGCTTCTGGTGTTCGGAGTTGCACTCGCAGGTCTCTTCGGTCTCACCATGATAAAGCTGGAAGAGAGAAAGGAAAAAACCTCCCATTAGACCTCCACCCTTGCGTTGAACGCCTCCTTCTGAACGAACTGGGCAACGTTCGGGAACTCCTCTCTAACCCTATCCATCTCCTCCTTGATAGCTTTGAGCTCGTTCTTGTCTTCCACCAAGCCCTTGGGACAGGAGTTGTTCACGATTATCCTCACCCAGCCTTCGGATAGCGGAACCTTAGACCATGGTCTTCCCTTCCCGCCGGGCAGTTGAACATCTATAAACGTCCTCCTGCACTCTATCGGACACCACCTGCACACCGTATCCTCTGAGGTTGTACTCCTGTAAACAAGGTTCTCTATGGTCTCAAAGCCTCTGAATTGGGTCTCACCCGTTCTCTCCCAGTTCTCAAGGGCTATCAGTCCTGCTCCTATAGCCCCCGCCTCTCCCGAGTAAGGGTGGACGACCACCTCCGCATCGGGAACCTTGGACTTGAGAAAGTCCACCTGAGCCTTGACCACTGCAAGATTTCTGTGTGTCCCACCTTGAAGTATAAACTTCCTCCCTATTCCCTTGAAGTTAGTTATGTTACCCGCATATATCCAGACGTTCTGAGGAAGCACGTAGCAGAGCCCCGCAAGTATCTCGTCTGCGTTCCAGCCCTTCCTCTGCTGGTTCACTATGTCGCTCTGGAGGAACACCCCGCAACCCATCGTAAGAGTGGGCATAGCCTCCGCGGAGAAGGCACGATCAGCTATCTCCTCCAGCGGTATCCCGAACCTCTCAGCTACACCCTGCAGGAAGGCACCGTTTCCCGAAGAGCACTGGGAGTTGAGCCTGAAGTCCACCACCGCCCCGTTCCTGAGGATTATGATCTTCACGTCCACACCGCCAACGTCACAGATACAGTCCGCATCCGGGAAGAAGTGAAGTCCCGCGGTGGCATGGGCGACCGTCTCCACTATCGCAACGTCTGCCCCGATGATGTCCTTGAGCAGGTCTTTTCCGTATCCCGTGACTCCAACCCCCAAGACCTTGGCGTCCCCAATCCTCTTCTTTATCTCACCGAACAGATACTTGGAGTCCTCTATGGGATTTCCCTTACTCAGCGTGTAAACGGAGAAGAGAACTTCTCTATCTTTAGATAGACAGACCGCTTTCGCGGTGGTAGAACCAAAGTCACAGCCTATGACCACTTCCTCTACCTTTCCCTCGTAAGGCTTCCTGCTTCTGTAGGCAAAGACCTGCGGTTCGTACTCCCTTCTAAAGCTCTCAAGCTCCTTTTTGGTCTCCCAAAGCCCCTTTCTGCCTTCCTTCTTCTTCTGCTCGTGCTGACCCTCTTCAACCCACCACCTCAGTCTATCCTTACCCTTGTAAACTCCGGAGCTTTCAGGTTCACTCATGGCTGTCAGCGCACATCCCAAAGAGGCGTAGTAGAGGGCGTTCTCAGGGACGATTATCAAATCTTCTGGATCTTTGCCTTCAGGTAGAGATATGTTCCTCTCTTCCCATATCTTCGTGAGGTGGTGTCTCCATGCCTCTTGAAGTCCCCTGAAGAATAGGTTGGGTCCCCCTAAGAGCAAAACTTCGGGTTTGGGAGTGTTGCCTTTTGTAAGCACCGCAAGGTTCTGATAGACCACAGCCTCAAAGAGGCTCGCTATTATCTCTTCCACAGGCACTCCAGCCTTTACCAAGGTGTTCACGTCCGCCTCTGCGAATATCCCGCACTTGGAACTTACCTTGTGAAGCTGGTAGCCCAAATATCCCATCTGGGAGAGCTTCTCGGGAGATATTCCCAGCTTACGGGCACTCTTCTCTATGAACGTTCCCGTCCCGCCCGCACAGGCGCTCTGCATAAAGACCTGACGGGTCTTTTTATCCCCATCTCCGTGGAAGAAGATAGTTTTCATGTCCTCCCCGCCTATCTCGGAGACGAACCTCACCTCCGGGTGTATTCTCTCAACCGCTGTGGAGACAGCCACCACCTCTTGGACAAAGCGTGCCCCTATGAACTCCCCCACCAGACCCCCGCCGGATCCGGTTATATAGACCCTGTCCCTTCCGGGAGTGAATCCGTACTCCTCCTCCAGCCTCTCAAGGAACTCTAAGACCTTCTCCGCCTGCTTGGTGTTGTGGCGTTCGTAGTTTTTGGCGATTATATCGCCCTTTTCATCTATCAAAACATACTTACATGTGGTAGAGCCCACATCAAGACCGAGGGTCAGCATGTTAATCCCTCCCTTAAAATATTCTCAGTGCTGAAGAAATACTGGGCGGAGACTTTCAGGAACTTCGGTGTTGGTCTTATGGTTGCCTCTGTGGTTCTATTTATATCGGAGAGGATCGCACCTTCTACCTCTGTGGTTACCTTTCTTGCTGGATTGACTGCTATCCTGATAGGCTCTATATTGCTTAGAGGAGGAAAAAATGACAAATGACCAGATGATAATACTCCTATCAATTCTCGGTGTCCTCGGGCTCCTCGCAGGTTACTTTGTGACCACACGCCTCTTCGGAGAGTCACGTTAAACCCTCTCCATCAACTTGGCAACGTGCATAACGTAGTTGGCAGATGTTCCGGCGTAGCCGTAGTGAGGGATTCTGTAAGTAGCTCTTTTTATCTCCGGGTGCTCTTCCTCGTAATTCCTTACCTCCTCCAAGGTCAGACCCGTCTTATCAAGCACATCTTCAAACTCTCTCTGAGCACGCTTCTTTGCCTCGGTGAGTATCATCTGGCACCTTGAGAGAGCGTGGACTTCCGCGTCTCCCTTAACTTCAATCGGAGCGTAGAGTAGGTCTGGATACTTGCCGAGGACAGCCTGCATGGCACCTATGGACATGGTGTTTGGCATACACCCGTAGGGTGATAGCTCGCAGATCATGTGGGCGTGCTTGTTGATGTGTGCATAAAGCGCCTTTCCTATGAGCATAAAGCCCTCTCCACCCGATAGGAAGTGGTGGAAGTATGGTCTTGCAAGCTCGCGGAGCTTGTCCTGTGGTGGCAGAGGGTTGGGAATGTTGTTAAGGGCTTTCCTCAGTCTGTCGTAGGTGAAGTGGTAGAGCTTGAGTATGAGCTTGACCACAGCCTTCTTTAGCCAGAACTTCTCTATGAACTCTCTGCCCTCCTCCATCTTCCAGAGGCTCATGTTGATGAGATAATCCATCCAGACCGCTATGGGGGGTGGGATCACCTCTGCACCCTCTTTCTCCAGCCACCTCTTTATGTTGTAGTTCCCGTCACCCTCGTGGGTCTGGAGCCAGAACTCTCCCGTTATCTTCACCCTCGGCTTCACCCTCAGCCTGTCCACCTCAACCTCGTCCCAGAGCTTCCTAACCTCTCTGAGGGCGTTCACGAAGTAGGGGGTGGTGACGTGCCAGAGTAGGGAGCCCCACTTCTCACCGCGTAGCGGTCTATCCTTAAACTTTCTGTAAAGAATCTCTATGCTTTCTCTCAAAACCCTGTCCGTCTCGCCGGGAACCCCTTCATAGGGGCGGACAGCGTATTCTATGTCCGTGAGCAGGTCTCCGAGGAACATGGAGTAAACGAGACCGAAGGTGAGGGGCATAGTTATCTCAAGCCCCCCCTCGTTCTGTTCCATCTGCATGAGGTCAAGGAGAAACATCCTGAAGTCCTGGAAGTCAAGGCTATCAAGAACCCTTTCGTAGGACTCATGGTACTGACCGAACCTGCAGGGTCCGCATGCCCCTATGGTGACGAAGGCGTAGCCCTCCTTAACTTTTTCTCTTCCCTCTTTCTCGCTCCTCTCCTTTAAAAACCTCGCCAGATTTCCCGCCGTGAAGGTGGTGGGACAGCAGGCTCCCGTATCTATGAGCTCCTTACCTATGTCAAGGTCTTCCCTCTTTATGTCCGGTAGTGGCTGTGCTTTGTAGCCCGCATTCTCCAGAGCTCCCTGTATGAGCCTCTCGTGCTTCCAGGTTAGCCCACCGTAAACTATCGTTACCCTGCCCCGCTCCTCTCTATTTATAGGTCTTGGTCTGTAGGCTCTATACTGCTCTGTAACCTCCATGGCTCTCACCTCCCACTGGTTTCCATACTCCCCTCATGCCGAGCTCAATTATCTCCTTAGCGACGGCGTAGGTGTCCACCTCCTCCCTGTCCAAGAGACTCAGGATTATCTCCTTCATGGCTCCCAGAACACCCCTCGCTATCAGGGATGTATCGCACTCCCTCACTATACCCATATCTATTCCCAACCTGAGGGAGTGTTCTATCAGCTCTGCTATCTCCTCAAAGAACTCGTCTATCACCTTGAAGAGCTGGGGGTCGCTGTTCCTCTGGAGCACTATCCTCGCAAGCTCTCTCTCCTCAAGGGCGAACTCTATAACCCCCTCAAGGTTTTCTGCAACCTGCTGAACAGGGTCGTTGTTTACGTCAATTACGCGGATTCTCCCCTTCAGCTCCTCCACAACCTCCCTGAGGAGCTCCTTTAATATCTCCTCTTTACTCTTGAAGTAAAGGTAGAAGGTTCCCCTTGCCACGCCGGCTTCGTCAATTATGTGGGCTATCTGGGCATTATGGTAGCCCCTCTCGGAGAAAACCCTCTTGGCAGCCTCTATAAGCCTCCCCCTGGTCTGAACTGACATGTCAGTCTAATTGAAGATTATAGACGGGCTTCGCCCGTTTTTATGACATAGCTCAATGTGTATCTAAAACATAGTTATAGTCTCGCCTTTTGTTTACCATATTCACATGAAGTTCTTTGAAAAACTGGTGGGCAGGAAAGAGGAAAAGACAGATATAAAGGAAACATACGAGTTCAGGGAGCTCAAGCTCTACCTGACCGAAGGTCCCGAGAGAGACCCCGATGCCAAAATAGAGGAGTACTGGATAGAGGCTATAGACTCAAGCGATGACGGTTACTGGACTCTCGTGGGGAGACGGTACGGCGTGTTCCAGCTCTATGACTGGCAGGGAAAGCTTCACAGACTTCCCGCAAGACCTCCCTCCCAGTCTGTTACAGATATAGTCTTCAACGGTAAGTATCTGGGCATAGTTGCCTCCCCTTACCTTGCGATCTATTACCTCAACAAACCCAAAGAGCCCTCTTCCTGGAAGACGGTGAGGATATCCCAGGAGGGTTTGAGACCTACAGGTGGTCTTGACATAAGGAACGGAACCCTCGCCTTCGGCGTGGTGGGTGAAAAGGTCTATACCATAGACCTTGCGGGCGATCTCTCTCAGGAGACGGTGGACTTCAAGAGCACATTCATATACAGAGACTCGGAGATAGGAGACCTGAAGGTGATAAAGATACTCCCCAGCGGTAAGCTCGCCCTCGGAGGCACCCAGGGAACAGCCATATACAGCATAGGGGGAAACCTTCTCAAGAGGCTTGACTACGCCCCTTCCAGAGCACTCGTGAACGTTGAAGACAAGCTTTACATAGCGGACAACGCCCTGAAGAAGGTGGTTATATACGATCCCAACCTTGACAACGTTGAGAGGGAGTTACCCCTTGAAAACGATGTGTCCACCATGGACGTTTCTCCCGACGGAAGGTTTCTCTTTACAGCCGATCTGGAAGAGAACAGGCTCGGTATATACAGCCTTGAGTCCATGGAGCTCCTCGGCTTCATAGAGGGCTACGGTTACAGCGTTGTGGAGGTGTCTCCCGATGGAAGTATTTACACCTCAAGGTACGAAGACCTGGAGGATAATAGGCTCTATTACCTTGAGAAGTTTGAGACCAACCTCATAGACTACATCTACCCTGCTGAGAGGCAGAAGCAGATAGTTAAGAACGCGGAGAAGCTGTACAGGGAGTTTACAAAGAAGCTCAAGGGTGCCCTCACCGAGGAGGAGCTCCCCGGTATAAAGGAGTTCTCCGAGCTTGACAGCATTGACATACCTCTGAGAAGGGTCAGAGAGCTGATCAACGAGGCGAGGAGCAAGCTCAGGGACAGGGCTTACGAGATCTTCCTTGAGAGCGTGAGTAAAAAACTCAACGAGGGCAGTATAACGGGAGAGGACTACAAGGAGATAGAGAGCAGGATAGAAGGTGCGGACGAGACGTGGAAGCCCAAGCTGGAAGAGCTCAGGGACAAGGTGAGTGAGTACTTCAGCAAGGAGCTTGATAAGCACCTGAACAGGGTCAGAGAAACCATAAAGGGGACTAGCACCACCGACATAAGAGACCTTGAGGCGCTTGAGGAGGTCAAGGAAGCCCGCTCCTTCATATCCAAACTACCGAGAGATCTCTACAACCCAGCCCTTGAGCAGCTGGTCAGAGTGCTTCAGGGGAAGCTCATAGAGGACAGGCTCAGAACCTTTGCCATAGAGCTTTATCAGGACAGCGTGAGGTTCGGGAGGGAGGAGTTCCCCCGTCTTGAGTTCAAGCCCGTCAGGTTGAGGTGGAGGATAAAGGTTGAGGACAAAGTCCTCCAGGAGGGGAAGGTCTTTGGAAAGCTGGTATTTGAGAGAGAGGACGGCGTTTTAGCCGAACCCAAGCGTTACAACAACATACTCACCCAGGAGGAGTTAAGGCACTTCCCTTATTGGGTAAACAGGTACCTGAGACACCTGAACGGTCTGTGCTCCGTTGAGAGACCGAGAGTCCCCGAGTTCGTCTCCTACGAGGAAACCCCCTGGTTCGTTCAGAACCTTGAAAGGTTCACCTCCCTTGTGAAAGAACAACTTGATTACGAGGAGGGAATACTCATACTTGAGGGTGATGCGGGTGTGGGTAAGAACTTTTTGGTGGAGGTCTTCTCCGCCCTAACCAACAGACCCCTCTTCATAGTCCCCTGCAACTCCAAGATGGAGAAGGAGGACATAACCTTCATCTATGAGTTTGATCCGAAGAGAGGAACCAAGAGGGTTTACTCAGACCTCGTTAAGGCGTTAAGGACTCCCGGAGCGGTAATATACCTTGACGAGATAAACACCCTTCCCCCGTCTCTCGTGAAGATATTCAACCCCCTCTTTGACTACAGGAGATACTTGGTGCTCTCCTACGGGGAGGTGGTGAAGGCGAGACCGGACGTGATCATAGTGGGCGGTATGAACCCCCAGAACTACCTCGGAGTCTCTGAGCTTCCACAGGACATAAAGACGAGGGCTGACGTGCTCTACGTGGACTACCCGCCCTTCCAGGACGATAAGGGCTTCTACTACCCCGATGAGGCGATCATTCTCAAGGACTATATGGAAGAGGTTGCCCCCCTGAACAAGGAGGACTTCACCTGCCTCTGGTATCTCGTGGTAAACGATGTGAGAACGGTGAAGGGTGAAGAGCTTAGGACTCCCGAGAGGGAGAGGGAGATCACACTTCTGTTTGATCTCCTGAAAATAGCCAACGGTATAAGGAAAGCCTACCGCGACTACCAGACCCAGCAATCGGAAGAGCCAGTGGAGTTCGTGTTCTCCATAAGGGACACCATAAGGTGTGCAAGAAGACTCAAGAAATACGGAGACGCCAAGACCACCGTGGTGGAGACCATAATCCCCAAGATAAGCTCTCCCTTGGAGAAGGAGATCGTCAAGAGCATCGTAGAGAGAGTTTAGAGAAGTTTATTCTGCTTAACCTTATTCTTCCAATGTCCTCTTCTCTTTCTCTCTTCAAAGGTCATGTTTACTATGTGCTCTTCTTTTTCTTTAAGGACTTTCTCCATCTCCTCTTCTGCCCGCTCCAGCCTTCTTTGAGAAAAGTCCACGTAGTCCTTTGATATGTCTATACCTACGTAATCGTGCCCCAAGAGTTTGGCTGATACAAGGGTAGTTCCTATACCGCAGAAGGGATCTAAGACTATACCTTTTTTGTCATCAAGTATGGACAGGATTATCCTCGTGGGAAGTTCAATAGGGAAAGGTGCAGGATGTTCTTTGAACCCGCTTTCGGGTCTTATCTCCCAAACGGAGGAGAACTTGGCATGTTCCGGCTTTAGCTCCTCCCCTATGAGGTTCCCGTTTTTGGGTTTATACAGCCAGTATATTCTCTCGTCCACCTGCCAGAACCTCCACCCTCTTATGTTTCCGGCAAGCTTCCTGTTCCAAACTATTTCCTGTCTTACAGCCCACTTTGTCTTTGATACCCACTCGTATGGGTGAATCATCTTACCTCTCTCCCACCTTATCTTGTGGTTGTAGAAAAAAGAGCCACCTTCCTTTATAACCCTGTAAAGCTTGTTAAGGACTTCCACCTGCCACTCCTGATACTCTTCCTCTTTCATGTTGTCGCCGTAACTTTCGTAAACGACTCTATCCACCAACCACCCCTTGTTCTTTCCCTTTTTGTTGTATGGTGGTGAGGTTATACCGAGGTCTATGGATTCAGAGGGTATCTGCTTTAAGACCTCAAGAACATCTCCGCAGATGACCCCATTTAGAAACTTTGCAATATCGCTCATGTTAACCCTCTTCTTTCAAGAATCTGTATAACTCCCTTGTGATGCAATCCTTGAAATCATCTATATGTGGGCTCACGTATACCTTCCTCAGATGCTTACATTCTTTATAATCCTTGAAGGAGAAGGAGGCACTTCTTAGATAATCTCCAGAGGGTCTTTCCATGTCTTCGCCGAACTTTTTTTTAGTTGGTACTCTATCTTAGACTTTAAGCAGGTGAAGGGGAACTCCAGTATGAAGAGTAGCTTTCCCTTTTCAAACCGCTCTGGGGTGTAGTCGTTGAAAGTGCCTCCTCCGTTAAGTTTCTTTTTCTCACAATCGTACGTGTTCTTGGGTTTTATTTCACAGAAAACTTTAGTTCCTCCTGGGGCAGCCATTTTGTAGCCGTTATATCCAAGCTTTTCTGTGCTAAATTCATATCCGCTTATGACCGCAGTTATCATTTCTCTTAGCTTGGAAGAGTTTTTGTCATTCATGTATAGAGTGAGCAAATCTGTAAATACGCCTATTAGCGTCGGTTTTGAAAGGCCATTTAGGAACTTGACGAACTCATCACCGGTGTTTGTTGCATAAAGTTTAATGGCTTTAAGTAAGGTTTCATTCATGTGGTTATATATTAAACCATGTCCGATTTTGTGGTCTGGGGCAGGAACCCCATAATTGAAGCCCTGAGGGCTGGCAGGGACGTTGAGAAGATATACGTTGCCCATGATTCTCACCCACCGAGGGAGCTGATCAGGCTTGCAAAGGAGAAGGGGGTAAAGCTCCAGAAGGTTTCAAGGCAGAAGGTTGAGGAGCTTGCGGGGACGAAGAAGACCCAGGGGGTAGTTGCCCTCCTGAGTCCTGTGTCCTACGTAGCTCCGCAGGAGCTCTTTTCGGAGACCATAAAAAGGAACTCTTTTTTCCTCGTCACAGACCACATAACTGACCCCCAGAACGTAGGCAACCTGCTTAGAACCTGCGAGGTGCTCGGGGGAGTAGGGGCACTCATACCCAGGGAGAGAAGCTCACCCATGAACCAGACCGTTGTGAAGGCTTCCTCGGGGGCTATCTTTCACCTGGAGATTTCCAAGGTAGCCAACCTGGGCAGGGTCTTGAAGGAGTTCAAAGAGATGGGAGGCTGGGTTTTCGCGGTGGAGAAGGGCGGGAAGGACATAAGGGAACTGGAGATCGTCCTTCCCTGTGCCCTCGTTCTCGGCTCTGAGGATAAGGGTGTCTCAAAGAGTCTGCTGGAGGTTTCGGACGAGGTGCTGAGCATACCCATGAAGGGAAAGACTACATCGCTCAACGTGGGCTCTGCGGGGGCAATAGCTATGTGGGAGGCTGTCAGAAAGTTGATTTAAGACTATCATATATCTATGAAGGAGCACCTCCTTGACAGCACATTTGTTGCCATAGACGTTGAGACGACCGGGTTTGATGTAAACCATGCCGAGATAATAGACATAGGGGCGGTGAGGGTTGAAGGCGGGATAATCACAGAGACCTTCTCAAGCCTCGTTGACCCCGGCTTCTTCATTCCCGACAGGATAAAGGAGCTCACCGGTATAACCAACGCCATGCTCGTGGGCAGTCCCAAGATGATAGAAGTTCTCCCGAGATTCATGGATTTTATAGGGGACAGCATAATAGTGGGGCACCACATATCGCAGGACATAAAGTTCATAGACAAGTACACGCGTCTTTACGGAGAGGGCAAGTTCAGGAGACCTTACATCTGCACCCTTGAGCTCTCCAGAAAGCTCCTTCCCTCACTTCCCAGACACTCTCTGAAGGAGATGGCTGACTACTTTTCCGTTGACTACTCTCGTCTTCACCGTGCCCTTGACGACGCCCTCATAACAGCCCAGGTTTTCCTTGAGCTCCTGAACCTCCTCTGGAGCAACTACGGGATAGGGGACTACTTCTCTATAAAGAGGCTTGCAAAGACGGGGAGGTTTTGAGTTCCTATCCCCTTCTCTCCCAATAGTTTGAGGTGTCCCTCAAAAATGTGTTCGCAAATTGCGTAAGTCTTGGATAATACTTGAAGAACTACCTCATATGACGAAAATCATATTGAAAGATTCGGGCTGTGTGCTTAACTTATTGGCAGTTAATAGCGGGACGCAGGTGCCCGCCGGCTCCTTGACAACCGAATAGGGCTTAAAAAGGGCTCAAAGCTTAGAGCGACAAAGCCCAGCAGGAACTCTTTGATGATTCTGCATTTTTATGACACCATGTCTAATTGCGAACAATTCTCACTCTGGGTGCTTTGTCTCTCAATAATTTGAAATTTACCCCTTGAAATGCCCTTAAGAAGTTGAGGGATTGCGACATGTGGAAAAATTCATAGACCTAATGGCTTGAATTCTTGAAATGCCCTTAAGAAGTTGAGGGATTGCGACTGGGCTTCACTACCCACTTCCACAGGGTAGTGACGGAATCTTGAAATGCCCTTAAAATTGAGGGTTTTAGGTGATATTTATTTTCACCAAAGACTTTCAATCACGACAGGTACTCGTTAACGTACTCGTTCAACTCCCTTATTATCTCTATCTGCCTGCAGGATATGTAGGCGGACACTTTGTACTCTTCTGAAGGTGAAGTTTCCATGTCCAGGACTACAGACCTGCCCTCCGGAAGGTCTCTGAAGGTGTAAACCCGTGCGGGCGTCTCCACGGGCATCTCACTTCCGTCCTTGCAGTTTTCCAGCTTGAGCCTTACCCTGACCTCCATTCCCTCCTTCAGAGGTAGTTCCCTCATGGGTATGAAGACGTTCAGGCTGACTATGGATATGTCTATCAGGTAGCCCTTCAGGTTTATTCCTCCTTCCGCATTCAGCTCAACAGGGGTTATGTCCTTTGGTTTTACCCTGACGAACCTCCTCTTGTCCTCCTTCTTCTCGCCCCACATGAAGCGCCAGAACTTGACCTTTCTGCTGTCAGGCTCTATGCTCTTGACCTCTCCGAGCACGTTCCTGCTGCCAAAGGAGGTATGCTTTATGACCGAATACCTGTCTATGGCTATTACGCCCAGCTGGTTGGGGTGAACCTCAAAGCTCACCTCCTTCTCTCTGACGCTCAGGATCTTAGCCTCGTACCGCACGTGCAGACCCTTGTATATGTTGAAGAGCTCCACGTTCTCCCCTCTCTTCTTCAGCTCCTCAAAGAGCTTTATGAAGGCGCGGTTCTCCTCCGAGTCCGGGTCAACCTTGCTGAAGTCCACAGGCTTTTCCCTGTGGGATATAAGCTTCCTGACGAGCCGTTCAATCCTTACCTCTCTCTCCTCCTCGGACACATCGCAGGCTCTCAGGGTATCCTCTATCCTGTGAAAAACCTCCTCAAGGACTTCAAAGGAGGGCTCGCTGTAAAAAGCCTGTTTGGAAAAGTCGCTTAAGAAGAGCATGAAGCTCTTTGCCAGTATGAACTTCAGGTCTATCCCCTTCTTCTTTGCTCTGCGGACGAACTCAAGACAGCCCGACATGTCCCTGTCCTTGGAGAAGAAGGTCATGTTGTAAACGAGTATGAAGAAGCTCCTGACCTCTTCGGGGTTAGCCTCTATCTTCAGGGCTGAGCCTATCTTCATCGCTGTATGGACGAACTTCTTCTCATAGTTTCTCAGGAAGTTCTCCCACTTGGTAAGGTCTGCGTAGGTCATACTCTTTAATATCGTGTCTTGGGGAGATGTGTTCATACTTTGGAGCGGAGGAAAGGACAGCTACCTGTCTTACAAAAAGGCTGTTTCCCGTGGACTCAGACCCACAGTAGCCCTGTCCTACGTTGAGCTCAGGAGCAGGCGTCTTATAGGCTGTCACCTGAGAGAGTCCCTGATAAAAGAGCAGGTGTCACTGCTTGGCTTGAGGTTCGTGCCCGTTTACGGAAGTAAGCGCAGGGGCAACTTCAGGGAGAAACTAATTGAGGTTTTGAGAGAGATACGCCCGCAAGCGGGCGTCTTTGGAGACATATACCAGAAGGAGCACAGGCTCTTCCTTGAGGGTGTCTGCTCGGAGCTGGGTATAAGGGCGGTCTTTCCCCTGTGGTACGTGGACGAGGATGTCCTGATTGAGGAAGCGCTCAGGCTATCAACTCCCCTGATCGTGTGCAGGCGTGTAAGGAAGCTCCCGCCTTCCTGTCTGGGAAAGGAGCTCGGGAAGGAGCTGTTGGAATACCTGCGTTCTAAAGGTCTTTCCATCAGCGGTGAGGACGGGGAGTACCAGACCTTCGTAGCCCAGTGCGAGGAGTTCAGCATGAAGTTGCGCTATGGTAGGAGGTTCAGGAAGTCCTATTATGAGTGTATAGACCTGGAGGTGGAGGAACGATGAAAGTCTTCGTCACGGGCGGAACGGGCTTTGTGGGAAGGTACGTGGTCAGAGAGCTCCTGAAGGAGGGACACACACCCATACTCGGCGTGAGAGACCTGAAAAAGGCTGAAAGGCTCTTCGGAAAGGACGTGAGTGCGGTTGAGGTGGACTTCCGCGACAAAGACTCAGTAAAGGAAGCCCTCAAGACCTCCAAACCGGAGGCAGTCCTGCACCTGATAGGGATACTCTTTGAGGACAGAAGGAGGGGTCTTACCTTTGAGGAGGTGCACTACCTTTACTCAAAGAACCTTTACGAGTCTGCTTCAGAGCTCGGGATATCCAGGGCTGTTCACATGAGCGCCCTCGGAACCCACGACGACGCACCCTCCCGATACCACCAGACCAAGAGGTGGGCTGAGAAAGAGCTTCTCGGGAGCGGATTGAATTACACCATAATGAGACCTTCCCTGATACTCGGTCCCGAGCAGAAGCTCTTTGCGGACATGGACTCCATAACGAGGATCCTCCCCGTAGTAGCCCTCCCCGGCGGAGGAAACTACAAGTTCCAGCCCGTTGATGTGAGAGACGTGGCGGGGTGCTTTGTGAAGGCGCTGAGCGAACCGGAGACCGAAGGGAGGATATACGAGCTGTGTGGGACTAAACAGGTGAGCTTTAAGGATCTCTTGAGGGACATCTTCTCCTTCTGGAACAGGAGGGTTCTCATGTTGCCCATGCCTAAGACGCTCATGTACTACCTCGGTAAGGTTGCAGAGCTTATCCTTAACCCTCCACCCTTCTCATCAGACCAGATGCTTATGATGTGGAAGGACAACGTCTGCGGGATCATGGGCGATGCCGAGCCCCAGGGAGTCCATAAGGTTCTGGGGAGGAATCCTATTCCCTACGAGGAGTCCCTGAGGTGGTCTCTTGAGGGGTATGGAAAGCTCACTTCTTCTTGAGCATGACGTTCTTTATCAAGTAGTTCTGCCCGATGTTGAGGATGTTGTTCACCGTCCAGTATAGGACGAGTCCAGAGGGGAAGCTGGCGAAGAGGAAGGTGAACGCCACCGCAGATATGTACATTATGAGGTTCTGCTTGGGGTCTGGGTTGGGTGTGACCTTCTGCTGGAGTATCATGGTGAGACCCATTATGACGGGCAGTATGTAGAAAGGGTCTTTGTCCGCAAGGCTCGGTATCCAGAGCATACCCGAGAGCTTCAGATCAACGGTGATTATGAGAACCTTATAAAGGGCGAAGAAGACGGGTATCTGGACGAGTATAGGTAAACAGCCGCTCATTGGATTAAAACCTATCTCCGAGTAAAGCTTCATCATCTCCTGCTGCATCTTTGCAGGGTCGTCCTTGTACTTCTTCTTTATCTTCTCAAGCTGGGGTGCAGCCTGCTGGAGCTTCATCATTGAGGTGGTACTCTTGTAGTTCAAGGGGAAGAAGACAACCCTGAGCAGGAAGGTGAGTATAACTATGGACAGAACCCAGCTGCCCGTGTGCTCGTAAACCCAGTACATAAATATGAAGAGTGGCTTGACCGCCACCTTAAGCATTCCCCAGTCAAGGAGGTCTTCAAGACCGAGCTCCCTGAGACGGGAGTAGTACTTCGCCCCCATGTAAAGGGTTAACGGCTCTTCGTAACCCACGTAGGTGAAGGTTATCTCCTTCTCACCCTCTTCACCTTCAGGCTTGTAATTGACTTTGTTTATAACTACCCTCTTTATGTTCCCTTTGAACCCTTTGAAGAAGTACCTGCTCTCCTCACCGGCGAACTCTATATTCCCCTCTATAAACTCCCTCTTGCTTACGTCGTCCTTATCTATCCTAACTACCTCGCCGTTTAGTTTCAGAACTGGACCCTCGTGGGTGTAGAAGGACTGTTCAAAGGGATGGGTTCCCACGAGGACGTAAAACTTCTTGTCAAGGTCTCCCTTAACGGTAAGGAGGACGTAGGCGTCTTTGAACTCAAGCTCTTTCGTGAGTTTTATCTTTCCCTTCCTGAAGGTGAGTATGAGCCTGTTATCTTTCCTCTCAACGCTGTAGTTCCCAAAGTTCAGGTCGTAATCAATATCCGGGTCTCCCGTATATATCTCAAGGGGATAGACATTCAGCTTCTTCTCCGCGTCCGTTATGAGGTCAAAACCAAACTGTTCGTCCACAAAACTTACTATCTTCCCTCCCTTAGGGGATATCTCCACACTGAAGCCACCCATGCTGTACTTTAGAGTCTCGGCAGGCTTATGTTTCTCCCTGGTAGTGCCAAGCATGAGCTGAGGTGTTGGTGGTTCTTCAACCTTCTTACCACCGGGGGTTTCCTGCTTCTTTACGGGCTCTTCGGTCTTCTCCTGCTGGACTGGTTGCTGGGGAGTGCCCTTAAAGAAGAAGGAGGAGAATATCTCGTACCCGAGCAGCAAGAATGCCACGAGGGTCATTGCTATAAAGATTCTCTTTGGGTCGGGACCCTGCTGTTGCGGATTCAAGGTAAGTCCACACCTCCTTTAGACCACGGGTTACACCTGAGAACTCTCCAGAGAGCTTTTAGAGAGCCTTTAAAAGCTCCGTGTTTTTCAACGGCTAAAACGGCATACTCCGAGCACGTTGGGTGATACTTACAGCTCGGTGGATAGAGCGGTGACACTACCACCTGCCACAGCCTGAGCAGTTTTATTAGAAGCCACCTCATTTAAGGCGCCAGCCTTCTTCTTCCCTTTTGCCTTCTCCTCTTTATTATCTTCCTGCCCGACCTCGTCCTCATGCGGGCTAAGAATCCACTCTTCCTCTTCTTCTTCTTTATGGATATGTGGGGCTTGAGAGCCTCGGGCATCGGCTAAACCTCCTTATGAAAGGGGGCGGGGAGCTTAGAAGCCCGCCTTCCCCGTGAATATACCCGTGAACACGAACACTATGACGACGAAGAGAGCGTAAAGGGCTATGGTCTCTATGAAGGCGAGACCTATGAACATTATCGTCTGTAATCTGCCACCGGCGTTGGGGTTCCTCGCTATTCCTTCCTGCGTTCCCCTGACGGCATTTCCCATACCTATGCCCGCTCCGAGTCCTGCCAGACCTATGGCCAATCCGGAAGCGAGCGCCACGAGTCCGAAGAAGAGAGCCTTCTCTCCGGAACCTTCGCCTGCTCCCTCGGCTGCAAATCCCAAGGCAGGAAGGATGAGTGCAGCGATAAATGCGAGTGCTTTCCCTTTCATTGCTTACCTCCTTTCATTTTATTATCAACGATGGCACGTTTATTTCGTCTATAACTCTGCAGAGAACCGGCGTGGGCTGACATCCCCAGAGTATCATATCAGGCTTCTCTTCTCCCACGAACTTTACCACTTCCTCACCGAGCTCACCGGCGACAGCCTTTATGTCTATGTGAGCCTTTTCATCCTTCTTTATATGTCTCCAGAGGGTCTTTATCTTGTTCTCCGTCCTCTCCTTGGCGCTCTTAACCGTGTCCGGAGGTAACGGCACACCCAGGGATACGCTGGCGGACTCAAGCCTGTACAGGTCTTCAAGGATTACGAACACGCCTATGTCAGCTGAGAAGGCTTCCCCGTACCTGTCCAGCGTTTCCAGAGCCTTCTTGCATTCTGAAGAGGAATCACTCAAAATCAGGACTATCCTCATATCAATGCTCCTCGTGGACGACAGCTCCCGCAAGGTAAACGACGGAAAGGATCATAAAGATGTAGGTCTGTATGAATATCGCCAGAAACTTAATCGCTATTATGAACAGAAGCACCACGGGAGATACAGCCATAGTAAAGGGGTTCTGTATTACGAGCCCTACTATGGAGACGAGCAGGAGTGCACCTGCCTTCATGTTCGCAAACAACCTCAAGGAGAGGGTTATTGGACGGGCTATGTGGGATATTATCTCCACTATGAAGAAGAAGGGTGCAAGTGCAGGTATAGGTCCCATGAAGTGCTTTATGTAGTTTATACCGTTAGTCCTTATACCCTCAAAGTTGTAGAAGAGAAACACTATGAGCGCCATAGCGAGGTTTGTGTTTATGTTGGCAGTTGGGGCGTCAAACCCGGGAACCATCCCGAGAAGGTTGGAGAAGAAGATGAACAGACCCATTGAGGCTATCAGAGGTGTGTATCTAACACCTTCCTCGCCTATGTTGTCCCTGAGCATTCCCCTCACGAACCTGAGGTAGCCTTCCAGGAGAGCCTGATACTTGCTGGGCTTTATAGAGGGTTTACCGCCTATGAGAACGAGGAGTGTCGCTATGCCCATAGCCACCAGACCGAGAATAACGTGGTTGTAGCTTACTCCTTCCATTCTTCTCTCCTTTTTCGGCTGAAAGATTATATCACAAAAAGCTCAGGGTAATTTGGTTGAGAAAATCCTTATATTTAGATATAAGAAAACTTTTAAAACGGGAGGTAGAGAGATGGAGCAGAAACCGGCAGACCTCGTGATAATACTGATAACAGGTCCGGAGAACCCAAAGAGGTTGCCCTCGGCATTCTTTCTGGCATCCACCGCCGCCGCCGCGGAGATGAACGTGGTCATGTACTTTACGGGACCGGCAACGCTCCTCCTCAAGAAGGGTGTAGCCGATGAGATATACCCCGTTGAAGGCGGAAAGAGCATAAAAGGCTTTATGGAGCTCGCCCAGGACAACGGAGTCCAGTTTATAGGCTGCCTCCAGTCCCTTGAGTTGAACGGCATGACGAAGGAAGACCTCGCCCTTGATATACCTCTGCTGACGCCGAGTCAGGCACTACCCTCCCTCGGAAGTGCTGGCAGGGTACTCACCTGGTAGGGTCTCCCTGCCCGTTTTGTCTTTTAAAGATTTATCTCAGCTCTCAGGATATCGTGTAAGTGAATTATTCCCTCGGGCTTGTTCTCCTCATCAACCGCTATGAGAACCGTGATCTTGTGTTCCTCCATCCTCCTCAGAGCTTCAAGCGCCATCTCTTCTGCCTTGGTCGTCTTAGGGTTGGGTGTCATTACATCTCTGGCTACGCTCCTGTTGAGGTCTCCCCCGCCCTTCACAAACCTCCTGAGGTCTCCGTCCGTTATTATTCCCACGAGCTTTCCAGAGTCGTCAACCACCGCCGTTGCCCCGAAGCCCTTTGAGGACATCTCAAGGACTACCTCTCCCATCGGTGTGTCTTCTCTTACAACAGGCAGTTCCTCCCCTGTATGATAGAGGTCTCTGACGAGCCTGAGGCGTCTTCCCAGGCTTCCTCCGGGATGTCTGAGGGCAAAGTCCTTTTCGGTGAACCCCTTAAGCTCAAGGACTGTCATCGCGAGGGCGTCTCCCAGGACGAGGGTCGCAGTGGAGGAGGTGGTGGGTGCAAGCTGTAGCGGGCACGCCTCCCTGTCTATGTTCAGGAAGAGATGAACGTCGCTGTACTTGGCAAGGGTTGAGTTCTTCCTGTTGGTTATGGCTATCAGCGGGTTACCGAGCATCCTTATGTAGGGTAGAACCTGAACCACCTCGGCGGACTCTCCGCTGTTGGATATGGCTATGACCACGTCTCCTCTGTCTATCACCCCGAGGTCTCCGTGCAGAGCCTCCGAAGGGTGCAGGAAGTGGGCTGGCGTTCCGGTGCTCGCGAAGGTTGAGGCGATCTTCCTCCCAACGTGTCCCGATTTTCCTATGCCGGTTACTATGACCTTTCCTTCGCAGTTGAGTATGAGCTCAACCGCCCGTAGGAAGTCTTCACCGAGGCTCTCCTTCAGCCTCTCTATACCCCTTACTTCCTCCTCTATTACACGCCTCGCCCTGCTCAGTATGTCCTCGGGGTTCATGATTTCGCCTTGAAGTTCTCTATGCCCCTCTTTATCTCCTCTATGGCACTCTGTATGCCCTTGAAACTCTCCACCTTTACCCACTTCCCGGGCTCAAGCTCCTTGTAATGCTCAAAGAAGTGCTTTATCCTGTCCCTGAGAACCTGGGGCAGGTCGTCCACGGTCTTGACACTGTCGTAGGTTGGATCAAGCTTGGAGTGGGGAACCGCTATCAGTTTTGTGTCTATACCCTCTTCGTCCCTCATCTCCAGCATGCCTATCGGTCTGCACCTCATAACGGAGCCGGGCACAACGGGCTCTCTGGATATGACGAGCACGTCAACGGGGTCTCCGTCGTCGGCGAGGGTCTGAGGTATGAAGCCGTAATTGAAGGGGTAGTACATGGCGGTAAACAAGAACCTGTCCACGAACACAGCTCCGCTGTCCTTATCAACCTCGTACTTTATACCGCTCCCCTGCGGTATCTCAACCACAACGTAGATATCCTCGGGAGGGTTCTTGCCAGCGGGCACGTCCATAATTCCCATGTTCCGACCTCCTTTATCTCGTTGTAATCAGACGGATGATATCGTTTATAACCACGAAGACCATCAGAGATATTATCAGGGCAAAGCCTACCTTCTGCCAATACTCCTTGAACTTGTCCGGGAGAGGTCTCCTCCTTATGGACTCTATAAGGAAGAGTAGTATAAGCCCCCCGTCAAGAACGGGGAGTGGAAGGAGGTTGAAGATACCGAGCTGTAACGATATGAAAGCCATGGAGCGCAGGTAGGGTATCAAGCCGCTCTCCGCAGCCTGACCGGCAAACTGGGCTATCGCTATGGGTCCTCCGAGGGTCTTCACTGATATTGCACCCGTGACGAGACCACCAAGAACCTTAAAGGTCAGCGCTACGAGCTCCTTAGTTCTCTCTATGGCGAGCCCCACCGATCGCCCGAGTGGGTGTGCCTCCTTTACGCTCTCTATGTAAGGAGCTATGCCCAGGACTGGGTGTTTGCTCTGCGGGTGGAGGGCTGGAATGACCTCCTTCTCTATGACCTTTCCGTTCCTCTCCAACGTCAGCTTTATGGGGCTCCCCTTGCTCTCCCTTATAAGCTTCACAGCGTCGTACCAGCTGTTCACGGGAACTCCGTTCACTTTAAGGATCCTGTCACCCTCTTTAAGCCCTACCTGATACGCAGGGGAGGGACCCACGCCGGGGATCTCCCTTATCACCCTTCCTACCACCGGAGGTATGTAGGGGTTTATACCGAGGCTCTCCTGACCGGTCTCTATCTTCGGTGGATCAGCGGTGAGGGTAAGCGTTTTTCCCTTCCTCTCAACGACTATCACGAGGCTCTTCTTTTTGTCTAAGGCGTTCTCTATGATAGCCTTCCTTATGTCTTCCCACTTCTCCACCCTGACGTTGCCTATCTGGACTATCTTATCTCCCGGCTTTATGCCTACCTTTTCAGCCCAGGAGTTCTCCTCCACGTAGCCCACCACAGCGGGCTCCTTCATGTACTTGGGCACATCAACCCCAGCCCAGAAGACGACCGTCAGCAGGGCTATCGTGAGAACTATGTTGAACAGAGGTCCGCCGAAGGCTATGAGTATCTTCTGCCAGTTGGGTTTGGAAGAGAAAGCCTTAGGGTCTTCTACCTTCTCCTCCTCTCCGTAAAGCTTAACGTAACCTCCCAGTGGTATAGCTGCCACCTGATAGAGGGTCTCTCCGAACCTCTTGGCGAATATGGGAGGTCCAAAGCCTACCGAGAAGACCTCTACCTTTACACCGAATAGCTTGGCTATAAGAAAGTGTCCGAGCTCGTGGAACCATATCAAAAAGCCAACGAGAACTAAGAAAGCGAGAACAGTTTCCATCATGCCTCCTTGAGTATCTTTAGGATTACATTCCTCTCCCTGGGTCCGTCAAACTCCGCAAGGAATATAGCCTCCCATGTGCCGAGGGTCAAGTTTCCGTCAATAATGGGGACTATCCTTGAGTTCCCTATCACCGCACTCCTTATGTGGGCGGCGGAGTTTCCCTCCCCGTGCTCGTAGTTGGGGTCGTTCCAGGGAATTAAGCTCTCAAGTGTGTAAACTATGTCCTTTACCACGTCCGGGTCTGCCCCCTCGTTTATGAACACGCAGGCTGTCGTGTGTGGCACGTAAACTATGCAGAGACCCTCCTTAACGCCGGAACGCCTGACCGCATCTCTCACCTGAGGTGTTATGTTCACTATGCTCGTGTGCTTGGTGGTTTTTACCTTCAGTATCTCCGTCATGGAGAGTATTTTAACCCTCGCCCCCGAAATCCTGAAGTCTTTCCCTTATAAACTTCCAGCTCCAAGCCTTTTGCTGGGTCAGGGGTAGCTGTTTGCCTATGTGATCCTCGTGTCCCTCAACCCAGACGTACTCTCCGTCGGTCAGGAGTTTGAAGTTGTTAGTCCTGCTCGCCCAAGTCCAGTAGTTGTGAGGTGTTATGCCCATGCCCTTTTTGAAGGTTTCAAGCTCGTGGGGCAGGAGGGGTCTTACGCTCCTCTCTTCTTCGGTCTCCTCAACCTTCGCTTCTTCCTGCTCTTCTGCGACCTCTTCCTCTAATTTGTTCTCTTCCTCAACCACGGCTTCGCCGTCTTTTCTGGAGAATATATCTTTCAGCTTCTTAAACATGTTCATAACTATAAAACTTTTTGGCAGGGATTTAAAAGACCTATCTCATATAAAATCTTTACATGCCAAAGAACGACCTCATACTAAGGGCTGTCAGGCAGGAGCCGATAGAGCGATTTCCCGTGTGGCTGATGCGTCAGGCGGGCAGGTATATGAAAGAGTACAGAGAGCTTAGAGCCCGTGAGGAGAACTTTTTGAGCTTTTGCAAGAACGTTGACCTTGCGGTTAAGGTGTCCCTCCTTCCCCTTGAGCTCCTCGGTGTTGATGCGGTGATAATCTTTTCCGACATACTCGTTCCCCTTGAGGCTCTCGGTGTCAAGGTGGAGTTCCTTGAGGGTGAAGGACCACGCCTTGAGTGGAGCGGCGCGGTGTCAGACCTTAAAAGATACGACCCGGAGGAGAACGCCTTCGTTTACGAAATAATCAGGCGGGTGAAGAAGGCTCAGGATGAAGTTCCCGTTATAGGCTTTGCAGGAGCGCCCTTTACCCTTGCAAGCTACATGATAGAGGGGCGTTCCAGCAGGGACTTCAGGAACACCAAACTCTTCATGTGGGACAGGGAGTACGAGTTCAAGAGGTTAATGGAGGTTCTCGTGGACACACTCCACGCATACCTTGTTAGACAGGCTGAAGCCGGTGCCAACCTCCTCCAGCTCTTTGACAGCTGGACTAACTACCTCAGCAGGAGCGATTACGAGGAGTTCGTCTTTCCCTATGTGGAGGAGCTTATAGAGAGACTCAAGGACAGCACGGATGTCCCCCTCATTTACTTCTTCAAGGGCTCTTCGTCCTTCTTAGACCTTGCAGAGCAGACTAAGGCTGACGCTCTATCGGTGGACTGGAGCGTTGACCTCTCTCTGGAAGCGGTTCGCAGGAGGAAGGTTCTCCAGGGGAACCTTGAGCCTTCTGTCCTTTACGCCTCCGACGAGACGATAAGGTTTAAAGCCCTTGAGCTCCTCAGGGGCATGCCCAGGAAGACAGGTTACATATTCAACCTCGGGCACGGGCTCGCACCAGATATGGAGTTTGAAAAGGTCAAGCTCCTTGTGGATACGGTCAAGGACTATAGAATTAATTGAGTTATGCTTAAGCTGAACTTCAACGAGGAAGGTCTCATACCCGTGATAGCCCAGGACTACAGGACAGGTGAGATCCGTATGTTCGCCTGGGCAAACGAGGAGGCTATTAGAAAGACCCTTGAGACTGGCTACGCCCATTACTACTCAAGGAGCAGAAAGGAGTTATGGAAGAAGGGAGAGACCTCCGGTGAGCTCCAAAGAGTCAGGGAGGTGAGGGTTGATTGCGACGAGGACGTCCTCATGTACGTGATAGAGCAGGAGAAGAATAGAGCCTGCCACACGGGAGAGAGGAACTGCTTTTACAGGAACATAGAGGGCGATAGGATAGACAAACCTCTGCCTTTTGAAGCTCTGCCCAGACTTCAGGAGATCATAAGGGACAGGCTTGAAAAGAAGCCCGAGGACTCCTACACCATCAAGCTCGCCCAGAAGGGACTGGACAAGGTTATCCAGAAGTTCGGTGAAGAGGCGGTGGAAACTTTGATAGCCCTCAAAAATGAAGACAGAGGAGAGGTTCTCTACGAAACTGCGGACATGCTGTACATGCTCACCTTAGCCCTCACCATGGAGGGCATAGACGTATCGGAGGTCATGGAGGAGCTCATAAAGAGGATGAAGTAGCCCTCAGGCTACCTCCGCCACCTCCTTTCTGCCCTCCTTGAGCCACCAGAAACTAACGTCAAAGAGCTTGGATATGTAAACGAGGGTGGCGTCGCAGGGCTCAAGCCTGCCCTCCTCTATCTCCCTAAGCCTATCTACCGGAATGCCGATCCTCCTGGCAAACTCTTCCTGTGAAAGACCCTTTTCCTCTCTCAGCTTCCTTACCCTTTCTCCCACCATCTCCACGCCCTCCTTTAGAGTCCTTTATATATATTTTATCCAGCGGTTAAGGGCTCACCTATCTTAACCAGCCCCGTCTCGGTTATCTCAAGGTAGTGAGTCTTGGTGTCGTGTCCACAGAGCCTGCAACCATCTATCCTGAAGAGCCTGACTATGTCACCTATGGGTCTCTTAAATAGGTTTGACTGGGTCTTGGTCATTATGAGCTCCTTGGCGAGAACCATGGTGCAGTCAACTATGTGGCTGACCGCATAGCCCCCGGCTGCCTCCGCAGAGAGTTCCTCGTGCCCGCTCCTCTTCTGGGAAACGAATATGGCGGTTTGATACCACTTCTTCATGAAGTTGAAGAGCTGTCTAACCACCGTTCTGGCGAGCATCTCCTTAGCCTCGTAGAGACCGGTCACCGAGTCTATTACAGTGTGCCTGACCTTGTAGTTCTTTATGGCAAAGGCGAGGGTTGATAGGAGGTTTGGTATGTTGTCCCTCAGGCTCGTATGGCTCGCAGCGTCTATGAGGATTATGCGGTTCTCTATCTCGTTGAAGTCTATACCCATCGCTGTAGCCCTCTCCTTGAGGCTCATGGTAACGAAGGGTGCAGGGCTCTCAACGGTTATGAAGGCTACCACGTCCCCCCTCTCTGCCTGCTTGACGGTGTACTGTTCCACCATCAGTGACTTCCCTGTATCGGACACACCCGTTAGGTTGACCACCGCATACTCGGGTATGCCTCCGAGGGGCTTCTTTACAACCTTTCCGTCCTGTATCTCGCTGTGGAAGAAGAGCTCGTCAAGCCCCTCTACACCGGTGGGAATGCCCCTGAGCCTGGGTGCCTTCTTTAACGCCTCGCCGGCAACCCATATACCTTCTTCAATAACTCTTGGTTTCTCGTACTCCTCAGACCTGTGTCCCTTCGGGTCTTTTTCCATACTACTTCCCTCCTTCAGTTAAACTATACATTAATTACTTCCGGAGGTTGAGGTATGAAAGTTGGCGTCCATAAAGGAGACCCCAAGAGTTTAGAGATAAAATCCGCGGTTGTATTCGTTTACGAAAATGACTTCAAAACCCTCTCAAGGCTCGGGAGGGGAATATCCACCAAGGTAAAGAGAGCCCTTGAACTGGAAGGTTTTAAAGGTAAAGAGGGACAGATTGAGAGGATACCTCTTCCCAGGCAGAGGGTAGAGATCGTTTACGTGGTGGGTTTGGGCGATAAGAAGAAGGTGAATACGGACACCTTCAGGAGGGTCAGTGCCCTCGCCATAAAGAGGATCAAGAGAGACAAAGTTGAGAAGGTGCTATTTGTGCTCCCAAGGGGTACGAAGAATAAGCCCTTTCAGGCGGTCGCTGAGGGAGTGGTTTTGGGAAGCTACAGCTTTGACAAGTATAAAGAGAAGAAGGAAGAAGAAAGGTTTGAGGTCAAAGAGGTTCTCATCCAGGACGTGGACAAGGAGGCTGTGAACAGAGGGGTGGTCATAGCCGAGGCTCAGAACTACGCAAGAGACCTCGTGAACGAACCCGGCAACGTGATAAACCCAATAACCCTTGCAGAGGAAGCTAAGAAGCTGGCGAAGGAGCATAAACTCCAGTGCAAGGTGTACGACGAGAAGCAGATCCAAGATATGGAGATGCTCGCTCTATGGAGCGTGGGGAAGGGCTCAGCGACACCACCGAGGCTCATACACCTGACCTACAAACCCAAGGGTAAGGCAAAGGACAGGATCGTTTTGGTGGGTAAGGGACTTACCTTTGACAGCGGTGGTCTCAACATCAAGCCCGGTGACTACATGAGGACTATGAAGATGGACAAATCGGGAGCCTGCGCGGTTCTCGGAATAATGAAGGTTATAGCTCAGCTAAAGCCCAACGTTGAGGTTCACGGGATAATAGGCGCTGCGGAGAACATGCCTTCGGGGACAGCCTACAGACCCGATGACATAATAAGGGCTAAAAACGGCAAGCACATAGAGATAGACAACACCGATGCTGAGGGCAGGGTAACCCTTGCGGACGTTCTCTCTTACGCCAGCGAACTGAAGCCCTCAAGGATAATAGACATGGCTACGCTGACAGGTGCCTGCATGGTCGCCCTCGGGGAGTACACCGCAGGTCTATTTACCAACTCTGAGGACTTCGCAGAGGAGATAAAGGAGGTTGCCAAGGAGACAGGCGAGAGGGTCTGGGAACTACCCATGGACGACGACCGCCTCAGGAAGAAGATAAAGAAGGGACCCGCGGACGTGGTGAACACGGGCGGAAGATACGGAGGCGCCATAACCGCTGCGATGTTCCTTGAGGAGTTTGTAGGAGAGGGTATAAAGTGGGTTCACCTTGACATAGCAGGACCCGCATGGTCTAAGGAGGACTACGGCTACTACACTCAGGGTGGCACGGGCTTCGGAGTCAGGACTTGCGTTGAGTACATAATGAGGCTTGATAAGTGAAGGAAGAGGCTATAAGGGAAAGAATAAAGTTCTACACTGAGTTGTTAAAGGCGTTGATCCTCCTAGACATAACAACTGCAGGAGGCATAGCAGGGCTGTTATTCAAAGCAGATGAGAGTCCTGCAGTATTCTTGTTACTGATCGGCTCACTACTTGAAGTTTTCTTCTTAGCAGGGACGTTGTCGTTATATTTAACGATAGAGGAGCTTTTGAGGAGGCTTGAGACATGAAGGAGCTCTTAGCCTACGCTGCCACCTTTATAGTTGCCCTTGCTATGTTTGGCACCTTTTTCTTCATAGTCAAGCGAGCCAGAGAAGAAACTAATAAGGTAGTAAACGGATGAAGGTAGTAATAGTCGGTAACGGACCCGCGGCGGCGAGTGCCATAGAGGCTTTCAGGCAGGTGGATAAGGAGAGCGATCTCATAGTCCTCTCCAACGAAGAACACCCGACCTACGCACCTAACTGCATGGAGAACGTTATAAGGGACGATATACTCCCGGAGGCACTCTTCTACAAGGGCGGGGAAAAATTCTACGAAACCAACAGGGTTGATTTCAGACCCAAGAAAGAGGTGGTGAGGATAGACAACAAGAGGAAGGTGGTTATAACCAAGGACGGGGAGGAGGTATCCTACGACAGATGTCTTCTATCCGCTGGAGCCTACGCCTTCGTGCCTCCCATAGAGGGGGTTGATCTCAAAGGGGTGACCACCGCCAAGACCCTTGACGATGCCCGTCAGATAAGGGAGTGGATCACCTCCGGTAGGGTAAAGAGGGCTGTCATAGTGGGGGCTGGTCCTATAGGTATAGAAGATGCGGAGACACTACACCACCTCGGGGTTGAGGTGTCTGTGGTAGAGATATTTGACCGGGTTCTTCCCAAGATGCTTGATCACGAGATGGGAAAGATATACGGGGATACCCTTCAAAGAGAAACGGGAATAAAGATCTATCTTGAGCATCAGGTAGTCGCCTTCCACGGGAATGAGTGGGTTGAGGCGGTTGAGATAAAGCCGAGAGGTTCCGACAAGAGCTTCTTCATAGAGACGGATATGGTGATAGTCTCCACCGGCGTCAGACCCAGAACCTATCTGGTTGAGGGAACGGATATAGAGATACACATGGACAAGAAACTAAACCGCCCTATAGGCGGTATCTTGGTAAACGAACATCAGCAGACCTCCGACCCGGATGTGTTCGCCGCGGGGGATATAGCCTCCGGGATAGACGTGTGGGGCAACCACCGGTGGATAGCCCTCTTCCCTCCAGCCCAGCAGGCGGGTTACGTGGCAGGTTTTAACCTCGCCGGTAAGAATGTCAAAAACCCGGGACTCGTGGACTACAACGCCGTAAAGACCAGATCGGTCACCGCGGGGTCGGGCGGGATCTTTGAGGATGCGGAGGAGGAGTTCTCCGTAGAGAGCGGTAATTATCTAATAAAGGTCTTCCTCCTTGAGGGAAAGGTGAGAGGCTACCAGTTCGTAGGCGTTTCCAGAAACCCGGGGCTGAACCCTGATAACAGAATACTGAGGGTGCTCAACGGCAGGATAAAGAGTTGGGAAGAGAAAGTGTTAGCGGACAAGGGCTTTGGGCTTGAGGCGTCCGGGGTGATATTCCACTGCTTCTTGAAGTTACATAGGGAGTTAAAGGAACACACCAGAGATGCCATAGAGAACATGCTCATAAGGGCTCTCGCTAACCCTGCCCTTGATCTTCCTCTCTATATATGACCACCCTGTCCTTACCGCTCCTCTTCGCCTGATAGAGAGCCTCGTCCGCCTTCTTTATGAGGGAGTCTATGTCGTCCTCTTCGCTCAAGACGGACAGACCTATGCTCACGCTCGTCCAGATGTCTTTGCCGTCAACCTTTACGCTTGAGTTCCTGAACTCGTTGCGTATCCTCTCGGCGACCATGAGGGCACCCTTCTCGTCCGTCCTCGGAAGTAGGACTACGAACTCTTCACCCCCGAACCTCGCCGGTATATCGGAGGTTCTCACGTTCTTCCTTATAACCTCGGCGAGCTTCTTCAGGACGAGGTCTCCAACGTCGTGTCCGTAGTTGTCGTTTATGCTCTTGAAGTTGTCTATGTCCATCATTAGCAGTGAGAGGGGCTCCCTGTACCTCTTGCTAAGGTCTATTATCGTCCTGGCGTTCTCCATGAAGAACCTCCTGTTGTTGAGCCCCGTCAGTGGGTCTGTGTAGGCGAGCTCCTCAAACTTCTCCTTTTTCTTCTCAAGCTCCTTTATGTAGGCTTCAAGCTCCTGAGCCATGTTTAAAACCGAGCTCTTCAGTGTGAACAGCTCGTCCCTCGTTCTGTCCTTCCTGACCTGCTCGCTCAGCTTGGGTATGTCGGAGAAGTCAAGTTCCTTGAACTTGTAAGCCATGTTTTTCAACATGGTTATGTCCCTGACGAGCCTGTTGAACAGCACGAAGAGTATGCTTGACAGAACCACCACGAGTATGAGTGTGTAAACCAGAAATATGACCGAAGTGAAGAGGGTGTCCTTCAGTATTTGTGAGAAGTCCTTTACGAAAACGACCCTTCCCACCGGCACTGAGTTCTCAACCACGAGAGGGAAGTCCATTATCAGAGTTTTCATGCGGTTCACGAGCTTGTAACCCGTTGAAGAGTAAACCTCACTGAGTATCTCAGGCTGGTACTCACCCTCAACGACGAAGTCGTTAACCACGTACCTGTCGTTTATGAACCTGTCAAAGAACTCCGGCTTTTCCTCGGAGATCCTCTCAAGGATGTACCTGTCATAGACTATGAACCACTTCAGCTCATTCACGCCCACTATGAAGTCTATGACCTCTGAGAGAGGAGCGCCGTAAAATCGGCAGTCTTCAACCCTGCCCACGAAGACACCCCTTTCGGTGAGCATCATGTAGGTGTTAGCCCTCCTGACACTGCAGTCTGTCAGCTCAATGATGACCTCGTCGGCACTCTTGGCTATCGCCTTCTGGGCAAAGCTAAACGCTCTTGCCACGGCGTTGTATACCCTGTGGGCATTCTCCTCTATGTGGTGTTTTGATATGAATGCGAATATCAGGACGGTTATAAAGGATAGAAGGGAAGAGACCAGAAGAGTCGTGAGTATCAGTCTATTGCGTAGGGACATTACCAAATATAATATTCAAACATGTTCGTTCTCTTTGGGGGGAGCTTTGACCCCGTCCACGTTGGACACATAGTTATAGCGAGAGATGTAAAGGAGGAGCTCAGTGCGAAGGAGGTCGTGTTCGTCCCAGCTTACCACGCTCCTCTCAAGGAAGGTCACCGGGCGAGCCCCGAGGACAGGCTGAACATGCTCAGGCTGGCGATAGAGGGGGAAGAGGGCTTTTCCATAGAGGACTACGAGCTAAGAAAGGGGGGCGTATCCTACACCGTTGATACCCTTGAGCACCTTGTTCCTAAACTTGGAGAGAAGCCCTACCTAATCCTCGGTGCAGACAGTGTTCTGAAGCTCCACCTATGGAGAGAACCCGAAAGGGTCCTTGAGCTATCCAATCTCGTGGTCGTGGACAGAGAGGGCAGGCTTGATGAGGTCTTAACCTACCTTGGGGACAGGTTCCCTCAGCTGGAGGAGGGGAAGAACCTGTTTCCGTTGTCCGTCAGGAGGATTGATATATCTGCCACGGAGGTGAGGAGAAGGGTAAGAGAGGGTAGGAGTATATACTGTCTCGTTCCGGACAGGGTAAGGGAGTACATAGAGAGCAGAGGTCTCTACAGGTAGTCAGAGTCCCTTTATCCTCTTAAATATATCTATAATGGTGGACATATCTCTCCTGCTGGTGGACTCTCCGAGTTCTCCTACAAACCGCTCAACGATCTCCCTCTCAAGACCGGAAACCTGAGTTATAAGGTCTATCAGATAGTTGAGCTGTCTCTCCGTCGGACTCTCCTCCTCAACCTCCTCTCCTATGTATCTTCTAAGTTTCGTGTAGAGCTGGGCGAGGGCTAAGCTGTCCTTGAGGTTGTAAAGGGCTATCGTTTCGTAGCTACCCTTGTAGAACTCCTCCGCCACCTTACTCCCGTCTATTATGTCCTTGGGTGAGTGGACGCCGAACTTCCTGCATACGAAGTCAAACCTGAACCTCTTTTCCCTCTCGCCGTTGGACAAAAAGTGCATCAGGTCTACATGGAAAGACCTGTCCCTGAGGAAGCTCTCGGGCATGTCAAGTCCGTGGAGCATAGACCTTACCTTGAGGACGTACCCGTCAAAGCTGTACCCGTTGAAGCTCACGAGCCTGTCCACCTTACCGACCTCTTCCCAGAACCTCTTGAGGACTTCTTCCTCAAGGTAGTAGAGCTTCCCTTCAACGAAGTCAGCCCTGATGGGTGTGTATCTCACCCTTACGGAGCTACCCTCCGAGTAGAACACCTCCTTTTCCCTCTCCTTAGAGGAGAGGTTTGATACGTAAAATACGAAGCCCTCTCCTATCTCACCGTTCTCAATGAGCGTTCCCGAAACGGATACAACGAAGAGGGTGAACGGGTTCAGGGAAAACTCCTGTCTCACCTCCTCTTCGCTCTTGTCCTTCCTTCCCCTGTAACGCAAATACTGGTAGTCCCTGTAACTCAAACCGTTTAGGTCTGGTACGGTCTCAATGTCAAAAGCCAGAACCCTCAACCTATCTCCCTCCTCTAATATAATTTAACAGGATGGAAGACCATTCCCTGACAGTTACCCAGAACACCTTTCTCTCCGGAAGGCTCTGGTTGATGAAGCTCAAAGCTCCCCAGCTTGTCCACAGGATAAAGGGTGGACACTTCCTCATGCTTGAGGTCTCAAGCACCTACGACCCGATGGGTAGAAGGGCTTTCGCGGTGGGGGACGTGAGGAACGACGAGCTCCTCATATTCTACGATGTGGTTGGAAGGGGAACCGGACTCATGTCCCAGATGAGAGAAGGGGACGAGGTCAGGGTGTTCGCGCCCCTCGGTAAGAGGCTCTTTGATTACGAGGGAAACAAACACCTACTCATAGGTGGAGGTGTTGGGCTCGCAGGGCTTTCCCTATACGGGAAAGAGCTGAGGGATATGGGCAAGGAGGTTGTCTTCGTTTACGGGGCACGCTCTGCGGAGCACCTGGGCATGTCCGACTGGCTGAAGGAAGAGGGCTTTGACTTTATACTCTTCACCGACGACGGGAGCGCCGGTAGGAAGGGTCTGGTCACCGAGGTTCTCAGAGAGTTCGGTAAGGACTGGAGGGTATCCGCCTGCGGACCCAAGCCGATGCTGAAGGCTCTCAGAAACCTATCTCAGGAAACGGGGCACGAGGTCTTCCTGTCCCTTGAGGAGAGGATGGCGTGCGGCTGGGGGGTGTGTCTGGGCTGTGTCGTTAAAGACCCGGAGGGTGGTTATAGAAGGGTTTGCTACGAGGGACCCGTATTCAACGCCCGAGAGGTGATCTTCTGATGTTCACCGGTCTCGTGGAGGAGGTTGGTAAGGTGGTCTCCATCACGCGGGACTCAAAGGGAGGGGTACTGGAGGTGGGGTGCTCCTTTGAAGACCTTAAGGTAGGGGACAGCGTGTCTGTGAACGGAGCCTGTCTGACCGTCGTGCGACTTGGGAATGGGACTGCCCACTTTGAGGTTTCTCCCGAGACCTTCAGCAGGACGAACCTGAAAGCTCTGAAGAGGGGGGATTTTGTGAATCTGGAGAGAGCGCTCCGCGCTGATTCAAGGCTCGGAGGGCACTTCGTCTTAGGACACGTAGACTTTACGGCGAGGATCGTCAGCTTCCGGGACTTGGGAGAGCACAGGGAGCTCTTGATAGAGCTGCCACACCCTTACAGAAAACACTTCGTTGAGAAGGGCTCTGTTGCTATTGACGGTATAAGCCTTACCGTGAACAGGGTGTCGGAGGGCTCTGTATCCATAAACGTCATACCCCACACCTACGAGAGCACGAACCTTAAGTACAGGAAGCCCGGGGACGAGGTGAACGTTGAGACGGACATAATAGGAAAGTACGTGCTCAGGTATCTCGGTGCCGACGAGGGCGGTCTTGAGGAGAAGTTAAGGGAGCTCTTCTAAACCTACACCATCATCTCTTCAACGAACCCTATGTGGTGCCTTCCCTCCTTGAACTCTTTGGTCTTTAAAACCCTCTTGTGGAACTCAACGTTCGTCTTAAGACCTTTCCCTGAGGCTATGAACTCGTCCAGTGCCCTCAACCCCCGCTTTATGGCTTCCTCCCTCGTCTCACCCCAAACTATCACCTTTGCGAGCAGGGAGTCGTAGTAGGGAGGAACTCTGTAGCCTGCGTATATGTGCGTGTCAACCCTGACGCCCATCCCTCCCGGCAGGACAAGCTCTTCAACCATTCCGGGAGATGGAAGGAAGTTGTCGGGGTCTTCAGCGTTTATCCTGAACTCAACGGCGAAGCCGTTCCTCTTAACCTTTCCGATCCTGAGCTTCTGTCCGCTCGCCACCCTGAACTGCCACTTCACTATATCAACACCGGTTACCATCTCTGTGACAGGGTGTTCCACCTGAACCCTACCGTTCATCTCCATGAAGTAGAAGTTACCCTCCTCGTCCATCAGGAACTCCACGGTGCCTGCCCCCTCGTAGTTTATCTCCCTGCAGAACTCCACAACAGCCTCCTCTATTTGCTTCCTCTTCCTGTCCTCAACGGAGGCGCTGGGCGCTTCCTCTATCAGCTTCTGGTGTCTCCTCTGGATTGAGCACTCCCTCTCACCGAGGACTGCGATGTTCCCGTGGGAGTCCGCGAGAACCTGAAACTCTATGTGCTTTGGGTTTATTATGAACTTCTCAACGTAAACCCTCCCGTCGCCGAAGGAGACCTCTGCCTCCTGGACTGCAACGGGGAACTTCTCTCTCAGCTCCTTCTCGTTGAAGACTATCCTTATTCCCCTTCCTCCGCCCCCCGCAGAGGCTTTTAGGACAACAGGGTAGCCTATCTCGCTCGCTATCTCTATCGCCTTCTCAAGGTCTGTTGCACCGGAGCTTCCGGGCACGAGAGGTATACCAACCCTGCCAGCTATCTCCTTCGTCTTTATCTTGTCCCCTATGAGCTCAAGGGTTGAGGGTGCGGGTCCCACGAACTTGACACCGCTCTTGGTCACTATCTCCGCGAACTTGGGGTTCTCCGCAAGAAATCCATACCCCGGGTAGACGGCGTCCGCATGGGAGACCTCAACGGCCGACATTATGGTTGGGACATCAAGGTAACTCTTGGAAGGCTCCGGGGGACCTATGCAGATAGCCTCGTCCGCAAGCCTGACGTGTAAGGAGTCCTCGTCTGCCTCCGAGTAAACGGCGACAGTCCTGATACCGAGCTCCTTACAGGCTCTTATGGCGCGAACCGCTATCTCTCCCCTGTTGGCTATAAGGACTTTTTTGAACATCTATCAGATTATCTTACCAGATGACACCGCCCTCAAAAGAGCACCTATTATGAGCTCTACCTCTTCCTCCTTCAGGTAAGGGTGAACCGGTATGGAGAAGACCTCCTTTCTGAACCTCTCTGCGTTCGGTGTGGGCAGGTGCTCCGAGTTTCTGAGCTCGTGGAGGAGGTAGTTATAGTACACCCTCGCGTCTATACCGCTCCCTTTGAGCTCCTCTATGAGCCTGTCCCTCTCGGGGTGCATCAGTGTATAGAGGTGATAAACGTGCAGGGAGTCTTCCCTCTCAAGGGGCGTGGTGAAGTCCTCCGAGAAGGCTGAGGTGTACCTGCTCGCTATCTCCCTGCGTCTCTCGTTTCTCTCTTTAAGTTTCCTGAGCTGTATCGTCCCTATCGCCGCCTGGAACTCTGTTATCCTCACGTTGAAAGCCGGGTGGTCTCCGAAGTCTATCCAGCTCTCTATCTTCTTGGCGATATCGGGGTCGTCCGTGGTGAGGGCTCCTCCCTCTCCCATCGGGACGTTCTTTGAGGCGTAGAAGCTGAAGGCTCCTATGTGTCCCCACGCCCCAGCCCTTTTACCCTTCAGCTCCGCTCCATGAGCCTGAGCGGCATCCTCTACCACGTAAAAGCCGTACTTCTCCGCAAGGAACATGAGACCTTCCATATCAGCCATGCCACCGTAGAGGTGAACTGGCATGACTACCTTCGGTCTGAACCTCTTTACCGCATCCTCAAGCTGATTAAGGTCCATCGTGAAGAACTCGTCCACGTCAACCACCACGGGCTCTCCGCAGGCGAGGTAAACGGAGTCTATGGTTGCCATGAAGCTCATCGCTGGGACTACGACCCTGTCCCCTTTGTCAACGCCTAAGGCTCTTAGAGCTATGAAGAGGGCTGTGGTTCCGGAGCACACTGTATAGCAGTGTCCTACGCCCACGAACCGGGCGAACTCCTCCTGAAAGGTCTTCGTCCACCTGCCACGGGTTATCTGGTGGCTCTCTATTATCTCTATTACCGCTTCCTTCTCTTCCTCCGAGAAGATGGGTTCCACTATCTTTATCATGGCTTTAAGTGAAGTATTATATCAGGCAACGCTACCTTCCCCCTGCACCTCCTCCGCCGAAACCTCCCCCGACACCGAAGCCGCCCCCAAACCCTTTTCCGGAAGAGCCCCCAACGACCACAGCCCTGTAGGCGCCTCCCACGTCGCTGTATAGGAGGCTAAGCCTCATCCTCATGTAACGCCCTTCCCACACTTCGGGTATGTCCACCTTCAGCTTGCTCAGAGCCTCTTCAACTTTGTCCGCAACGCCGAGGGCTATGGCGTATATGAGCCACTCCTTCCAGACGGATACGTCATCAGGAGAGTACTTCTGGAGCATAGCCATATCGGACAGAAAGTTCTTGAAGGCTTCCCACTCAAGCTTTTCTTTGTAGTGGTTCTCTCTCCACCTGCCGAAAACCTGGGGTGGCATAAGTATCCAGGGTAGGTTTGAGACGACCACGCCTCCGAGAGCCAGCACGAGGACATCGTAAGCGTAAACCCCTTCCTTCCTGAACAGGAAGAACAGGAGCACAGCCACAATGCCGAGCAGGAGCGAAACCCCTATCCCGAGCCTCTTCATGAGCCTGTGCCCTCTGGTGCTCAGAAACTCCTTCACCAGCTTCCTGTCCCTGAACTCAAAGACCTCCTCAAAGTCCTTCTTCAGCCTCCTTATCCCGTACTTGTTGTTGCTTTCAACGTAGGAGTCCAGTAGCCTCTTTATCTCCTTCAGGGAGAAGACGCCCTTTCCGTAGTAGGAGTACCTGTCTATGAAGGAGAGAAGTTTTATCTCGTAGGCGTCTTCGGGAACCTTTCCGGTGTGCTTTATCTTCACGTCATCGTCGCTAAGGTCTATCTCTACGAACCCCCTCCTCTCAAGGTCAATAAGGGTTGCATAGAAGGCGTTCTCGTCAGCTCTGGTGGAATCCCCCTCAAAGAGCATATTAACAACCCAGGGCTTCCTCTCAGGCTTGGGAACGTAGCTCAGGTGTTCGGGGACGGTGAAGTTAGCTTCAGAGCCGAACTTCCTGTAGAGGAGTAGAAGTCCAAAGGGCACGCCCAGAACGTAGGCGACGAGGAGGGGCTTTATGAACCCCCTGAGCACGTGCAGGAATGTGTTCAGAGCGTTGGCGCTCTCGGTTCTGGCTCTAACGCCCACTACGTACCTTTCGTACCCTTCAATTCCAACGGGTCGGAGCAGGAACTCAAGCTCAACGAGGCTGTCGGTTGGGGCGACCCCCTCTACAAACCAGAGGTTGCCCTGCCTCTTCACCGAGAACTCGGGAATGTGTACGAACACCTCCTCTATGGAGTTCAGCCTGTCGTCAATCCTGATCTCAACCCTCTCGTAGTAGATGTGTCTGTCGGCGAGCTTCAGGTTTATGTGTTTGTTCCTCTCGTCAAACTCAATGGGTGGAAGCACCTCGTACTCAAAGAGGGCTGTGTAGCTCCCCGGTGGAAAGGTCTTCGTGTTCAGTATACCCACCTCGTTGTTGAATGCTTTGCTGAGGACGAACTCTGCGAGTTCGTAGTCGTACTCCCCCATGTGTACCCTACCCTTAAAGTCCTTGACGTAGGTGATCCCGTCGCCCTGCAGGGACAGAACCCTTACGTGGGGCTTATCTATCTCTCCCTCAACGAGGAGGGGAGCCCTCCAGACCCTGTAAAGCATCCTGAACCTGCTCTCGTCCTTCACCCTGAAGACGTAAACCTCCTTCAGCCTCAGCCTCTCGGAGAGCTTAATCTCAGCCCTGTAAGTGGCCGTTAGACCCGATATGAACCTTCTGGGGTCTGTCTCGGCGAGCACCACCACTCCTACCGAAAACAGGAGAGCGAGCACTATGAGCCTGAAGAGCTTTCTGTCCTCTCCCCTAAACATTCCACCTCACGTCGGGTTTCTGCTCTACCTCCTCCCCGAAGTCAAGGTATTCCATCTTTTGAAAGTTGAACGCCCTCGCCACGAGGTTTGAGGGGAAGGTGTCCGTTTTCGTATTGAACTCCTGAACAATGTTGTTGTAGGTGTATCTGTGTCTTGCGAGCTCGTCCTCCACGCTCCTTATGGAAGAGGTGAGCTCCTTCACCACCTCGGAGGTCTTCAGCTCCGGGTAGGCTTCAACGGTGACGAGGATGTTTCCAAGAAGGTTCTTCGTCTCTCTCTCTATCCTGCTGAGCTCCCCGGGTTCCGAGCTGCCGAGCACGGAAGACCTGAGCTCTACAACCTTCTCAAGGGTGTCCTTCTCAAACCTTGCGTAGCTCTTAACGCTCTCAACGAGCTGCGAGATCATGTCTATGCGCTTCTTCAACGCCACCTGAACCTGCCCGAGGGTGGCTTCCGCTCCGTTCCGTAAGCTTTGAAAGCGGTTGTAGGTGCTTACAAGGTAGAAGGCTGAACCCGCAAGCAGAGCGAGGACTATCAGCGTGCTTATGTCCATGAAAACCTCCTCAGGAGCCTTTCAGCTCCCTCAGTATCTCAAACTGCCTCTCCATGACGTAATCGCTGACTATCTCCTCCTTGCGAAGGTCAAGCTCGTAGCTCAGTCCTACGCGAAAGCCGTTCTCATACGCGTCCAGGTGCTTTACGACAGCCTCCGTTTTCACCTCCCCCTTGGGTAGCCTGAATGACACCTCCACGAGGTTACCCTCACTGAGCTCTCCCGTATCCTTAGTGTATATACCCACACCTCCCACCGATATGTCCGTTATGCTCCCCGAGAGGGTGTGGTTTCCCTTCCTTATCTCCGCCCTGATGGGCTCCTTCGGGGCGACCCTCACGTATCCCCTCCTCTCCTGGGGAAGCTCAACGAAGCCCACCAGCTCCACCTCCATGACCTCATTCCTGTTGTCTATGTCCCTGATGACCACAGCGACCGTCTTGGGCAGGTTTATGTGCTTTATATAAACTTCATCGTCCACGTTGAAGACCTTAAGGTCACACAGGCTCACCGTTAGAGTCCCCTCCTCAATATCTATTATCTTTGACCTGCATATTATAGGGACTTCCTTGTAGAAGGTTATTATCTCTATGTTCCGCTTTCCCTGAGAGAACTGGTTTTCAAAGAACTCTATTATCAGTCCTCTCTCTCCCTCCACCCTAACCTTGTCCTTCTTCTTGACCTCATTCCTGAGCTCGTTTATGTACCTCGTGTAGGCGCTCTCCACGGCGGATATGTACAGGTCTATGAGGGATACAAACGCCTTTATCCTGTCGTGGTTTGCACCCGTGTTTATCACGTGGTCAATGTAGTCCTTTAGCATCTCAAGGAGAGCTTTGGACAGGATAGCCCTCAGGTCTATCTCGTAGTTGGCGAGTCTGTAGGAGAACTCGCTAAGCTCCTGGGTGGGGTCTCTGTTGAAGGAAAACATCATGAGGTAGAGCTTGTCCACGAGGGTGTTGAGGCTCTGAGAACTCAGGAGCTTGGGCTTTTCATCGCTCAGATATTTCAGGAAGACCTCCTGGAACTTGGGTTTGTACTGAACGAAGAAGTCCCTGTCCGGTGACAGGTTATCCCTTAAAGTCTGGAAACCCACGAGGTCTTCCATCTGTTAAATTATATGTAATCACCGCTCCTGTGAAAGGGTGCTCTCCCGGCACTGATGCCGTAATTTTACGGCAGTATTCAGGTTTACCAACACCTTGGGCGGGTATATCATTAAAGGCTAATAAACAGTGGAGGCGCGTATTGAAGAAGAAGACCTACGTATTTGACGACAGCACACTGGACATGATAGATAAGTTGAAGTGTGAGCTGAACCAGAAGGAGGTCACCATTCTCAAAGAGGCTGTTAGGCTCCTCCACGAGTATCACTGTGACAGGAAGGAGACTTACGAATCCCTTAAGGAGATAGTCCAGAAGCTTGACTACATAGTTAAGAGGATTGAGTCCCTGAGCTACCAGCTGGGTCAGTGTAGGGAGAGGAACGAGCAGCTTGAGAGAAAACTGAGGGAACTAACTGAGAACAGTGCATAGTGAATATAATTATCCTCTATGGGGTGCCCGCTCCCCCGCGTATTGAGGGAGATGCTTTACAGGTCTCTGACGGGCTTTATATTCATAACCGCCCTTGCGGTCTCCGCCCTCACGTCCCTGCTCGTCTTCGGCGTGATCGGTTTAATACTCACAGACCTGCTTTCCCATACAGACACCGCCGGTGTCCCCTCAGCTCAGGAGATATTCGGAGAGTACCTGTGGGAACTACTCTTGGCTTCAACCCTTCCTCCCATCGTTGGGGCTCTACTTGTGACCTACGTCCTGCGGGCGAAGGTGTCCAAAGCCATCAGGAGACTAAGGGAAAAAACCACAAGGCTGTCCAGCAACCCCCTCCTTGAGGAGCTCTCCCGGGAAGACCTCGGCTTTTACGAGCTGAACCTGCTCAGGGACAGCTTCCTCAGAATAGCTCAGACCCTCAGGGACACGACCGCAAGCAGAGACATAACGGAGCTTGAGCTCAGGCTCACCAAAGCCCTCGTCATACCCTCCGATGTTCCCAAGAAGTGGGATGACACCGCAAGGACTGTTGCCGAAAGGCTCTCCGAAGTGGTTCCCCTTAACTGCATGTTCGTGGGCTTTTCCGGAGAGGACGGCGAAGCCGTGGTTGAGTTCTTCTGGTTCTGTGACAGGGACGGGTCTTACGAAGAGGAGGTTAAGGAGCGTATAAGGAAGACCCTCCCCGGGCTAAAGGAGATCAAGCTCAGAGCCCACAGCCTCACAGCCGGCGACAAGAGAGAGGGAGAGCTTGTAGGGGTCTTCTTCAGGGACGCCTCCGTAGGAGGCGTGTTCTGCTCAGGTATGTTCATAGGGGAACGGGACTCAGCGAGACTCAAGGTCGTTGAGGGCTTCCTACCAGCCCTTATGAGCGTTCTTGGTTCAGCGAAAGCCCTTGAGGAGTATGCGAGGAATATAGAGTACTACGCCACGAGAGACCCTCTTACGGGTCTGTACAACCAGAGGGTCTTCTGGGAGCTCCTTGAGTACGAGATAGAGAGAGCCCAGAGGAGAGGTTACAGCTTCGCTGTCTTGATGATTGACCTTGACAACTTCAAGGTTATAAACGATACCTACGGGCACGACTTCGGGGATAAGTTCCTCCGGGAGTTCGCAAAGCTTATGCGGAAAACCTTCAGGAGGGAGGACATAGTTGCGAGGTACGGAGGGGACGAGTTCGTGGTCATACTGCCCTACGCATCGGAGGAGGAGGCTCTGAGGAGTGCCAGGAGGTTCATAGAGGAGCTGGACAACTTCTACGTTGAGGCGCCCGACGGCAAGCCCATAAAGGCAACCGTCTCCATAGGTATAGCCCTCTACCCCCAGCACGGCGAGAGCACCCAGGAGCTCTTCCTCACGGCGGACAACATAATGTACAGGGCTAAGGCAGAGGGAAAGAGCAGGGTTATGCTCCCCACAGACACAGACCTAACAAGGACGGCAGAGAGGGAGGGAAAGGTAGGGATATTAGTCCTTGAAGCCCTTGAGAAGGAGCTCGTGCTTCCCGCCTTCCAGCCGATAGTTGACACAAAGACCGGAGACGTCCACGCTTACGAAGTCCTGATGCGGATAAGGGAGGACGGTAAGCTCGTGAACGCTTCCAGGTTCATTCACGTGGCAGAGAGGATGGGCATAATCCACAGACTTGACCACCTCTTGATGGACAGAGCCCTTGAAAAGGTGAAGGAGACAGACTTCTCCGGCAGATTGTTCTTTAATTTATCCCCGAGGTCTCTCGTGCTGGAGGACTTCTTGAAGGACGTTATAGAGCTCGTTGAGAAACACGACTTTGATCCAGACCGTATGGTCTTTGAGATAACCGAGAGGGACACCGTAAAGAGCATAGACCTTCTCAAGGGGTTCGCCGAGAGCTTAAAGAGGGAAGGCTTCCACTTTGCGGTTGACGACTTCGGCTCCGGCTTCGCCTCTTTTCTGTATTTAAAACACCTCCCGGTTGATTACGTTAAGATTGAAGGTGAATTCGTGCGCTCTATTCTCAGCAGTAAGATGGATAGAGCTTTTGTTATAAGCATAATAGCCCTCGCAGAGACCCTTGAAATAAAGACCATAGCTGAGTTTGTGGAGAGCGAAGAAGTTTTTAAGGCTATGAAGGGCGTAGGGGTTAACTACGTTCAGGGTTATTACGTGGGCAAACCCCGCACTGAGCTTTAAAACAGACCTTAAAAGGTATTTTAAAAACCGGGTTCTGTAAAAATACATAAGTTTTCGGGTTGATCCTCAGCCCTTTTAATCAATATTGTTCAAAATGAAACTTATAGTAGCCACCGGTTCAAAGTTCTTTGGAGAGGCTTTAAAACTTATACTTGACCCTTTAGCGGACAGGGTGGATGTAGCCTCAAGCCCGGAGGAGGTGGTGGAGCTCCTGAAGGAGAACGACCACGACGTTATAATATGCGACCTCGCCTGCGAGAACGGCGCGAAAAGCGCTGAAAAGATAAAACGTCTGAAGCCCAAGGCGAAGGTTATCCTCTTCTCCTTTGACCCCCCGAACAGGCATGCGGAGCTTATAGGGGAGGTCGGCGCTGATGGTTACATAAACAGACCCTTAGACCCTGAGGCTGTAATTGAGTCCCTGAACGCCCTCAAACAAAATTAAAGAAAAATACGTATTCGCCCGATTAATTGTTTTAGTAAGGCATCTCCTCTAAGTAAAAGGAGGTAAGGGTATGAAAGATATACTCCCTCCGGAAGAGGGTGGTATGGGTAGGAAGGTCTCCAGAAAGCTATCGGAACAGAAGCAGCAGAGGACGTCGGCACGCAAACAGGCTCTCGTGGAGAGGCTCGCCTCAGCCTCGGAGGAGGTTGCGGCGTCGGTAGCCGAGATATCAGCCGCAACGGAGGAGGCTCGCCGTTCTGCGGAGACAGTTGCCTCCGCTGCAGAGGAGGCAGCCCGTTCAACGGAGGAGAACAGGAGGGCTGTTGACAAGATATCAGCCCAGATAGAGAAGGGAATGGAGGAGGCAGACAGGCTCCACTCCATGGTGGAGGAGCTTTCCAAGAGGACTCAGGCTCTCTCCGGGGATATAGAGAACCTCTCCCAGAGCATACTGAGCACCGCAAACAAGATTGAGGGGACTGTGGACACCGTGAAGGTTATAGAGGAGACCTCTCAAGATATAGAGAACGTTACGAGCTCCATACTGAGGATAGCGGACAGGATAAACCTCCTTGCCCTGAATGCCGCCATAGAGGCTGCAAAGGCTGGTGAGCATGGAAAGGGCTTTTCCGTAGTTGCGGAGGAAGTCCGCATAATGACCGAGATGTCCGAGAAGAGCGCCACCCAGATACAAGACCTGCTGGGTGCCATAGTTGAGAGCATAAGGAACGTGGTAGAGCAGATAAACACCCTCGTCCAGGAGGGAAAGAAGCAGGTTGACGTGATGCAGGAGGTCGTGGGTGAGTTTGAGAAGATATCCAAGATGACCCAGGACCTGACCCTGGCGGTTGAAGACTTCATAAACCTCTTCAGGGAGGAGCTCAGAGCCCTTGAGGAGCTGAAGGCGAGCTCGGAGCAGGTAGCCTCCGCTTCCGCTGAGCAGTCTTCCGCCGCAGAGGAGATATCAAGGTCTGTGGGTGAGCTCGCCACCGCGATGGACGAGATAAACTCAGCCGCCGAGGAGCTGAGGAGGATGGCTATGGAGCTGAGGGACGCTCCGTCCATAGAGGCTAAGGCGGCCGAGCAGGTTGCAGCCGCCGCGGAACAGCTTTCAGCTTCCGTTGAGCAGTTCTCAGGTAGCATAGAACAGGTTAAGCAGGCGGTTGATCAGCTCTCTGCCGCCGCTGAGGAGCAGGCGAGGGCTGTGGACGGTATGTTCAACCTCGCCAAGGGAGTTAAGGACGCCTCCCAGAACGTCCTTAAGAGCGCTCAGGACAGCCTTGAAGTCCTCAGCAGAGCCCTTGAAGCCTACTCAAAGGGCAAGGAATCTCTCCTTAAGGCGCGCCAGAACCTTGAGGAGCTGAGAACAGGCGTTGAGGAGAATATGGACAGCCTCAGGGAGCTCAGGAAGAGGACAGCCAAGATGAACAGGATAATAGGAAAGCTGGAGCTCATAATGGTTCAGACCAACATGCTCTCTGTGAACGGCTTTATAGAGGCGGCACGTTCGGGGGAGTTCGGCAAGGGCTTTGAGGTGGTCTCCTCCGACATAAAGAACCTCTCAATGGAGGGTAGCGAGAACATAGAAGCCCTCCAGAGCAGCCTGACAAACATAGAGGAGCAGTTTGATGTGTTCGCCCAGCTCCTTACGGTTGCCTCCGCGGAGGTGCTCGCCGATATGGAAACCTCCTCAAAGACAGCCAGCGCTACCGAAGAGAGCGTTGAGATAACCAAGAACGCCTACGGCGTTATGGAGCAAACAGCCAAGGGCGCTCAGGATACCCTTGAGAGGGTGGAGGGCATAGTCCACTCCTCCGAGCAGATAGCCTCCGCCGCAGAGGAAACGGCGAGAACTACAAACGAGCTTGCCCAGGCTATAAGCCAGATAGAGGATGCCGTCCGACAGATAGCACAGGCTATAGATGAGCTCGCAGCCGTGGCGGATGAGCTTCAGGTTTACTGAGGAGGCTCCATGCTGAGTTTTACGCTCTTCAGGGTCGGTGATGAGCTGTTCGCTTACGAGACGGCGAAGATCTCCGAGACCGTCAAGGTGGACAGGGTGTTTCCGGTTCCCCTTGCCCCTCCACACCTGAAAGGTGTCATAAACCTGCGCAACAGGGTGATACCCCTGATAGACATGGGGGTGCTCTTATGGAACAAGCCCGTTGAGAGCGACACCGCCATCATACTTGAGATAAACAGCGAACTGGTGGGACTCCTGATAGACAGGGTAGTGGGTATAACCAGCGTTGATTGGGGAGACATAAAGTCTAAGGAGGACATTGAAATAAAAGACCTCCGGGAAGACCTGATAAGGGGTGTATTTGAGAGGGACGGCTCGGTTGTGTTTATCCTTGAGCTCTCCCCAGTTGTTCAGAAAAGGGAAATTAAGGGGAAGAAGGAGAAGCGTAGGAAGACGAAGGAAGGGGATAGAGAAGGCGGCGATAAGGAGGAGCTCTCGGGCTTCGTTATATTTCCTCTCGGAGGAGAGTGGTATGCCTTTCCCGTTGAGGAGGTCAGGGAGATAATAAACTACCCCTCCCACGTGTCTCCCATACCCCAGAGTCCTGCTTACGTTGAGGGTGTCTTCCTCCTGAGAGGTGAGGAGCTCGTTCTCATGTCCCTGAGGGGTATGCTCGGGGTGAACTCGGACAGACCAGAGCAGAGGGTTATAATCCTCAAGCTCGGCGGTGCCACCGTGGGCGTCGCCGTGGACGACGTCAAGGAGATAAAGTGGGTTCCCAAGGACTCAATCCTATCCTCTGAGGGTGAGGAGAGGTCTGGGATACTCGTCCTTGACGGGGGAGAGAGGCTCGTTTACCTCCTGAGCGTCTCTGACATAGTGGACACCAGCGAGATAGAGGGACTCGTAGAGCAGGGTGAAGAAGAGGGTGAAGAGGAGGTGAAGGACATGAAGAGCTTTGTGAGGTTCACAGTGGGCAGCATAGACATGGCTATACCCATAGAGAAGGTTCAGGAGGTCATAGAGGTTGAAGAGCTCACACCCCTTCCCGGTGCACCCGATTACGTCAGGGGTATGTACAACCTCAGGAACTCGGTCATAGTCGTGATAGACCTCGCCCAGAAGCTCGGTGTGAAGGCGGAGGGGGATTCCAACAGGACGGTCGTCCTTGAGGAAATGCCCGTGGGCTTGGTGGTTACGAAGCTCCGGGGGATAATGAAGACGGAAGAGGAGAACCTGCAGCCGGCGGAAGACCTTGCTGGTTTGGAGGAGAACCTCCTTGAAGGCATAATAAAGACCGAAGAGGGTGACATAGTTTTCGTCCTTGACGTGGACAGCGCGGTTCAGGAGGATGAGCTTAAACTCATAAAGGAGGGAGCCCTTAAGGATGGAGCTGAGTAGGGAAGAGGAGTTTCTGAAACTTACCGAGGTGATACTGAACACCGCTCGGGCAACGAGCGAGCTGCTGGAGAGCGCTTCCATGGTGGAGCTTGACCAGATATTCGGCGGCGTTCTGGAGAAGCTCAACACCTTTTTCAAGAAGGTTGAGGAGAGCTTCAGGGACTTCGTGATCTTTGAGCGTTACACCACCTGTGCTTACACGAGCGAGCTCGGCTACGGACTCAGGGACATACCGCCGGAGGTTAAGGAGAGGGTCTGGGAACTCAGGGATAGCAAGGAAGTTTGCGGCTTTACGGGTGAGGAGTGCAAGTGCAAGAAGTCCATAGACTACCTTAAGCATCGCTTCTCTGAGAAGATACAAGCCCTCCTCTCCTCGGGAGACGTAATGAGGTCAAGCTCAAGGGAGCTGAGGGAAGGCATAGAGGAGCTCGGTAAGGAGGTTGAGTCCCTCACGGTTAGCGCCAAGAAGATAATGAACATAGCGGAGATAATAGAGATAATAGCCCTGAACGCTTACATAGAGGCAGCCCGCCTGGGAGAAGAGGGAAGAGGTTTCAAAGTTATAGCGGACGAAGTTCGCAGGGCTTCCGTCAGGACGAACGAGCTCGCCTCGGAGATAATTGAGTCCATCCGCTTACTCCACGAAAGGTTCAGCAGGCAGCTGGAGAAGCAGACGAGCTTTGATGAAAGCATGGGCAACCTTGAGAGGGAGCAGAGGGAGTTCAGCGAAAAGTTGAACAGAGACCTCCTCTGGATGGCTCAGAACTTCGTTGACTTCCTTGACTACGTGAGGAACTCCGTTCAGGAGGACATGAGACTGCTTGAGGACGTGAGGCAGACCATTCTGTCCGTCCTGCAGACCATAGACCTCACTAACCAGAGGATGCAGAACACCCACAAGGCTCTCGGGTTGCTCTCCAACATGATAGAGGACTTTGAGAGGGTTTTAAAGGGAGAGAAGTCCGTAGAGGACGCTTACGCGTATATACAGAGCCTTTACGAGGAGTTCAAACGCATACCCAAGCTGAGGGACGAGAGGGAGGTTATAGCGAGGGCAGAGGGCAACAGGTTAGATCACCAGCAGGACATAGTGGGCGAAAAGCTTGAGGATACGGACACCGACATAGAACTATTTTAGGAGGTGTGGAGCCATGAAGAGAGCGCTCGCCGTTGATGACTCGGCCACGATGAGAAATCTCGTTAAGATAGCCCTTGAAGCGGAAGGTTTCACCGTGGACACCGCCGAGAACGGACAGGAAGCCCTTGAGCTCACCAAGAGAAACACCTACGACATAGTTATAAGCGACATAAACATGCCCGTGATGGACGGTCTGACCTTCCTCAGGGAGTTCAGAGCGAACAACAAGAGGACTCCCGTACTCATGCTCACCACGGAGACGGAGGCGCGCAAGAAGGAGCAGGCTAAGTCTCTCGGAGCTACCGGGTGGATAGTGAAGCCCTTCAAACCCGAAGACCTCGTGAAGGTGGTTAAGAGGGTGGTGAGATGAAGTTCCTCATAAAGTTCAGGCTCGGCAAGAGCGTCTTTGAGAGGGCGATAGACCCGAGGTTTTACATAGAAGACCTCAAGGAGCTTGGTGAAACCGAGGTCAAGATAATAAGGGAGAACATACCCGCGCCCGACGAGGAGCCCACCGATGAGCACGTCTTTGAGGCGGACGTGATACTTGAAACCGACAGGACTAAGGAGGAAGTCCTTGAGCTCCTTGAGTTTATCCTTGAAGACGGCGTTGAGGTTGAAGTCCTTGAGGGAGAGGAGAGCGCGGAGAAGAAGGAAGAAACTAAAAAGGAAGAGGGAGAGATACCCCAGGCTCTCCTTGAGAACTACAAGCTTGAAACGGAGGAGATACTCTCAAGGCTCAGGGGAACCCTTGAGGAGCTTGCTGAAAACCCCGGAAGCGTGGAGCTTATAAACGAGGTTTTCAGGAGCTTCCACACCCTTAAGGGTAATACGGGCTTAATAATCTCCTACAGGGAAGAACCCAACCTGAAGTACATACACGAGATAACCCACAAGGCTGAGACCGTCCTTCAGAAGGCGAGAGACTCGGGTATAGGATTAACGGACAGACAGGTTGAGATCCTTCAGGAGCTCGTTGACAGGCTGGACGACCTCTTTTTAGCCTTCTCGGAGGGGAAGGAGGAGGACGCCGAGGACGTCTTTGAACTTCTTGAGGAGCTCGGCAGCAGCACTGAGAAGAAGGAGGAGCTCAAACAGGGCGAAGGGCTACCCGCCGATGTGTCCGCACTTCTGAACGTGGCTTCCCAGTACATACCGGTTTACAGGGAACTCTGCTCCAAGGAGGAGCTCAACGAGGAAGAGGAGGACTTCTTCAGACGTTCCCTTCTGACTCTCCACAAGCTCACCAAGGAGCTCGGCTTTGAGGAGCTGAACAAGAAGATAAAGGAGCTCCAGAACGCCTTTGGGAACGTTGACTTTAAAGAGTTCTGTCAGAACCTTGAGGAGCTTGCAAACGACCTCCAGAAGCTTGTTGAGGAAAAGAGCAAGGAAGTGAAGAAGGAGGAGAAGAGGGAGGACAAGAAGTCCTTTGACGCCTCAAAGTACGTCACACGCACCAGCTACCTGAAGATTGAGGAGAGCATGGTCAGAGACCTCATGGACATAGTGGGAGAGCTCTCCGTCTTTAAGGAGTGGATATACCTGTTCGCTTCCAAACTCCAGAGGACTTACGGAGTTCCGGAGGCTGCGAAGGAGCTCAAGGATAACATACACAGGTTCAGGAGTCTGATGGATAGCTTACAGAGGACTGTCCTTGAGATGAGGATGATACCCGTCTCAACTCTCTTTGAGCGCTTCCCCAAGCTGGTCAGAGACCTCTCCCGCACCCTCGGGAAGAAGGTCAAGCTGGAGATAGAGGGCGGAGACACCAAGCTGGATAAGGTTATAGTTGAAAAGATAGCCGAGCCGATGATACACCTTATAAGGAACGCGATAGACCACGGCATAGAGACCCCCGAGGAGAGGGAAGCCCTCGGAAAGCCCATAGAGGGACACATAAGGATAAGAGCCTTCCAGGAGGGAGGCAACGTGGTCATAGAGGTCTCGGACGACGGAAGAGGGATAGACGTTGAGAAGGTGAGGCAGAAGGCTATTGAAAAGGGTCTGTACACGGAGGAGGAGCTATCCCACATGAGCGAGGAGGAGATACTCCAGATAATATTCCAGCCCGGATTTTCCACCAAGGAGCAGGCTACCGAGCTCTCTGGCAGGGGCGTTGGCATGGATGTGGTGGCGAGTACCATACGTGAGTTCGGGGGAGAGGTGAGCCTCCAGACCCAGAAGGCTATGGGAACCACCGTAAAGCTCCTGCTACCCCTGACCCTGGCTATAAGGAAGATCCTACTCGTGCGCATAGGTGATGTTACCTTCGGTGTTCCTGCGGAGGACGTTGGAGAGGTGCTGAAGATAGGAAGGAAGGACATAAAGAGCCTGAAGGGGCTTAAGGTAGTGTACCACAGGGATAAGGTTCTTGAGCTGGACTTCGTGAACGAGAGGCTCGGTATTCAGAGCACAGCCAACGGCACCGTAACCCTCCTGATAGACAACGCCCTCACGAGGGGCGTTGTGGTTGACGAAGTCCTGAGTACAATAGACACAGTGGTCAAGCCCCTGCCCTCGTCGCTGGTCACATCGGAGGACATAAGCGGCATCACCATACTTGGTGATGGGAGCATAGTTTACATACTTGAAGTCCTTAAGTAGGTTCTGTGAGGTGAAAGTAACATGAAAAAGATAAAGGTTCTCGTTGTAGATGACTCTGCCTTCATGAGGAAGGCGCTCAGAGAGATACTTGAGAGCGACCCCCAGATAGAGGTCGTGGACACGGCGAGGAACGGCAAGGAAGCCCTTGACAAGGTGGCTCAGCTCAAGCCCGATGTGGTCACCCTTGACATAAACATGCCCGTGATGGACGGCAAGGAAGCCCTCAAGCTGATTATGGAGACCAACCCCCTGCCGGTGGTGATAGTTTCCTCTCTGACCACAGACGAAGCCCCCATAACCATGGAGCTTTTAGACCTGGGAGCCTTTGATTACGTTCCCAAGCCCTCGGGCACCATATCCCTTGACATACACAAGGTAGCTGAGGAGATAGTTGCCAAGGTGAAGGAAGCCTACAGGGCGCGCCACAGAATTTCAAGCAGGAAGCCCTCTCCGAGGGCGTTGAAGACCTCCTTCCAGCCTACAAAGAGGGGACTTGCCGAGTACATAGTGGCTATAGGCATATCAACGGGGGGACCCGCAACCCTCATAGACATACTCCAGGACTGCGAGGTTGACGAGGAGACAGCCTACCTCGTGGTTCAACACATGCCTCCCCAGTTCACCCCATCCCTTGCCAAGAGGTTGTCGGAGTATACCCCTATAGACTTCTTTCACGCCTCCCACGGGCAGGCGGTTCTCGGTGGGCACGGCTACCTCGCTCCCGGCGGATGGCACATGAAGGTTACTCCCGACAAGAAGATAAAGCTATTCAAGGACGACAGCTACATATACTACCCCTCCGTTGACGTCCTCTTTGACTCCGTGGCTGAGGTTTACTGCCCCAACGCGGTGGGTGTCCTCCTGACGGGGATAGGCAGGGACGGAGCGGAAGGACTTCTGAAGATGAAGCAGAGGGGTTGCATAACGATAGCCGAGTCCGAGGAGACGGCGGTGGTTTACGGGATGCCTGCCGCAGCCAAGGAGATAGGTGCCGCCATGGAGATACTCCCCGCTTACAGGATAGCATCGGCTATAAAGAGGCACATTCGCAGGATAAAGGAGCGTTCTGGAGGTAGGGTATGAAGGAGGAACTTCTTAAGAAGCTTGAGTCGGAGGATAAGAGGGAGGTTAGGGAAGCCATAGAAGCCCTTGAGGAGTTTTCAGACCCGGAGGTGGTCAGGGCTGTGGTTAAGGCTCTGATCGCCAAGAAGAGCAAGGCGGTTCTGGAGGCGGGGAAGTCCCTACTCATCTCCTTCAGGGGAGATCCAAAGGTGGTCTGTGAGGAGGTCATAAGCCTCTTTGAACACCCGGAGCCCAAGCTGAGGCAGTCCGCCATAGACATACTCGCCAGCAGGGGAGACCTGTGCTTAGACGTCGTCAGGGAGAGGCTCATAGAGAATGAGGACTACAACATGAAGAAGTTCGCCCTTGACATACTCGCCCTCGTGGGGAGTGAGAGGGCACTTGAAGAGCTCGCCCCCCTCCTTGAGGACGAAAACCCCAACGTGAGCATGTCCGCCCTTGAGTACCTGAGAAACTTCTCTGACTTCAAGGACAGGGTTGTTGAGCTTCTCGTGAGGGTTATCCCTAAAATAAAGGATATGTACGGGCTCACTACCCTTGCCAGCACCGTCATATACGGCGAGATAAAGGATGAAAGGCTCGTGGCGCCCCTGAGGGAGAAGCTCTCAGAGCTATCAGACCCGATGGAGAAGCACTGGGTTTACAAGATGCTCATCTTCCTCGGGGACAGGAGCGTATACGACGAGGCTCTTGAGAACGCGAGGGCTGTCGGTATGGAGAGCGACATACAGAAAGACATGGAAATATTCGGAGGTCAGGAATAGGGTGTTCACGAAGCTCTACTACGACATACTCACCGACCTCATATACAAGAACACGGGGATAGTCTTTGACGAGAAGAAGAAGTACTTCGTGGAAAACAGGGTTAAGGAACATATGGAGGAGCTCGGCATAAGCTCCCTTAAGGAATACATATACAGGCTAAAGGTGGACAAGAACGTTCTCAAGGACTTCATCTCCAAGATAACGGTCAACGAGACCTACTTTTACAGGGAGTATTACCACCTGAAGGCTTTAGCCAGACTCGTCCAGACGGAGAATTTCGGCTACCCCGTTAAGGTTCTGAGTATACCCTGTTCAACGGGGGAAGAGCCTTACAGCATAGCGATAGTCCTGAACGAGGTGCTTGAGAACCCCCTCAAGTTTGAGGTGGTGGGTGTTGATATAGACAGGAACGCCCTTGAGCGTGCGAAGGAAGGTATATACGGTAAGAGGAGCGTTTCAAAGCTGCCCTCTGAGTATCTGGAGAAGTACTTTGACGAGACTCCGGACGGCAGGTGGAGGGTCAAGGAGATACTCAGGAGGAGGGTGAGGTTCTACGAGGGCAACATCCTTGACAGGCTCTTCATGAAGGGACTCGGGACTTTCCATTACGTATTCTGTAAGAACCTTCTGATATACTTTGACGACAGGGCGCGCATGCAGGCTATAAACAACCTCTACGACATAATGGCTGACGGGGGATACCTCTTCCTGGGGCATGCGGAGAGCGTGTCGCGCTCTTCGTCGTTGTTTGAGCCCGTCAAGATAGAGGGGACGATACTTTACAGGAAAGCGGTTGAGGAGGAAGAAGATGAGTGGTAACGGCAAGAAGGCTCTCGTGGTTGACGACTCCCTGACCATAAGGATATATCACTCCTCCCTTCTCAGGAACTTCGGTTACGAGGTGGACACCGCTGAGAACGGGCTTGAAGCCCTTGAGATGGCGATGAAGAAGAAGTACGACCTCGTGCTCTCCGACATAAACATGCCCGTGATGGACGGCTTTGAGTTCGTCAGGAAGCTGAGGAAGCTTGACGAATACAGGTTCACCCCTGTTGTGTTTATAACTACCCTCAACTCCGAGGAGGACAAGAGGAAGGCTTTTATGTCGGGTGGGACGCTTTACATAGTGAAGCCCATAAACCTGCAGGTGCTTGAGAAGATACTCAAGTCAATTTCCTGAAGGGCTTGTCCTCAAGGTATCTCTCAAACTCCTCCGGCGGGACGGGCGGTAAGAAGAGGTATCCCTGCGCTTGATCACAGCCGAGCTCCCTGAGGACTTTTCTCTGCTCCTCCTTCTCCACTCCCTCGGCGACGGCGATCATGCCAAAGGTGTGGGCGAGTAGAACGGACGCCTTCACTATCTCAAGGTCTTCCTTGTCTTCGGGTATGTCCCTTATAAACTCCATGTCTATCTTGAGCCCGTGAACGGGTAGCTTTTTAAGGTAAGCGAGGGAGGAGTGTCCCGTCCCGAAGTCGTCTATGTAGGTCTTTATACCCTTCTCCTTGAGGGCTTTTATAAGTTCTACGGACAGAGCCACGTCCTCCATCACAGCGGACTCCGTGATCTCAATCTCTATGTTGCAGAAGTCACAGTCGCAGGTCTCAATTGTCGTAAGGAACTGTTCTGCAAAGGAGGGAACCTTCAACTGCAGGGGAGAGAGGTTAACCGCTATGGGTACGCTCAAGCCTGCCTCTTTCCACCTCTCGCTCTGCTTCAGAGCCTCCTCTATCACCCACTCGCCTACCCTGTGTATCAGCTCTCCCTCTTCAAGTATGGGTATGAACTTGCCCGGAGGTACAACCTCTCCCGTCCTGAGCCACCTCAGGAGAGCCTCCGCCCCCACGACGGTGCCCGTTTTGAGGTCAACCTTGGGCTGGTAGAAGAGCCTGAACTCTCCCCTCTCAAGGGCGTATCTGAGGTTCGTTCTCACCTTTATCTTCTCCTCCGTCGCCTTTGAGACTCCCCGGGAGAACATTACGAGGCGGTTCCCACCGAGCTCCTTCGCCTTCTCAACGGACGCCATAGCGTTTGAGAAGAGTATCTCCGAGTTGTCAACGTCCTGTGGAAATATGGAGCCCCCGAAGGACAGCGTTATGAAGACGCTGTGCCCGTTTACGGGTATGGGTTTACTGAACTGTTTAAGTATCCGCTTTATCAGCTTATCTATGGCGTTCCGGGCTTCCTCCGAGTTCACTATCACCCCGAACTCGTCCCCTCCTACCCTGGCAAGGAAGTCCGAAGACCTAACGACCTCCCTTATCCTCCTCGCCACCTCCTTCAGCACCTCGTCCCCTACGGTGTGTCCCAGAGCCTCGTTCAGCTCCTTGAAGTGGTCTATGTCTATCAGCAGAAGTCCCACTTCGTCCCCGTGGGCTTTAGCCCTGCTCAGTGCCTCGTTCAGCCTGTTGATGAAGTTGGTTCTGTTTGGCAGACCGGTCAGAGGGTCGTTCAGGGTGAGGTAGGATATCCTCTCCTCCGAAGAAACCTTCCTTATACCAAAGGATACGTCGTGGGCTATCTCCCTGAGGAGCTCAGCCTCGTCCTCGGTAAACGCCTCGTCTCCGTACTTGGCAACTACTATGTAATGGTGCTTGCCATCAAACTCACCTATGGGTATGCAGGCTGAGACCTCCATGCTACCGAACTCACCCTCTTCGTGAAGGGTCTCCTCCTTGCCGTTTGCGGTGAACACGCCCGCGTACTTGAACCCTCCCTTGTTCCTCAGTATGTCGGCCACCGTTTTGAAGAGGTAGTCCGTGTCTTTCACGGTGGTTATAAGCGTGTTTACGGCGCTCAGGGCTTCGTAAAGCCTGCTGAGTTTCCTCATGGTCTCCTCGTGCTTTAATCTTTCCCTTATGTCCCTGAACACGACCACCGCGTAGTCGCTCTCGTCAAACTCGTACCTTCCGAGGCTCAACTCAACGGGTATCCACTCCCCACTTGACTTGTTCTCTATGTAAAAGATGCCCGAAACACCCTCACCCTTCTCTATGTAGAGCTTGCACCTGTGCCTCATAGTGTCCTCAAGCTCTCTGGGGTAGAGCCAGAATATCTCCCTTCCCACCACGTCTTTCTCTTCCAGCCCGAGGAGTTCCTCCATCTTCCTGTTTATGTCAACTATCCTCTTACTCTCAAGGTTCACTATAACCACGCCGTCGTTGACGGCGTCCAGTATAGTCTGATACTTCTTCTCCCCGCTCTTGAGTATCCTTGAGTAGTAGTAGGCGTCCAGCGATAGGGTTATGTCAAATATCACTGCCTTGAAGAGAGCTAAGAGGGTGGGAACGAGGTCTTCCGGGGGAACTTTGTCCTTTATAAGCTTTACAACCAGCTCAATCCATTTCGCGAAGGCTCCTGTGTAGTAGACAGAGTCAACCCCTTCCCTCTCGTGTGCCAGACCCACGTTGAGCCTCCTCAGGGCGTACTCAAGGTCGTAGTCCTCTTTAAGGAGCTCAAGGAGGTGACTGACCTGCTTCTCCTTCAGAGGTTTTATGTCCTTGCGCTCTATTATCCTCCTCGGCTCTTCAAAGTTGAGGAGGTGTTCGTAGAAGTCGTCAAATATCTCCTCAACGCTCTCTTCGTCAAGCTTTTCAGCCAGAGCTTTAAGAAGCCTCCTGTCCTCCTCGCTCAGGTTTATGTACCTGAGTCTCTCCCTTACCTTCTCCTCGTCAAGGCGGAGGAGCTTAGCTATCCTGTCAATCACCGTTAAGATAACAATATACAGATTTTTACAGCAAAGTTAACCTGCTCTTTGTCATGAACTTTTACAGGACTTACCTATATTCATAGGCAGGATGGTGCAGTTTGCAAAAGAAGACGTACGTATTTGACGACAACACCTTGGAAGTTCTCAAGACCCTTAGGGAGGAGCTCGGAAAGAAGGAGACCCAGATAATCAAGGAGGCTCTCAGGCTCTACTTTGAAAACCACAGGAACAACAGGGAAGTAATGGCTTCCCTGAACGAGCTCGTGGGCAGGATAGAGGCGATAGTCTCCCAGATAGCGGAGCTGAGCTATCGGCTGGGCAAGTGCGAGGAGCGCAACAGAGTTCTTGAGGGTGAGCTGAGGAAGTTGAAGAAAAACCAATAACGCCCCCGAGGGTTTTCCAGAGGTGAACCTCTCCGCCTTTACGGGCAGAGCTTCCGGTAGAGATTACTCTCACCCGGGAGACCCGCGTGGGGATTCCTGCTTCAACGAGGGATGGCTAACACCTTCTTGTGAAGGTGCCCCGCCAGAGCCCTCTCCACAGGCGTAAGTTCGGGTCGCTCCGACCCTACCGCCCGTCAGGTGGGCGAGACCTTTCCTTAGTATGTTCAGACTCGCATTGTAATCCCTGTCCATTACTGCCCCGCATTCAGGGCATTCATGCAACCTTTCAGCTAAAGTCTTTGGAACTCTGAACCCACATACAGAGCAGTCCTGAGTTGTGTAAGATGGGTCAACCCTCACCACCCTTGCCCCTGCCATTACAGCCTTATAGGTGGCAAAGGTGATAAGTGTCCCCCATCCTGCATCAAGTATTAGCTTTGCTAAACTGATATTTTGAACAAGCTCCTTTATGTTCAGGTTCTCAAAGCTTATGTGGTCGTAACTGTCTACAAGGTATCTTGATAGCTTGTGTAAGAAATCTCTCCTCGCATTCCTTATCCTCTCGTGAATTTTAGCTAATCTTTCCTTCTGCTTCTCCCAGTTGGTTGACCCCTTCTTCTTCCTTGAGAGCTTTTTCTGCTCTCTTTTGAGTCTTTTCTCAAGTTTTTGTAGGAACTTTGGGTGCTGTATGAACTCTCCCTCTGAGGTGGTGGCAAGGTTCTTTACTCCGAGGTCTATCCCTACTACTCTTTCCTGAGCTTCTCTCAGTATCTCCTCAAGCTCTACCTCTACGGTTATGCATACATACCACTTTCCCGATGGCTCTCTCTTGATGGTAACCGTTTTCGCTCTCGTCCAGTCTATCTGTTTGTGTAGTCTTATCTTGAGTTTTCCAAGCTTGGGAAGATGAAGATATACAAACCTGCCATTTTTTCTTTCAAGCTTGATAACTTCTGTAAGCTTTGGGTCTCCTGTGAGTTTGTCCTTTTGCTTCATCCACACTTGTGGGAAAGTGAAGGAGTTGTATCTGGAGAGCTTCTTTTTCTTAGGATACTTGGCTTCTTTTCTGAAGAACTTCTGGAATGCGTTATCCACTCTTCTCAGGCAGTCCTGAAGGACTTGAGAATGGACGAGTTTTAGAAATGGGTCTTTCCGCTTTAGTTCAGGTAGAGAATTCTGCTGGTGAGAGTATGTGATGGTTTTCTTTTCCTCTTTCCATGCTCTTTTCCTTTCCTCAAGGGCATGGTTGTAGAGGTTGCAAAGAATGTAGAGCCAGTTTTCCATTTTGTATTCCAGTAGAACTGACGGATAAGCTCTGAATTTGTAGGTCAGTAAGAATTTAATCTCTTCCCTGGTTCTGGACATAGCTCCCTCCAATTATTATATTCGCCAACGCCTTTATGGGCGATGCCCTGTACCCCCTTACGGAAGGGGACTTAGGGCGTGAAATTAGTTAAATTATTAACTGATGGATTACTCTTACCTTGACCTCGTGCCCGTGCCCGTTCTCGTCGTTGATGAGAACTTCGGACTCCTGTTCGTAAACAAAAGGGCACGCGAGCTCTACGGAGACGGTGTAGGCACCTGCTACGCTCTCTCCCACGGCTTTGATAGACCGTGCAGCGCCGAGGACGGACATCCATGTCCCATGTTTCTACTGAACTCGGAGGATACATCCCCTCAGGGGACTATACACGTCCACAGAACGAGAGAGGGCAACAAGTACTTTTACGTCCTCACGCAGCCCGTAAAGGAAGAAAAGGCTTACATAGAGCTGCACATTGACCTCTCCGATGTGGTCAAGTCTCCAGAGCTGGCAGTGGCAAAGCCGGAGCTCGTCATGTCTTCCGGTCCCGTGGTCTTCTTCCTCTGGGAGAACAGCGAAGGGTGGCCTGTCAAGTTCGTGTCTCCGAACGTCGTAAACCTGTTCGGCTACTCTGCGGAGGAGTTCCTCACGGGTAAGGTGTCTTACCCCGAGCTCGTTCACCCCGAAGACCTGCCGAGGGTCGCGGAGGAAGTAAAGAGGTACTCGGAGCAGGGTGTTAGCTCTTGGACTCACGAGGATTACAGGATACTGACCAGGGACGGCAAGGTGAAGTGGGTTCTTGACCACACGGTGCCCATATTCGGCAGGGACAGAGACATAACCCACTACTACGGCTACCTGATAGATATAACCGAGAAGCACGAGCAGGAGGAGCTGTTCCGTAAGCTCGCCGAGAGCAACCCCAACGGGGTCATTCTCTTCAACTTCAAGAACAACAGCATTATATACGCGAACAGGGCTGTGTCTGAGATCACAGGCTACAGCGAGGAGGAGCTTGAGTCCCTGAAAGACCCACTCATCCTTATTCACCCCAAGGACAAGCACATAGTTATCAAAAATATCCAGAGGAGGATCAAGGGGGAGCGAAAGCCCTTCTCTTACAGCGTGAGGTTTCTAACAAAGGGCGGGAAGACCAAGTGGGTGAAGATAGTATCGTCGGTTATAACCTACAGAGGTGAGGAGAGCACCCTTGTTACCCTGATAGACATAACCAAGGAGAAGGCAAGGGAGAGGAAGCTCCACACCCTCGCAACCCACGACCAGCTCACAGGCGTATACAACAGGAGGGCGCTCCTTATGTTCTTTGAGAAGTACCTCCACTCTGCCCGCAGGTACGGAATCCCCTTCTCCGTGATACTTATAGACCTTGACAACTTCAAGTATGTGAACGACCAGTTCGGGCATCAGACGGGGGACAGGGTTCTGAAGACCTTTGCAAAGCTCGTAAAGGGAAGCCTGAGGAGGACGGACGTGTTCGGCAGGTGGGGAGGCGAAGAATTCCTCGCCCTGCTTCCCTTCAACGACAAACCTTACATGGTAGCGGAGAAGCTGAGGAGGAAGGTTGAGGAGACGGAGTTCAGCAGGGTCGGCAGGGTCACCGCTTCCTTCGGAGCTACCACCTACAGGGAGGGCGACGACATAGACAGCATGATGGCACGCGCCGACGAAGCCCTCTACGAGGCTAAGAGAAAGGGTAAGAACACAACCGTGGTGGTATAGGGAGGAAAGCAATGGGAGATGTAGAGAAGGTGATAATAATCGGCGGAGCCTGCGCCGGGCTCACAGCGGCGATATACACAGCGAGGGCAAAGCTGAACCCACTGCTCTTTGCGGGGCACATGTTCGGCGGACAGCTCATGATGACCTCGGAGGTTGAGAACTACCCCGGCTTTCCCGAGGGCATTCAGGGACCCGAGCTGATGGAGAAGTTCAGACAGCAGGCTGAGAAGTTCGGCACGAGGATAGTCTATGAGAACGTTATAAAGGTTGACTTCAAGAGCAGACCCTTTCGGGTGTGGGCTGGAGGAGAGGAGTACGCAGCCGAGAGCGTTATAGTCGCCACCGGAGCGAGACCCCGTATGCTCGGGCTTGAGTCCGAAGCTATGCTCATGGGTAAGGGGGTCTCCTACTGTGCGGTCTGCGACGGAGCCTTTTACAAGGACAGGGACGTGGTCGTTGTGGGTGGCGGGGATTCGGCTATGGAAGAGGCTCTGCACCTTACCCACCACGCTAAGAGCGTTACGGTCATACACAGAAGGGACAAGCTCAGGGCGTCAAAGATAATGCAGGAGAGAGCCTTTGAGAACCCAAAGATAAACTTCGTCTGGGACAGCGTGGTTGAGGACATCTACGATGTGAACGAGGGAAGGGTCACGGGAGTCCTAATTAAGAACGTGAAGACGAAGGAGCTCTCGGAGATAAGGTGCGACGGCGTCTTCATAGCAATAGGGCACGAGCCGAACACCGATGTCTTTGTGGGACAGCTCACCCTTGACTCCCACGGATACATAAAGGTTCACGACCATGTGAAGACCTCCGTGGAGGGCGTATTCGCCGCGGGGGACGTCCACGACCACAAGTACAGGCAGGCTATAACCGCCTCAGCCTTCGGCTGTATGGCAGCCCTTGAGTGTGAGAGGTATCTGGCAGAGAAAGGGCTCGTTTAGAACGACGGCTAAATAGATTAGCTCAAAGATACGGTGGAAAGGAAAGCCCAGTTTCTTTAATCCACATTTACAGTTCTACTTTTGTCTTGCCTTCTACATACTGTCTCACAAGGGTCGCTATAAGTGTTTGATAAGGCACACCCGTTTCAAGGCTCTTTCTCTTGAGGAGCATTATGTTCCTTTCGCTCAGGCGTATGCTTATCGGTCTTTTCTTTAAAACGGACTTTGCTCCCTCCTTCAGGGCTTCCTCCAGACTGTCGTAGTCTTTAGCCCTATTCCACTCACCCCTTTCAAGTTCCTCCTCTATTTGCTGTTCAAACTTGTCAAGTTTTGCCATTTCTATCACCTCCTAAATACTTCTTGGTCATCTTCCTGCTGAGGAAGATGGTGATAAACCTTATAACGCTTTTCCTTACTTCAAAGGGAACTACGTATGCATATCCGCCTATCTCTACTATGAGCAACCTCTGGTTGGGATACCTTTCTCTGTCTGGGTGCTCAAGTATGTCAAGTGTCCTGCCCTCGTTGATTGCGATAACCACGTCTTCAAAGCCAACACCACGCTCCAGCTTGAGCTTGAGGTTCTCCTAATAAAGCTTATCAGAGCATCTCGCCGTCCTTCAGATTGACTATGCGGTGGAAGAAGGGCTTCAGGTCTGGGTTGTGGGTAGCCACGACGAAGGTTATACCCTCCTCCTCGTTCAACTTCCTGAAGAGCTCAAATATCCTCCTTCCTTCCTCCCAGTCTATATTTCCAGTCGGCTCGTCGGCGAGGATAACTGCCGGCTCGCTTATCAGGGCTCTCCCTATCGCTACCCTCTGCTGCTCGCCCCCCGAAAGTTGGTAGGGCTTGTGTTCCAACCTGTGGGACAGCCTGAGGAACTCAAGTATCTTCAGAGCCTTGTCCTCCGGGCTCTCTATGCCGAGCATCTGGGCTATGAGTGTCAGGTTTTCAAGGACGCTGAAGTCCTCAAGGAGATAGTAGAACTGGAATATGTAGGCAACCCGCCTCTTCCTGAACTCGGCGAGCTCGTCCTCCCTCATGGGGCTTAAAGGTTTCTTGAATAGATAGACCTCGCCTTCGCTCGGTTTATCAAGACCTCCCATCAGATGCAGGAGCGTGCTCTTCCCTGAACCCGAAGGACCCATAACGCCTATGAAATCTCCCCTGTTCACCTCCAGACTCACACCTTTGAGAGCGCGCGTTCCGTCGGGATAAACCTTCCAGGCGTTCTCAACCCTTATAACTTCCATCACTCGTTCCTCAGTATATTGACTATGTTCTCCCGTGACGCCCTAAGGGCTGGTATCAGGGAAGATACGAAGGAGAGCAGCAGTGTGCCGAGGAAGGTCGCCACGAGGTCTAAGGGCTTTATGTGAACGGGTATGTGGCTCATCATGTAAACCTCCTCCGGAACCCTTATGAGCCTGTACTCGTTTATGAAGTAGGCGAGCACGAATGAAGCCGTTATGCCCAAGAGGGCACCCACGAAGCCTATGGTCAGACCGACGGCTACGAATATCCGAAGTATCCCCCCGCTCTTCATACCGAAGGTCTTTAAGACGGCTATATCCCTTATCTTTTCCTTTGACTTCACGAAGAGCAGGCTCGTTATGTTGAAGGAAGCCACGAGCACCATTAGCAGGAGTATGAGGAACAGGGCGAGCTTCTCTAACTGAAGAGCGTTAAAGAGGGGCTTGTTCAGGTCAATCCACGATCGGACGAGAATGAGCTCGTTGTTTACCGCCTTCTCTATCCTCTCCTTAACCTCCTGGGCTCTGTAGGGGTCTTCAAGGTAAATCTCCAAGCCCTCAAACTTGAAACCCCTCCTGAAGAACCTCTTAGCCTCCCTCCTCTCCATGAAGACTATGACGAAGTCCCTGTCGTAGGCACCCGTGTGAAATACACCCCCTATGACCACCTCTCTGGTCTTGGGGATAAAGCCGGTCGGCGTCCTTATTCCCATGGGAAACACCAGGACGGCTGTGTCCCCGGCAGAAACTCCGAGCACGTCCGCAATTCCCTTACCCACAACGAGACCCTTCAGGTCTCCCTTGACGAGATGGCTCCCCACGAGCCTCTTGAAGGCTTTCTCACCGAAGTCCACAGCCTTGACGGTTACGGGCTGAAGCCTTTCCTCCTTACCGAGTATGGCACTGTAAAGTATGAAGGGGAGCGTTTCCTTTACACCCTTAACCCTCTCAACGTCTTTCCTAATCTCTTTCAGATCGGCGTCCCCTACAACGCTCACTATCACGTGGGGTGCGGTTGATAGAATCTTTTCCTTCAGGGAGTCCTGAAATCCAGTGAAAACTCCGAGCGTCAGGAGTATAGCACCCACGCTGAGGAAAACGCCAAAGAAGGATATGAAAGTTATCAGGAGGGTACTGCCCTTGACTGAAAGGAGGTACCTCAGCGCTATCCTGAGGGTAAGACTCATTTAACGAACCTCAGGGACTGTATTATCTCCTTCTGCCTGCCTATGACGTACTTCCTTATCTTCGTGATCTCCTCCCGCGGAAAGTCCACTTCAAAGCCCAGCCTGACGTAAACATCCTTACCCAAACCTACTACGTTCTTTAGCCTTCCCCTGCCGGTTGCGGTGCCGTTGTCGGGCAGGTGTATCCTTAGGGGGAACTCTATATACTCGTCCTCCTTCAGAGCCTCCACCTTTTCCTGAATGAACTCTATGAAGTCCCTGTTTTCGTCCCTGCTCAGTGACAACCCTATGCCGGTCTCACTCACGTCCTTGGCAGGTATGTTAAATTTCACGCCATCAAAGCTGAGCTCTACTATTACGGGCTTGTTCTCGTCGGGCTCTACACGGACGGATCGCCTGTGTATGAACTCGGGAGGCTCAACGAAGTTCTCAACCGTAAGGACGAGCTCTTTCCCCAGATTGCTGAAAACCTGAGTCTGGGCGTACTCCTTGGAGGACAGCTTCACGTATACAGGGTCTAAAGTTGAGAAGGCAGCCTTCATGTGTGTTCTTCCCCAGTCAAAGCCCAGCAGCCTGCCCTCGTCGTCAACCCAGTTCAGCTTCAGGTGAGCCTTTACGGGAATTTCTTTGTACTTGGTTATAACGTCGTAACTCTGCCCCGCCTTGAAAATACCAGACAGCTCTAACTTGCCCATGAGTCTCAATAGTATAATCAAGTTTTAACAGGCTTGACACAAGGAAGCCCCGCACTTATAATACTTCCTTGTCTTAGGTGGTTGCCCCCATCGTCTAGCCTGGCCTAGGACGCCGGCCTTTCACGCCGGAAACGCGGGTTCAAATCCCGCTGGGGGTGCCATCTGCTTCTAAAATATGAACTACCTGAAACCGGATTCAGGGAATATCTTTATCTCCTATGAAAGCTTCCCAGAGCACATTTTGTTTAAAAACCAACCTCAAACCTGCCGGAGACCAGCCAAAGGCTATAGAGGAGCTTTTAGACAACCTTGAAAAAGGAGTCAAGGAGCAGGTTCTCCTCGGGGCTACCGGAACGGGCAAAACCTACACCATAGCCAACGTGATAGAGAAGCACGGGAAGCCTACCCTCGTGGTCGTGCACAACAAGATACTCGCAGCCCAGCTTTACAGGGAGTTCAAGGAGCTCTTTCCCGACAACGCGGTTGAGTTCTTCATCTCTTACTACGACTACTACCAGCCGGAGGCTTACATACCCGAGAAAGACCTTTACATAGAGAAGGACGCGAGCATAAACGAAGTCCTTGAGAGGTACAGACACTCCGCGACCATATCTGTCTTAGAGAGGAGGGACGTCATAGTAGTCGCCTCCGTTTCCTGCATATACGGTCTGGGTTCTCCCGAACACTATGAGAACATGAGGATAAGGGTAAGTAAAGGCGCTCACCTCAACCTTACTAAGTTCGTGAGAAAGCTCGTAGAGCTTGGCTACGAGAGGAACGACTATGCCTACAAGAGGGCTACCTTCTCGGTAAAGGGAGATGCTCTGGAAGTCATACCCTCTGAGGCTGAAGACTACACCGTGAGGATAGAGCTCTGGGACGATGAGGTGGAGAGGATAGCCGTAATAGACACCCTCAACAGACATCATGTAAAGGAGCTGGAGGAGGTTTCCTTCTTCCCAGCGTCCCACTACATAGCCCCCAGACCCACCGTTGAGAGCGCCCTTGAGGAGATAGAGAGAGACCTGAGGGAAAGGGTGGACTGGTTCAAGAAGCAGGGCAAGCAGGTAGAGGCTCAACGGCTCTACCAGAGAACCATGTACGACCTTGAGATGATAAGGGAGCTCGGTCACTGCAAGGGGATAGAGAACTACTCCAGATACTTTGACGGAAGGGAGCCCGGGGAACCACCCTTCACACTGCTGGATTACTTCCCCGAGGACTTCCTCCTCGTGGTGGACGAGTCCCACATGACCATCCCCCAGATAAGGGCTATGTACAACGGAGACCGATCCCGCAAGGAGAAGCTCGTTGAGTACGGATGGAGGCTCCCCTCAGCACTGGACAACAGACCCCTGAAGTTTGAGGAGTTCCTTGAGAGGCTCAATCAGGTCGTTTACGTCTCAGCGACCCCCTCCGACTGGGAGATAGAGAGGAGCAAGGGCATAGTTGTGGAGCAGATAGTCCGTCCCACAGGTCTCGTTGATCCGGAGGTTGAGGTGCGCCCTACCAGAAACCAGCTTGAAGACCTCATAAGGGAGATACAGGAGAGGGTCAGGAGGGACGAGCGTGCGCTCGTGCTTACGACAACAAAGAGACTTGCGGAGGAGGTGGCGGACTACCTTACGGAGAGGAAGATAAAGGCAACCTACATGCACTCGGAGCTTGACGCCATAGAGAGGGCGAGGATAGTCAAGGAGTTGAGGGAAGGAAGCGTTCACGTGGTCGTCGGGGTCAACCTTCTCAGGGAAGGGCTTGACCTCCCCGAGGTTTCCCTCGTCGCCATACTTGAGGCTGACAAGGAAGGCTTCCTTAGGAGCTACACCTCCCTGATACAGACCATAGGCAGGGCTGCGAGGAACGTGAACGGCAAGGCTATACTCTATGCGGACAGAATAACTAAATCTATGGAGAGGGCGATAGAGGAGACCAACAGGAGGAGGAAAAAGCAGAGGAAGTACAACGAAGAGCACGGAATAACACCGAAGAGCATAGTTAAGCCCATAAAGGAGTTACTCGCCCTTGAGGAACTTGACTACGTGAAGCTACCCCTGAAGCTTCCTAAGGGGATAAAGACGGAGGAAGACCTGATAAAACGTATTGAAAAGCTTGAGAAGGAGATGTGGGAAGCTGCAAAGAACTGGGAGTTTGAAAAGGCGGCGAAGCTGAGGGACGAGATAAAGAGTCTCAGGAACTATCTGAATTTGAATTAATACTTTTGGATTATATTTAAAAGAGGGGAAAGGGATGGGAAAAACCCTCATCTTATCTTCACTCTTTCTCTTATTGAGCACGGCAATACTCGCCCAGGACGACGTTTATAAAGAAATACAGGAACGCCTTGATGCGGGTGAGTACGAGGAGGCACTGGAACTCTCGGAACAGCTCCGTAATGAGGGTGATGACAGATGGAAACTCTATAGAGCGAGAGCGCTTGTAGGTTTGGGGAAGCTACAGGAGGCAGAGCCCTTACTCAACGAGTATCTCAAAGAGAACCCCTCAGATAGGCTTGCACTTATTACCCTGTCTAACCTTTACCTTGATAGGGGTGAGTTCAGAAGAGCTTTGGAACTTTTGAAGGGGCTGGAGGAGTCACCAGAGAGGGACTTTCTCTTGGGAATGTCTTACTATAACCTTGGTCTGAAGGAGCTGGCGGACTTCTACTTTAATGCTTCTCTGTCCGGAGAGAAAGAGTCCGTATACGTGAAGAACCTCAGAGGCAGCCTACCCAAGGTGCAGGCTTTACTTTCTCTGGCTCTCGGTTACGACACCAACCCGGCGGTTGCTCCCCAGGAGGGTTTCATATCCAAGAAAGAGAGCACAGCATACCGTGCCTCCGGAGTTCTCAGGCTGGACGACGGTGTGAACAAGCTGTGGTTAGACCTCAGCTATACAGCCTACAGTGAGGTCAGCGACTTCAATACCCTTATCGGAACTCTCAGGTTTAAGAGGCTCTTTGGAAGGTTCTTCCTGCCCATGAGGATTGATTACACGACCTTGGGTGGAGATTTTTACCGTGCGGTGGGTTCCGTGGGAGGGGGTTACCAGTTTGGACAGCTACTCCTGAGCGCGAATGCAGGACTTCAGGACTACACATCCTTTGGAACTAAAGAAGACAAGAGAGACGGATTTAACCTGTACGCTGAGGGTAAATATCACTTCGCCTACGGGACACCGGCGTTAGAGTTAGTCCTGAGGATGGGATACGAAAGCACGGAAGGCAAGAACTGGAGGAACGCTTACCTGTATCCTTACATGGACGCTAACTACGACTGGAAGAGCTTTAACTTCGGTTTTTCTGGAGGGCTCGCCTACTATAGCTTTACTGAGAAGCATTCTATCTATGGGAAGAAGAGGAGGGATATATTCATCAGCGCAAACCCCTACGTCAGATACCTGTTTGGGAGAGGTATATACGGAGAGCTCAGCTACATATTTACGAGAAATAGCTCAAACATTGAGCCCTTTGATTACAGCAGGCATGAGGTTTACGCCTCTGTGGGGGGTGTTTTCTGATGTGGCTCCTTGTGTTAGCCCTGCTACTCCTGTTCCGTGGGGGTTTTTCCCAGGAGGTGGGCAGGGTGGAGAAATATTCCGGAAGGGTTGATGTGGTCAGGTCGGGAGAGTTGAGGGGCGTCCCGGTAGGAAAGACCGGAGGAAAACTCTCCGTCGGAGACATACTTAGGACGAAGTTCAAGAGCTACGCCTTCGTCTCCTTCGTAGACGGCTCAAGGGTTGAGGTCTTTGAGCTCTCAAGATTAAAAGTTCTGGACTACAAAGTCTTGAGGGAGGTGAACGTAGAGAGGGGTGTTGTGAAGTTTGAAGTTGTATCAAAGAAGGGTGTCAAGGGCTTCAGGGTGAACACGAAGCACGCCATAATAGGGGTAAAGGGCACCGTCTTCTGGGTTTACGTCCTCCCCGGATACACCAAGGTGGTAGTTGAGAAGGGGAAGGTTGACGTATCCTACAAGCTGAAGCTCCCGAACTCAAAGTGGCAGGTTTTGAAGGCGTCCAAACTCCTGATAATCCCTGAACCCTACGGAGATAAGCCGCCGAATCAGCCTATGTCCGTGAGGGTGGTAGTCCAATGAGGTTGAAATCACTGGGTCTTTTAGCTCTGGCTCTGGTGATCGGCGGGTGTTCCTCCTCCGACTCCGGAGGGATGTTCTCTCTGAGTGTGGGCGTGAACTTCCCTTCGCAAGGAGGACTCAGAACCCAGTACATAGACCCCAGAACCGCATGTATTGAATTGACCTTGAGCTCGCGGGACGGCACATTCAAGTCTACAGCTATACTTACGCCGAGCTCACCCTACGCGACCTTCTCGGGACTTACCAGCTCCGAGCTTATCGTCACCATAAAGAGCACCGACGGTTCACCCGGTCAGGGCACCTGCACAGGAAACGTGGTGGACTACGCCTCCGCAAGCCTGAGCCTAAAACCCGGCACAAACAGCCTCAGCCTGACCATGCCGAGGGCTAAGTGGACTTTCACCAGCCCCATAAACCTGAGCGGTGGAGAGAGCATCACCGGTATATCCCTAACACCCTTGCAGACTCCCTCGGTCGGGAGTGGCTACGGCTCCTACAGGATATCCTTCTTTGGGGATAACCTCTACGACTGCGGTTCTGGCTACGGGACTATATGCTACGCGACGGTTGACTACCATGTAAAGTTTGAGGGTCCCGACAAGACCCAGGGATCCCTCGGAAGCGAGTTTGTTCCCTATCCGAGCTCCACGAGGGGGTGGATAGGGCTCGCACCCTCCGGTGGCGTTGAGAGGTATGCCCTGCTGGTCGGCTCTGTGCCCTGCACCTACAAACGGGAAGCTAACCTCAAGTCCTGCGTGTTCAGCATAAGTCAAGACCTTTCCCAGTACATAGGTGTTAAGACCTCCGGTTCTTCCATCACGGGATACCTGTGGGAGGTCTTCGTGAAGAGCAAGTCCCTTCAGCTTGAGTGTGCCTGGGACGAAAACTTCACCGACCCGCTATCCACAGGCTGTCCCGACGGTGTATCTATAGCTTCCCTCTCGGTGAGGTCACAGGCTAAAGGCGACACCACTCTAAAAACACAGGCGAGCATCCAGAACCTGAGCGCGTCCCTAATTAAGGTTCACGAGTACAACAGCAAAGACTACGCCAGCTGTGACCAGAGCCAGCCCGATAGGTGTGACTACAACCTTGATGGGGTCATTGACTCCCAGGACGACACGAATGGAGACGGACAGATAGACACCAAGGACAGCAAAACCTTTTACTCAAGGTCAACCTGGAGCATGAACTTTGATCTGAACACCTTCTCCCTGAGCGCTTCAGCAGGTCAGGAGACAGACCCGGTACAGCCCCACCTCTTCATATCCTCCCAGAACCCCCAGACGGGACCCTTGGTAGGCAGAGTCACCCCCGTAAGTTCGCAGGCTGCAGTTAAAACGAGCTCGCCCGCAGGCATGGACATACTGAGCTCATCCTTTTTGGTATGGGGCTACGGGACTTACGATACTACCCTGCAGACCTTCAGCGGTTTCCTACCGCGGTGGTACATAGTTCACGACAGCATAAGCGGTAACCTGATAAAGCTTGACGCCTTCAACCCTGACTTCACATCGGGTAAGGTTCTCGCAAACGCTGGCAGTGTGGTGTGTTACATAAAGGAGTTCACAGACCCTTACATATCAACCTCGTACGTGTTTATCGTCGGTGGTGGAGCGGATACCGTGTGTAATACTGGCGATGACACAACCCTGTTCCTGGACACCAACAGGGGTCTCGTCAGCACGAACGTGCCCTACCTGTCGTCCAGCTCCTCCTCCGATGTGATGACCTTTTCCGACTCACCGAACAGAGCTGTAACCGGCTTCATAGGTGTTGATGTGTCCGCCAACCAGCTCACTAAGTGTGATCTGGATATGAACTGCACCCTTCTGGGTATAAGTGCAAACTTCCTTACACCCATCGGGTTCTCAAGGGCGGACGGACTCAGCTACGGTGTTGTGGATGATGGAACGAATAAATACCTCGGTTACTACGACGTCAAGAACGACCAGTTTACGCTTATAAATACAGCTGTTGACGGGTGCGTCCTTGACCCCTATACGGTTTACTGCTATACGATCGATACGATCTCACGCTTAATCAACGTATACAAGCTTGACCCGGCGACCAAAAATTTCGTTTCTCTGACTGTACCACCTGTCACTGTAACCACAGTTAACGCCTTCGGGACAACTGCAAACTACGTTATACTCAGCTACTACGACGTTTCCAACGGTGTTGTTTACGTGAGCAAGGACGGTTCCTCCTCGGGGACCGTGGACTTTGGGACAGCCCAGCCCATTCTCAACGTCTTCTCTGGGGATGGTGCTTTTGGCAGTGATACGGACTTCTGCTACGTCCTTGACTCGGACATAGCGAACGGGCGGTGCATACAATCAAGCAAGTTCGTCAGATCCACCCTTCCTTATACAACTACTTTCCCCACGAAAGGAACTCTTGATGCTGTTCAGACCAGATTCACCGATAAGGTGTACGTCGTTGAAGGGTGCACTCCCATCAACTCGGGGGTGAACTGCGTGGGCGGAACCCTTTACAGGTACGGAACGAGCATGGATCCGGCTACAAAGGAGCAGGTAATGAACATACCCTCAACCCTTGAGGCGTCGTCAATATACGGCTCGGATGAGTTCTTCCTGGTATCCCTTTACGACCCGAACACCTCTCAGAGCTCGGTGACCATGGTTAGCTACACGAACTCTCGAAGTCCCGGTGTGTTAGACCTGGGTTCTGGTTACATCACGGGTATCGTTGCAAACTTCACTCCATAAATATCTGACCCTCTATGGGCTGGACACTGACACCCCTCTCCTCTATGAACTTTATAGCCTTCTCTATCTCCTCCGCCTCGCCGTCCATCTCAACGGTGAGTATCCCCGTATCTTGTGTAACTTTGGCTGTCCTTATGTTCAGCACAACATCAAAGTTCTTGCAGACCATACAGAGAACAGGCTCTTTAACGAGCTCCTCCGGGTATATGAGCTGAAGCCTCACCATATTCATCGTGGTAATGATTATAAGCTATAATACAGCCCTCATGGATATTCTGGTTACGGGTTGTGCCGGTTTTATTGGCTGGAAGGTCTGTGAAAACCTCATAAGCAGAGGACACAGAGTCATAGGTATAGACAACGTCAACGACTACTACGACACAAGGGTAAAGCTCTGGCGTCTTGAAAAACTAAGATCGCTTGAAGGTTTTACCTTCCACAGGATAGATATAGAGGATTACGAAGCCCTCCGTAAACTATTTGAGGGTGAAAGGTTTGATGCCGTGGTAAACGAGGCAGCCCGGGCGGGCGTGAGGTATTCCATACAGAACCCCCACATTTACGTGAGCACGAACGTCATGGGGACTCTCAATCTCCTTGAGCTCGCTAAGGAGCACGGTGTTAGTAAGTTCGTTCAGGCTTCAACCTCATCTCTCTATGCGGGACAGCCCATGCCATTTAAGGAAGACCTTCCCGTGAACACACCCATATCACCCTACGCTGCCTCAAAGAAGTCCGCCGAAGCCCTTTGTTACACCTACCACTACCTCTACGGTATAGACGTTGCAATCCTCAGGTACTTCACCGTTTACGGTCCTGCGGGAAGACCCGACATGAGCCCCTTCAGGTTTACATACTGGGTAATGAAGGGAGAGCCCATACAGCTTTACGGGGACGGCTCCCAGAAGAGAGACTTCACCTACGTGGACGACATAGCCGAGGGGACGGTGAGGGCTCTGGACCTGAAAGGTTACGAAATAGTAAACCTCGGTAACAACAGACCCCACAGGCTCTCATACATGATAGAGCTGATAGAGAGGTTTACGGGCAGGAAGGCTAATATTGAGTATGGAAAGTTCCACAAGGCGGATATGAAGGACACCTGGGCTGACATAACCAAGTCGGAGAAGCTCTTAGGCTGGAAACCGACCGTTTCCCTTGAAGAGGGTATAGAGAAAACCGTCAGGTGGTTTGAGGAAAACTGGGATTGGGTTAAGGATGTAAAGGTATAGGCGGGACGGGGCTCGAACCCGTGACCTCCGCCTTGTAAGGGCGAGGGTCTAAATTCTAAAATGCTTGCTTCTCAATAAGTTCATAAAACAATAAAACCTGATGTTGAAAATAGGTTACAAATCGGTTCCATTTTCAAAAGACCTCCCCCACCTTCTCCAGTTCCTTCCTTATGTGCTCGGGTGAGAGGTGGGCGTACCTCTTAGTCATCCTCGGGGAGCTGTGCCTCATGAGTTCTTGAACCGTATAGAAGTCTACCCCTGACATCACAAGGTAAGAGGCGAAGGTATGCCTCAGGTCGTGAAACCTGAAATCTCTTATCCCCGCTTTTTCACAGGCAGTTTTAAAAACCCTCTTGTAGCCCTGACCTTCAACGCTGTAAGGCTTACCCATCCTGTTGGTGAAAACGTATCCGTAGTCTATCCACCTCTCTTCCTGCCTTGCCTTTACTTCTCTTAAAACCTCAAGGGCTTTGGGGTGGAGTGGTATCCTCTTCGTCTCCTTTGTCTTGCTGTACTTTGCAGGAACGGTTATGTAGCCCTCGGATAGGTTTACCATGTCCCACGTAAGGGAGAAGAGCTCGGAGGCTCTTAAGCCCGTTAAACAGGCGAACTTTACAACGGGCTTGAACCAATCAGGACATGCGTCTATGAGAGCCTTAAGCTCCTCGGGGGAGAGATACCTCACTCTCTCATCGTCCACCTTGTAGGTCTTTATCCTGGGAAGGTCTCCGCTGTACATACCCCACTCCTTAACCTTGCGGAGGATAGCCCGGAGGATGTTAAGTTCCCTGTTTACTGTTGAAGGTTTGACACCTTCTTTAATCCTATCTTGTTTATAGCTATCTATAAGGAACTCAGAGAAGTAGTCAAGGGTTTTATCCCCGAAGACCTCCACGAGCTTTTTAACTCTCCTCTCTGTCTCCCTTATCGTCCTCCGGGAGGCATTTGCCCTCTCAGTCTTATACCACTCAAAGTATTTCTCGGCCACCTCCGAAAAGAGGGGAACTTCCTTCTTCTCAAGGTACTGGTTTTCTATTATCTGGGTTCTGAGCTTACCTGCTATGTGTTTGGCGCTCGTTAGGGGAAGCTCGTTAACCCTCCCCAGCCTCTTGGTGTAGGTCTTGCCTCTGTATGTGAAGCGGAACCAGTGGGAGCCGTGTATGATGTAGAGGTTGTCTCCTAAGGCTGTCTTTCCTCTCTTCTTGGGTTTTCTGGGCATGGCTTAATCTTGAGTTTGAGTCTCTAAGACAAGCTCCTGGCTTGACTTCTGGAGTTTTGACCATCCCATTATCTCGTATCCCACAACTTCGTCTTTCTCGTTGTAGTCCACCACTATACCTCTACCTTCTAAATATTCACTCTCAGCCACAGGCTCATCTTTAAGCCTTATCAAAAGCGTGTCCGTCTCGGGTATGTACCTTATCCGCATAACCCTTTCCTCTTAAGCGTCCTGTCAAAGTAAGCTGTGATGACTATTAATTTATCCCCTGAAGGCTCCACAACAATCTTTAAACACCTACCACTTATCCGCTTTATATGCCATGCCCGTGAAGGATAGACGTCATCGGGGAGAACTATATCAGGGTTGAGGGCAAACTTCTTAATGGTCTCAGGTGTTATGCCCTTCTTGAGCATAAACTTTTTTCTCTCTTCCCACTTAAGCCAGAAGTGATTACTTAACTCACAGGAGTTATAAGACATGTTATCTCTTAGTGCTTTTCCGCTTCTTCAGGCATCTTCTTTATAGTCCATGCCATGTAGATGAGAAGAGCTACAACTACGAGTAAGCCTAAAGTGCCCACTACCTCATAAAGGTTCATTCTTTTAGCCCCTGTAATAAGTAACTATGCGTGCTTTCCCTCTTCTTTGATAGCCTTGGTCATGGCGACGAACATATAGATTAGTATGGCACCAAGAGCCAAAGCCCCAACGACCGCTAAAGCGTCATACATCATTCTCCTCCTTCATTTAATCTCTCAAGTTCCCTCATATAGTCAAGGGACTTCAGGAATGAGGAAACTGTGAATGCTACCGATGATAGAGCCAGCAAGATAGACAGTAAGAAAAGGATAGCTTTCAGCCCGCTGTCCAGGTTAAGTAGTAAGCTAACTCCTCCTCCGCCTACAGTTATTGAAGCTACCGTCCCGAGCTTTACCATCTCCGTGTAGAACCTAACCTTCTCTTTGATAGCTCCCCTGCCCATCAGCTCTTCTCCTTACTCTCCTCTATGAGCCTGTCAAGGTCGTTCTTATCTATGAGCGTCCTTTTCCCTATTTTGACGGGTTTTATCTTGCCTTGCTTGATGAGGCGGTAAAATGTAGGTCTGCTTATCCTTAAATACTCTAAAGCCTCTTTTACTGTAAAGAGCCTTCTTTCTCCCTCTGCCATGCCTTAATTTTATCCCGTATCTGTATGTTAGTCAATGTATCATTTTGTTATTGACAATTAATTAGGTTTAATTATAATTAACATCGTGAGACAAACCACTAAGGAGGTAGTAGCCATGAAGACCCTAACCAAA
>NZ_ABHJ01000004.1:0-203578 GCF_000171895.1 Hydrogenivirga sp. 128-5-R1-1
TACCGAGGATAGCTGTTATTGATTTTGCAAACAACACCACCTTTGACCTTGCCAAGGTCGTTCATCCCAGGCTTCCGGAACAGTTAAAAGGAAAGAAGTCACGGTGGTGTTTGGGGTGTACCGCCGGTCCCGCAGGTATAGGAGTTGGACACGTTGGTGCAAGTGCGTCAAAGACGGACTGGAAGAGGCAGGCTCAAACCGTTTCAAGGGACGTGAACGCAAGGCTCGGAGAGAGTATTGCCGAGGCTGTCTCAGTGAACTTGCCAACATAGGCGGAATGAAGATATATACGAGGAATGACCTGCAGAAGGTTCTTCAGGAACAGAAGTTCCAGATGTCGGGGCTCGTAGACCCCAACACTGCCGTCCAGATAGGTCAGCTTGCGGGCGTGAAGTACATAGTAACCGGTTCCGTGAACAACATAAACCTCAAGTGGGTTGATGTTGGTGAGGGTGTGAAGAGAGGTCTTTCTGAACACCTTGGGCTCCTTGGGACGGCGCTCGCAGTGGGGGCTTCCACCCAGGAGGGCTGGAACCTCTCAATAGACATAGTCGTAAAGGTTATAGATACCGAAACGGGGGAGGTAGTCCTCACCAAGACCGTTTCTGGAAGGGAGGTGCTTGGCAAGACCCCCACCTTCAACTTTGACTCAATAATAGGAGGTGCCAAGAAGGCGGCTCAGGAAGCCCTTGAGGACATAAGACCTGAACTCTCTAAGCTCTTCCCTCTGAGGGGATACATAATCCAGCTCAGAACCGCTCCTGACGGCAAGTCAAGGTATGCGCTCATAAACGTGGGCTCAAAGAACGGCGTGAAGGAAGGACAGGAGTTCTTCGTAATAGACTTCCAGGTGATTCAAGACCCCATTACCGGAAGGACCAGTTGTGACCAGATAAGGCTCCCCGTAACCCTTGTGGTTTCCACCCAGATACAGCCCGACAAAGCCTGGACGGTTGTTCAGGGAGATAAGAACCAGATAATGAGGGTAAAGCTCGGGCAGGTTGTAGAGAGAAAACCTCTGGAAGGAGGAAGCGGGCTGAACAAACTTTTCTGAGGGAGGAGAAAAAATGCATCACTTGATGGTTTTAGTAGCTCTGTTTATCGGTTTTTCCTTTGCTCAGCTCGGCTTCCGGTCTGCCCCTCTTGAACTTGGCGACAAAGACATCTTCACCGTTGACGCCAATACCTGTCCCGCGGGTGATGTGGCTAAAGACCTGTCAACCATCGTTGGAGGTTATGAGTGTATTGACTTCAATGGGGTCAGGTGGATCAGGGCGTACGATGCCGGACTTCGCCTTTACAAGCCTTTAGACCTCAAAGGTGATTTTTCAATCTCTTTCAATTTTTACGCCTTTGAGCCTGGATGCCCATACGCTTTACTTACCCTGTTTCCCGAAGAAACCCTCAAAAGAGCGGAGAAAAAGGATCATTACGCCCTTACAGGAAAGTCCCTCATAGCTATCTGGGCGAGCTGTGGGGATATAGCTGCCGGAATTTCATCAACCCCTGTGGATGCACACAGACTGAAGGAGTACACCAGGAAGCTCCAGAAGGAAAAAATTTACAACATCGCAATAACGGTGAGGAACGGGAAAGCGTCCATATACCTTGATGGGAAGAAGATAGCTTCGGAACCCTTCAATCCTCAGACGCCTATAAGGGGTTTCGGGATTTACTTTTACAGAAAGTTTTCTACCGATAAACCTTTCGGTGAATACCCTGCCCTCGTGGGGAACCTAAAGGTTTCTCTTTACACAGGAAAAGCGTCTTCACCTTCCCGTCCGGCTGTTTCTCATAAACCACAGCCCGTAGCACCACCATCCAATCAGCCCCAGATGTCAGGTTCCACCTCCCATATGCCTCCTATGCCTGCAATGCAGCCGATGCCGCTGGCCAAGAGGGTCGCCCAAAGAACCTCTTCAAGAGGCTCGGTCAGGTGCATTCCCTCCACCGGAGTGGGTGAGGCTTCCGTTATAGGTGGCGACAGGGGATCTGCCAAGGCGGAGGCTCTCGCAAGGGCAAAGTGGGACGCGATAGAGAAGGCTCTCGGTGTCACAACGAGCGTTAAGACCATAGTCCAGAACTTCAGACTCCTTGACGAGGTTATAAAGAACGAGGTTGGGGGCTTCATAAAGGACGTAAAGGTTATCGGAGAGGAGAACTTCGCCGACATGGTGAGAATAAAGGTCAGGGGTTGCGTATATCCGAATGAGGCTGAAAGGGCCCTGAGTTTCATATCAAGGGACACAGCCTTTAGCGTGATAGTGGTTACCAAAAAGCCCGGCACAGTTGAGCTGGACGAGATGAATCCTGTAACCACGGAGCTTGTGAACATACTGAACCAGCAGGGCTTCAAGGTTTACGACTTTGCAGGCAACCCCAACGTGAACCCTTACGATATAGAGAACATAATCGCCCAGAGGAGGTTTATAGCCCTCAGGGCTTACATGTCCCGTGTCCTTTCGGGTGCCATGGTTGTGGGAAAGGTTGAGCTCATTCCCTCCACGAGAACGGGACAGGACATAGGGTACGGTATAAGCGCCCCCTTCAACGTTGTTACCGCAAGACTGAACTACTACCTGCTCGCAAGGGACAACCAGGGGCTTAGGATAGTGGCTTCCGGTTCCCTGTCCGCACAGGGAAGGGGTCCCCACATAGACGACGCGGGCTACAGGGCTATGGAGGCTCTTGCCAAAAGGCTCGGTTCCGACATAATGGGCAAGCTTGAGAGGTACATGGCTTCCAAGAGGAAGGTCGTTACGGTGGTCGTTAGAGGTGTGAGGAGCACGCGTCAGAACTTCGCCATAAAGGAGAAGCTCCAGAGGGTTCCCTGGGTTCAGTCGGTTGAAGACCTCGGACTTGGCAGGTTCAAGGTGAACTACCTTGAGAACACCGTTTACCTTGCAAACGCTATAGAGAGGATGCCGGAGCTGCAGCTTATAAGGTTTTCACCCACAGAGGTGGAAGCGAGACTCCTGTGAGGAGGAATGTTATGAAGATACTCCTGCCCCTCCTTTTCCTTTCCCTTCTTGTCTCCTGTGGTCAGAAGTCGGAGAGCGTAAGAAAACCACCCTCTCCTTCAAAGGAGGAACAGCTCTACAAGGCGGAGAGGGCTTTTGAAGAACTTGATGTGGAGGCGACCAAGCCCGCTAAGGATCTCACCCTTGATGAGGGGACGCAGCCTGCCGTGAGAAAGCCCGAGCCTCAATACAAGAAGTATCCGACAGAACTTGCCAAAAGGACAGCTCCCAAGACCAAGTACCCAATAGTGGATGGACTCCCGGTCTGGGTGAGCAATCCCAACTACGGGGGAGTCCTCGGGGGCGTGGGTATAGCAAGGAAGATACCCGGTAAGGGCTACGCAGAGCAGAAGAGGCTTGCAAAGCAGATAGCCCTCGCTGATCTGGCAAAGCAGATAGAGCTGATAGTGAAAACGGAGCTCACCAAGGTTGAGGTAAACGTGGACATGAGCACGCTTCAGTACTACAAAAAAAGGTTCAGCTCCTATTCGGAGCAGGAAGTCAGAGCCATGCTTATAAGGAACGCCGTCATAGAGGACGAGTGGGTTGACCCTAAAACGGGAGACCTTTACGTGTGGGTAGTTCTCAAAAAATGATACAGGGAGGTAAATATGAAGAGAGCACTCTTGGCCGGACTTCTTCTGATGTCCTCACAGCTCTACGCTATTGAACTCGGTGTAAAGCTCGGTAACGCCCGGATAAACTGGGACGGTGGAAACGACAGCACCACCCTTGAGGGTTACCTCGCAGTTTACGGTGAGTATATGTTTCCCGTCACGCCCGTCCTCAGTGTGGGACCCAACGTGGAGATAGGTTACGGTAAGAAGGATATAGGAACCTTTTACTGCGTTGGTTACGGCACCTGCTCCGTTGACCTGACCTACACCACCCTTGAGGTCAACGCAAAGGCGATTCTTGACGTTACACCGGTGCTTGATCTCTACGGTGGGCTCGGTATATCCTCCAACAGGTTCGGTCTTGACGCCAAAGACCCCAGCACGGGAACCCCCGTGGGCACCCTCGGTGATGAGACTGGCGGGGGAGCTCAGGCTTTCGTAGGAGCCCAGTTGACCGTGGGCAAGTTCGGAGCGGGTCTGGAGTACAAGTACAAGTCCGTTGACACCGACTCCGTTGAGTCGGTTGATGTGGTGAGCCTCAACCTCTTTGTGAGCTTCTGAGTCTGCCCCAGCCGTAGTATAATTACACAGAAGTTCACGAGTATGGGAGGTTAAGGATATGAATAAACTTGCCCTTGAGAGCCTCACCGAGCAGAAGGAAAGTCCTGAGTATCTCCAGATAAGCTGGGCGGCAGCCATGACCCTCGGTTTGATACCGGGTCAGTTCTATAGGAATACCAAGCTCAGTTGTATCAATACACTCCTGACCTACCCTTCCGGCTGTCACGCAACCTGTGCCTACTGTGGGCTTCAGAAGGCGAGGGACATGGAGTATTCAAAGAAGAACTTTATCAGAGTTGAGTGGCCTACCGTCAAGCTTGACGATATTATAGAGAGGACTAAGGAGGTTGGTCACGCGGAGCGTCTCTGTATATCCCAGATAACCCATCCCAGATCCATAAGGGACACCAAGTATGTGCTTAAGAGGGTTATAGAGGAACTGGGCGACCAGCTCTTCGTGTCTATACTCATGAACGCTACGGGTCAGACTTACGAAGACATAGAGGATTACAAAAAGCTGGGTGCTGACACCCTGACGGTTGCCCTTGATGCGGCTACTCCGGAGATATTTGACAAGCTCAGGGGCAGACCCATGAACAGCCCTCACAGGTGGGATACCTACTGGGAAGTCCTTGAGTGGTGCGGAGAGGTTATGGGAGATGGCTACGCGGGTTGCCACCTCATAGTGGGTCTCGGTGAGACGGAGCAAGAGATGGTGGAGACCATACAGAGGGTAAGAGACCTTGGAGCGAGGACGCACCTGTTCTCCTTCTGGCCTGAAGAGGGGTCTCTTATGGAGAAGGAAAAGCCCTGCCCTGCACCTCAGTACAGAAGGGTTCAGATGGCAAGATACCTGATAGACAACGGGCTCTCCAGATACGAGGACATGAAGTTCAACGAGAAGGGGCAGATAACAGACTGGGGCGTGTCCGAGGAGGTCTTTGAGGAGATCTTCTGGAGCGGAAAGCCCTTCATGACTGCAGGTTGCAGGGGTAAGACCACCGAGGTTGCCTGCAACAGACCCTTCGGGGACAGCTCCGTCTCTGACATAAAGAGCTATCCTTTCCAGCCCAACAAGAACGACCTGAAGAAGGTTCGCAAGCAGATGTTTGACTACGAGATGGAGAAGGCTTACCCGGACGTGCTCAACCCCAGCGTATTCAGGTATCAGTAAAATAATCTTTTGTGGAGCAGGGCTGGGGGTTCAGCAGAAAGTTTGAAGCTAAGGCGAGGCTCGTCCTCGTCCTGTTTTTCCTCTCCGTTGGATTCTCCCTCTTAAGGATCATAGACCTTCAGGTCACCAAGGAGAGCGAGGTAGCCGAGAGGATAGAGAAGAGCTTTGACAGGATAATTCCTATAAAGGTACCCCTTTACAGGGGTAGCATAAAGGACACGAACGGCAGGGAGCTTGCCCTTAGCGTTCCCACTCTTTCCATCTATGCCCATCCGGATACGAGCAGGCTCAACAACAGGGGGAGACTTATAGAAGGTCTATCAAAGCTTACAGGCTTACCCGAGAGGCTGATAAAGAAGAAGGTAAGCTCGGGGACCAAAAAACCTGTAAAGATACTTTCCCGTATAGACAGGAGGCTCAAGGAGGAGATAAGGAAGCTCATACGCGAGACGGGAAACACCCGTTATCTGGGCATACAGGAGGAGTACACGAGGCTCTATCCTAACGGAACCATAGCCTCAAATACGGTTGGATTCGTGGGTGTTGATGGCAAGGGGCTTGAAGGTATGGAATACCGCCTGAACGAGTACCTTGGGGGAGGATACTCCAAGGCTCTGATATACATGAACGGTGGGCTCGGGAAGATATACCTTCACCCTTTGAAAGGCATGCTCGGTGAGGAGAAGGACGTCTACCTCACCCTGGATATAGGGGTACAGAACATACTTGAGAAGCTCAGGGACGACATAGTCCGTAAGTGGAGACCCAAGAAGGTTTCCATACTACTCCTTGACCTATCCCAGGGACACATACTCGGGATAGCTACCTATCCCTACTTTGACCCCAATAACTTCCAGAAGTACTCTCCTGACAAGCTCAGGAATTTCGCCGTGACGGACGCCTTTGAGCCTGGCTCTATAATGAAGCCCTTCTTTGTGGCATGGGCTCTGGAGAAGGGATACATAACGACCAACTTCTGGGTGAACACCGGTAAGGGAAGGGTAAAGGTTTACGACAGGTACGTAAGGGACACAAAGCGTCTCGGGACGATAATACTCAGGGACGTCCTTGTCCACTCATCCAACATAGGAACCATAGAGGTAGCCAAGCACTTGAAAAAGGAGGACGTGGAGGAGCTCCTTGAATCCTTCCATATGCACAAACGCTTTGGAATATTCCCGGGGGAGGCAAACCCCCAGATACCCGACTTCAACTATCCCGCAAACATACTTTACTCCTCCATAGGTCAGGGTATAGCCATGAACACTCTGAACATAGCGGTCGCCTTCGGCGGTCTCGCTACGGGAAGGGTTTTAAAGCCTCACATAGTTAAGAACGTAGTGTCCTCCGAGGGAGAGATCGTATACGAGGCTGAGACTGAGGCGTGGAGGGAACGGGTTCTCTCCGAGAAGACCCTCCGGTGGCTGCGCAGAGCCCTCATGAAGGTGGTTGAGAAGGGAACCGGAAAGAAGGCGCGCTCAAGGTACTTCACCATAGCGGGCAAGACCGGGACTTCTCAGAAGTTTGACGTGAGTCAGGGGAGGTACTCAAGGGACAAAGTGGTTACCTACTTCGCAGGCTTCTTCCCCGCCACTGACCCGAGGTTCGTTGCGGTTATAGTGGTGGACGAGCCCAGGGGAAAGAAGCTGTACGGAGGGGAGGTGAGTGCGCCCTACTTCAGAAAGCTGGCAGAGCAGGTTGCCTTCTACTACGGGCTAAAACCCGACAAGCTCAAGAAGTGAGCGCTTCTCTTCTTCACTGACCAATAGACCCTTTTTCTCTCCGATACACACGGGCTGAAAGCCCGTCATTTCAGAGACTATAATCGGGTTAGTTCTCTCGGAGACGTCCTCTCCTGTGAAGCGGTTCAGAACTATGCCGAGCACCTTCAGGGACATGCTTCTGGCGTAGTTGTAGGTGAGGTAGGTGTGATTCAGCGTTCCGAGCCCAGCCCTGCCCACTATTATGATGGGGAGCCCCCAGTCCTTGGCGAGGTTTGCGTAGGTGTAATTCCTCTTTATCGGCACAGCTATACCGCCGGCGCCCTCCACGAGGATAACCTCGTACTTTTCCCTGAGCTCTTCAAACCGTTTCCCGAGCTCTTCCAGGTTAACGCTCCTACCCTCCTCTATCTCCGCCGCGTAAGGAGCTAAGGGCAGGGAAAACCTCACAGGTACGACCTCCTCAACGGATTGACCCGTAGCGCTTGCGAGGAGCCTTCCGTCCTCGGGAACGTCTCTAACGTAGGTTTCCACGGGCTTGAAGCATCCCACGTTAACGCCTTCTCCCTTCAAGGCTAAGGCTATGTTGTAGGTTATGAAGGTCTTGCCAACCCCCGTGTCCGTGCCCGTTATCAGAATTGCAGACATGGTTAGTAGGATATACTAAGTCCGATGCATGCGCTTTTGGTGCTCTTTCCCTTTTTAGCCTTCTCCGCCGACTTCTTCTTCTTTGAGAGCAGCTCCTTTGGGCGCTTCATGGAGAAGGCAGAACGGGCGAGGGTCATTTATCTTGGAGAGACCCACGACAGGAAGGACGTTCACGAGTTCCAGCTCAGGGTTATAAAGGAGCTTGAGAAGAAAGGATACCCTATCGTCATACTCATGGAGGCTTTCCAGCAGCCCTTTCAGGATGCCCTGGACGAATACGTGGAGTGTGAGATAGGTGAAGGGGAAATGCTTAGGAGGACGGAGTACCACCGCCGGTGGCGCTTTAATGTGGAACTCTACGCACCAATATGGAGGTTCGCCAAAGAGAGGGGGATAAAGCTCATTGCCCTTAACATACCTTCCGAGCTACTTGGAGAGGTGAGGAAGAGGGGCATTGGCGGGGTGAGGAGCAGGTACTTCCCAAGACGCATAATGCCCTTCAGAGAGAGGCACAGAGCCTTCCTGCTTGAAGCTATGGGCGAGCACAAGAAGGCTGTGAAGAAGACCTTTTTTGATATACAGCTCGCCTGGGATACGGGTATGTCCTACAGGGTGGCTAAGGCTGTGCTGGCTTATCCAGAAGCCAAGCTCGTGGTTATAGTTGGTTCGGGGCATGTCTGGAGAGGTTACGGCATACCCGAGAGGGTTAACTTCCTTGTTGGGGAGCTACCTCAGCTCGTGAGCTACGTTGAAGACGATGAGATTTACTTCCTGTTCTCAAAGGACTTCTCAAGGGAGAGCTCGTCTACAAACTCAAGGAGAGAGCCGAACTGAAGCCCGTAGGAGACCCTCGTGACCTTCACCGATGGGAACCTGTCCTTCAACAGCTTCATCAGGTAGTTAGCGGTGGCTTCTCCCTCGGCGTTGGGGTTTGTAGCAATTATGATTTCTCTGACCCTGTTCTTTTCTATCCTCTCAAGGAGTCTGTCTATGGTGAGGTCTTGGGGCGACACGCCTTCCAGGGGAGCTATCCTGCCCTGTAGAACGTGGTAAACCCCCTTGTAGCGCTCAAGCCTCTCTATGGAGTAAGCGTCCTGCGACTCTTCCACCACACACACGAACTTCTTACTCCTTCTGGGGTCTGAACATACAGCGCAAAGCTCACCCTCGGTCAGCAGGTAGCACTCTTTACAGGGTTTCAGCTTCTCGCTCGCTTCTGTCAGGGAGCTGACCACGAGCTCCCTCTCTTCTGGGCTCAGCTTTAAAAGGTTGTAAACGAGCCTGCTCGCCCCTCTTTCTCCGTAGGTTGGTATCCTCTTAACGCTCTCCAGGGCGAGCTTGAGGGATTTGGGGAAGACCTCTTCAAAAGCCAAGCCCCAAGCCTCCTAAGAGACCACCGAACCTGCGGTTGAACTCTTCCTTGGCTATATCTCTTGATATGTCTTGAGCCTGGTTTATGAGGTCTATCAACACAGGCTTGAGCTTGTTCCAGTCTTTCCTTAATTCTTCGTCCTTGACCTCTATGTCAACTACCTCCCCGAGACCGTTGAACACAAGCTCAACCCCACTCTTTTCCAGTATCTCCTTTCTCAGCCGGAGGCTCTCTTTTACCTCTTCAAATCCCTGCTGGAAGTTCTTAAGCTGCTTGACCATGTCGTATATGTTCATAGAAACCTCCTGTCCAGGGTCTTCTTGACTTCGTAAACCCTCTGAAGAGTGGTTGCGAAACCACCTACAGAGACCACAAGGAGCGCGAGGGGTATAAGCTCAAGGGCTACACCCAGCAGAAGCACTATCCACCTCTCAGTCCTCTCAAAGAAACCGCCTATGCCGTAGACTCCGAGGGCTTCCGCCCTTGCCCTCGTGTAGCTTACGCCGTAAGAACCTATCAGGGCTAAGAAGGATAGGGCGACGCCGACAACCTCCCCTATTCCAGCATAGAGCAGCGCAAGTGAGAAGAGAGGCAGAGCATCAGAGAGCCTGTCCACGGTGGAGTCAAGGAAGGCTCCAAACTCCGACTCAAGCCCGAGTCTCCGTGCAACAGCCCCGTCCAAGGCGTCCAGGAGGGCTCCAAAGCCCATCAGCAGGACTGCAACGAGGTTCATTCCGTAATAAAGGGCGACCGAACCCAGGGCTATGAGACCGAAACCGGTGAAGGTTATCAGGTTGGGGTGCACGCCTTTGGATGATAGGTAGTCTACTATCGGGGACAGAGACCTCTCAAAGTAAGGCTTGAACTCCCTGCTAACGAAACTCATTTAAGAATAGTATATGCTAATACCCCATGAGGCGAGTTCTATCTGTGGAAAACCTAACTTTGGTCGCCATATTCTTGGGCGTACTTGCGGGCATATACGCACCCGACATAGTCCTCAAGTTGAAAATACTGGGAGAGATATTCCTCAACCTGCTCAAGATGATAATAGTTCCCCTCGTCTTTACCTCCGTCTTCATAGCCATGCTCGGTCTGGGAGATGTGGCAAAGTTCAAGGACATGGGACTCAAGACGATAGCCTATTACGTAGCCACGACGAGCCTCTCGGTTCTGGTGGGTCTTATACTCGTGAACCTCCTTGAGCCTGGAAAGGGCAACGAGCACGCACACCACGGAGCAGAAGTCCCCGAGGTAAAGGAGCTCACCTTTGAGGACGTGGTTTGGAACATAATCCCCTCAAACCCCTTCAAGAGTTTCACCGAGGGGAAGGTTCTCCAGATAATCTTCTTTGCTGTCCTGTTTGGGCTCGCCACCCTCGCCGTATCTAAGGAGAAGATGAAACACGTCTTTAACCTCTTTGACGGGCTGAACGACGGACTTATAAACCTTACGAAGTGGGTCATAAAACTGACGCCTGTCGGCGTGTTTGCCTTAGTGGGCTTTATGGTCGCCGAGATGGGTATAGATGTCTTCTTCTCCCTCTGGAAGTATGCTCTCACCGTGGTTTTGGGGCTCATATTCCATGCATTCGTAACGCTACCTCTTCTCGCCTTCTTCTTCGGCAGGTATAACCCCTACAGGTACCTCTTGAATGTGAGGGAAGCACCCCTACTTGCCTTTTCAACGGCTTCAAGTGCTGCAACTCTCCCCGTCTCAATGCAGGTTGCCGAAGAGAAGGGAGGTGTAAGGAAGGAGACGGCAGGCTTCGTCCTTCCCCTCGGAGCCACCATAAACATGGACGGGACGGCTCTGTATGAATCGGTCGCGGCTGTCTTTATCGCAAACGTTTACGGCGTGGAGCTTGGCTTTTCCCAGATGTTGATGATATTTCTTACCGCTACCCTCGCCTCCATAGGTGCGGCTGCCATACCCGGTGCGGGACTCGTTATGCTAACCCTCGTCCTGAGTTCGGTCGGAGTTCCCCTTGAGGGTATAGGTCTAATAATAGCAGTGGACAGGTTCCTTGATATGCTCAGGACCGCGGTAAACGTGTGGGGAGACCTCAACGGTGCAAAGATAATAGATAGGTTTGTAAAGTAAATTTAAAGAGAGGAGGTGGGCAAGGTGGGTCTTAAGGAACAACTCGTAAGAAAGGGTGAATACGTGTGGGAGCTTCCCAAGAACACTACAGAAGGACAGAAAGTTCCCGTAATCCTGTATCTGAGCGATGCCTTATTTGAACTCTTGGAAGAGGACGCCATAAAACAGGCGGCGAACGCCGCAACCCTGAGAGGTGTGGAGAAAGCCATATACGTTATGCCCGACGTTCACGTGGGATACGGATTCCCGGTCGGCGGTGTGATGGCGACCAACACCGAGATCGGAATAATAAGCCCGGGAAGCGTGGGTTACGACATAAACTGTCTGCCCGAAGGAACGGAGGTGCTCTCAGAGCATGGATACAGGTTCAGAATAGAGGAGTTTAAAGGAGAAAATCTCATAGGTGTTACTGACGGGTTTAACTCAAAGAGCGTCCAGCCAGTTCTTCTCTTCAAAAAAAGGGAGAGCAGGCTGTTAAAGGTAAGAACCAAACTCGGATACGAGATAAGTCTCACTCCAGACCATCCGGTTCTTACACCCGAGGGCATGAAGGAAGCCCGATTTTTGGATGTGGGCGATAGAGTTGCCGTATATCCCTTCAAGGGTATTGAGTACGAAGAGCCCCATAGGTTCCTGATTCTTGAAACTACGGGCAATCCTTTCCACGACAGGGAGCTTTCAAAGAGAGGTTTACTCCCCCTTTACTCAGACAGCGATAAGCTTCCAATACTTCTGAAGCTCATAGGCTATACAACCGGCGATGGCAATCTTGGAGAAAACAGGGTAAACCTTTATGGAACTAAAGAAGATCTCCTGAGAATTGCACAGGACGTTAAAAAAATAGATTTCTCATCCTGCGGTGTTTATACGAGAAAGAGGAAAACACAGATAAGAGGAAAGACTTACACCACCGAAGAGAACTACCTTTACATACCATCCAAATCTTTTGTTTCTATGCTTCGTAGCTTAGGAGTCCCACTCGGCAAAAAGACCACTCAAGACTTTGAAGTTCCCTCTTGGATATTCAAGCTTCCTAATTGGATGAAGAGGCTTTACCTTGCAGGTCTTTTCGGAGCAGAGATGAACAAGCCTATGACCTCAAACGGATACAATTTCATAAACCTCTCCTTTTCGATGAACAAACATCCTGAGTATGCGGGCAGCGGGCGCAGGTTTATAAAGCAGATATCAGGTCTGCTAAGCGGACTGGGCATTCAGACTCAAGAGATTGAGGAATTCTTAGAAGGGAAGAGCCTAAGACTCAGGCTCCACATATCTATGGAAGAAGAAAATCTGCTTAAGTTTTTGGAAGAGGTCTCCTACGAATACTCCAGATATAAAGAGAGGATTTCCAGATTTGCCTCCGCATACCTGAGATACAAGAGGGTTGTGAGAGAAGAAAGAGATAAAAAAGCCGAAGAAGCGCGCCTATTGAAGGCATCCGGCATGGGCGTTGGTGAGATAGCAAATGCGTTGGATATAAACAAACGCTTCGTTGAGAGAAGTTTGTACGAGGGTAGGACTTCCGTCAGGATAGGAAAAAACACTCTAACCTTTGAAGAGTGGGTAGAAAAGAACACAGAGGGAGATATTGTCTGGGATACAGTAGAAGAGATAGAAGAACGACCTTACAACGGCTGGGTTTACGACTTTACAGTGAAGGACAAAGAGCACAACTTCGTAGCCCAGAGCTTTGTGGTCTCTAACTGCGGCGTCAGGCTCATAGCCACGAACCTACATACCAAGGACATAGCGGACAGGATAAAGGAGCTCATGCAGGAGATACTCAAGAACGTCCCTGCAGGAGTGGGCTCAACGGGTGATATAAAGCTCTCCCATTCCAAGATGGAGGAGGTTCTCGTAAAAGGTGCCCGCTGGGCTGTGGAACACGGATACGGCTTTGAAGAGGACTTGGAACACATAGAGAGCTTCGGTGCTCTGCCAGAGGCAGACCCGGACAAGGCCTCGCAGGAAGCTTACGAAAGAGGCTCTGACGAGCTTGGGACGGTGGGATCCGGCAATCACTTCGTAGAGGTTCAGTTCGTTGAGGAGATATACGACGAAGATGTGGCCCAGAAGATCGGTTTAAATGAGGGTCAGGTGACCATCATGGTTCATTCTGGTTCCAGAGGTTTCGGTCATCAGGTCTGCACCGACTACCTGAAGGTGGCTGTAAACACCCTCCCAAAATACGGGATAGAACTACCCGATCCCCAGCTCGCCTGCATGCCTTTTCTCTCAAAGGAAGGGCAGGCTTACTTCAAGGCGATGTGTGCCTCCGCCAACTACGCCTTCGCCAACCGCCAGATACTCGGCTTTAAGACCGCCAACACCGTAAGGAAGTTCTTAGGGCTATCTTGGGAAGATCTGGGATACAGGCTCATATACGACCACGCCCACAACATAGCCAAGGTGGAGGGACACAGGGTAGGCAATAAAGTAAAGAAGGTGGTAGTCCACAGAAAGGGTGCCACAAGGGCTTTCCCTCCATTCAACCCCGAAGTCCCGCCCGCATACCGAGATGTGGGTCAGCCCGTAATAATCCCCGGAGACATGGGAAGGGCGAGCTACCTGCTGGTAGGACAACCTGAAGCTATGGAAAAGAGCTTTGGAACAGCCTGCCACGGAGCGGGAAGGGTTATGTCCCGCAGGAAGGCGAAGAAGTTTGTCAAGGAGCAGGGACTTGAAAAGGTGATAGCAGGTCTCACCGTAGTGGCGAGAGGTAAAGGAACCATAATGGAGGAGATACCCCAGGCTTATAAAGACGTCTCCGAAGTGGTAAGAGTTATAAACGACCTTGGCATAGCCAAGGTGGTGGCAAGACTAAAACCTATGGGAACACTGAAGGGTTGAGTTCCCTCCTCAGCCAGAGCTTTACGATAGGGTTTTGAAAAACGAGCTTTTTACCCTTACGCTCAATCACGTCCTTCTCTATCAGCGACCCCACCGCCTTCTGAACCGAGTTGGCGCTTAGAGAGAACCTCTCCAAATTTTCACGCCTGTATACCTCCACCCCGTCCGTGTAGGCTATCAATTTCAGCACCTTCCTCTGGATATTGGTGAGCTCCTCCCACATGAACCAGAAGGTATCCTTCTCCGTCTCAAGGAGCTTGTCCATTGCTCTAAGGAAAGAACCTCTGTCCACAACCTTATCGGTCTCCTCCCAGAGAAAGTGGAAGAACTCCTGAACTCCCTGAGGATGACCCTCTAAGAGTTTTACACCCTCCTCTATAAACTCAACGGGTATGCTCTTTCCCGTTCTTTCAAACCTCTCCCGTATGAAGGGAATCCACTCCTTTTCTCCTATAGGGTTCAAAGATACCTTTTTAACAGACCTGTAGAAGGGTTCCCTCCTGTCCGAGAACATCTTTTCAAGGATGGACTTCCTGCTTCCAGAGAAAAGGTAAGAGACCTTCCTTGAATGCTTTTGAACTGCGCTCCTGAGCTTTGCTTCAAGCCCGAGTCTGTATATCTCCTGAAACTCGTCCAGCACCACACACAGCTTACTACCTCTCTTCTCAGCGTATCTGAAGGGCAGGTCAATAACCTCCTCAAAGGTCTTGTCCTTCTGCACCCTGCCGAAGTCCAACCTGAAACTGGTTCTCCCCTCCGAGTCCACGTTCACACTGAAGGAAGGTTTAAATTTGAGGGTCTCCCTTATGGTGCGTATAACCCTCTCCACACTTCCCTCTAAAGAGAACACCACCGCCCCGAAGTAAAGGTTCAAGAACTCCTCCTCTGAGGAGACAGGGAAGAGGTCTATGTAAACGCCTTTCACACCTTTGTTTTTTAGCCTCTTGAGTGAAGCAAGCAGGAGAGAGGTTTTCCCAAACCTTCTGGGCGCATAGAGAAGGACATTAATGCCCGAAAGCACGTCCTTTTCAAGGGAGTTAAGCTCATCCTCCCTATCGCAGAAGTCCTCTTCTTCAACCACACCCCCGAAGAAGAACGGGTTATCATGCTTCACAGCATAATTAATTTATACTTTATAGTATTATCCTGTCAAGTATAATCACTCTATCCCCAGCCTACCCCACAGATCATCTATCTTCCTCTTGACTTCCTCGTCCATTCTAATAACCTCCGGCCACTCACGGGTATAGCCCTCCTCCTTCCACTTGGTCGTGGCGTCCACCACCATCTTTCCACCAAAACCTACCTCGTTGGTTGCATGGTCAAGCACGTCTATAGGACCCTTGAGTATCTGAACATCCCTAACAGGATCCACATTGTTACCCCACGCCCAGAGAACCTCCCCTATGTCGTGAACGTTTATCCAGTCATCAAATACAACTATATGCTTTTCCAAGGACATCAGCCCCAACCCCAGCAAAGCGTAGGCAACCTTGTAGGCGTGCCCGGGAAACCTTTTCTTTATAGAAACGAAGCAGAAGTTATGAAACCCGCCTTCGGCGGGTAGATGGTAGTCCACCACCTCCGGTAGGTTGAACTTTATGAGAGGCAGGAATATCCTTTCTGTAGCCCAGCCCAAATACTTGTCTTCCTGCGGAGGTATTCCCACTATTGTATGCAGATACAGAGGATTTCTCCTCCTAACTATAGCTGTCACGTGCATCTGAGGATACTTATCAACGGGTGTGTAGTAGCCCGTATGGTCACCGAAGGGTCCTTCGTCCACCAAGTCTTCCGAAGGATCAACGTAGCCCTCTATAACTATCTCCGCATTGGCGGGATACTCTATGTCTATGGTCACACCCCTCACAAGCTCAACGGGTCTCTCCATTACTATCCCTGCAAACAGATACTCGTCCACCTCCGGTGGTAGCGGAGCGCTGGCAACGTAAGGAAGAGGAGACTCCCCACCGAGGGCTATCGCCACCTCTATCCTCTTTCCCAGCTTCTTAGCCTTCCAGAAGTGATGACTCCCGTCCTTGTGTATCTGCCAGTGGACTGCGATCCTCTTGCTGTCAAGCACCTGAAGCCTGTAGAGACCCACGTTCCTTATACCGCTCTCCGGGTCTTTGGTTATCACCTGACCGAAGGTTATGTATCTCCCCCCGTCCTTAGGCCAACACTTTGGTATGGGTAGAGAGAATAGATCCGGGTCTCTGTCCACAACCTCCTGAACGGGTGCCTTTTTAACCACCTTGGGTATGGCGTCGTTGAGTTTCTTCAGCTCCGGCAGTCTCTTGAGCTTATCTAAGAAAGTCTGAGGAACCTCCGGTCTGAGGATCCTGTAGAGCTTCCAGCCTATATCCTCAAGGTTCTCATACCCCAAAGCGAGCTTCATTCTCCTCTCAGATCCGTAAAGGTTGGCGACCACGGGTATATCGTAGCCCTCCACATTCTCAAAGATCAGAGCCTTCCCACCCCCTGGCATCTTAGAAACCCTATCTATAACCTCGGTGAGCTCCAGTATGGGAGACAGTGGCTCCTTTATTCTTACGATCTCTCCTTTCTTCTCCAAGAGTTCTAAAAACTCTCTCAGGCTTTTGGTGGGCATTCGTTTATTATAAAATCTTCCACTATGGAAAAAGAGCGCAAGGAAGAGCTGTATTACGAGGACGAGATAGACCTGTACGAACTCTGGCTCAAACTGAAGAAGAGATGGAGGGTGATCTTAGTCACCGTTGTCGTCTTTATAGCAGCTTCCGTGACTTATTTGTTTATAACCAAGCCTGTGTACAGAACCTCCTTCCTTATAAAGGTGCCCGGGATCATCACCCCTGTGGAGGCTTCGGAGTACGTGAAGAGCGTTAAACGTCTGTTGAAAGAGAAGAGGTATGAAGAAGTTGCAAAACTATTAAGTGTTGATAAAGATACAGTTCTAAGTATCCATAACCTGGAGGCAAGGGAACTCCGGAAGAGCAAGGACGTAATAGGGGTAACCCTTGAGGTATATGACCCCTCTGTAATAAACGGACTGAGTAAAGCGATTGTGAACTATTTAAACCACAACGAGTTGATCGCCGAGAAGATAGAGCTCAGGAAACGCGAGCTCTCTGAGAAAATAGCCATAATAGAAAACAGGGTTAAAGCCCTTAAGGAAACAAAAAAGCTGGTCAACAGACTTGTAGAGCAGGGGGGAGAGGTGTACTTCAATCCAGCTGAGATAGATAAAACCATACAGAGCTTTGAGAACCAGCTCGTGTCGTTGAAGGTACAACTAAAGGCGTTGAAAGGTTTTGAGATCAGCGTAAAGCCGCCCATACCTGAAAAGCCAGACAAGCCTAAGAAGAAGCTAATAATTGCTGTAGCTGGCGTTTCGTCCCTGTTTTTAGGTGTGTTCTTGGCACTCTTCTTAGAGTGGCTGGAAGAAGCGAGAAGGCGGCACGAGGAGGAGGGTAAAACTTGAGTCCACTGTTGTCAAGGCGGGTTGGTGAAAATTCACTTGCAATAACAACTTCGTGAAATTAAAATATTCGCCATACGGGGTGTTAGTGTGTTTAAGCTCAGATTAAGGGAGGTGGGAGATGAAAGCATTAACTGCCATGATCTTCGCAACCACCATTACCTTCGCTGGGAGTTTCTACGACTGCGTGAGAAACGCTATAGACATTGAAAGGGCTGTTGAAATAGCAAGACCTCAGGTGGGAATACCCTTTAAAGCATGAGTCAGCCAGTCAAAGAGGACGGGAGAATGCTTCTGGAAAGTTAAGGGAACGCAGGGATACGTGATAATGGAGGCTGACAGCGGAGAGGTCATAAGGTTCTATAAGAACAGGAAATGATCTCTGAGGAGCTGAAGTCTCAGATAATTGAGGTTATAAGCAAGCATCTGGAGATGGATAAGTGCGTGGTTGTTCTCTTTGGCTCCGAAGCCCTTGGGGAAGCTACTGGGAGGTCAGATATAGACTTAGGCGTTGATTGTGTAGAACCCATTTCGGACAGTGTCTTTCTTGAGCTGGAGAGGGCGCTCAACGAAGAGGTAAACACCCTTAAAAAGATAGATCTCGTTGAGCTGAGCGATCTAGATGAAGACTTCCTCCTTTTCGCACTCAAGGGGGCGATTATATGGCATGTGGGGAGAGATTACTTAAGAAGCTGGATCAAACGGAAAGAGCCTTTGAAAAGTTGAGGGAAGTGAGGAACTTGCAAGAGACCCTTCCTGCTGAGATTCTTTACGAGGTAACCGCAAAGAGATTTGAGTACACATACGAAGCCCTCTGGAAAACAATAAGACTTTTTCTGTTAGAAGAGAAAGGAATAGAGTGTAACTCCCCGATGGACTGCTTTAAAGCTCTATACTCTGTAGGTCTTATAGATGAAAAGCACTCAGAGGATATTCCGAAGATAGTTAGGATGAGAAACAACATCGTTCACATATACGATTTCTCTCTTGCGGAAGACCTCTTTAAGTTCATCAGAGAGAAGGTTATACCGGTCTTCGGGAGCATAATTAAAGCCCTCAGGGATAACTGCGCAAAATGAGCTTTGTAAAGGTAAAGAGCGGAGGGATATGGGGGATAGACGGGTACGAGGTGGACGTGGAGGTGGACATATCACCCGGGATACCGTCCTTCAACATCGTTGGTCTTCCTGACTCAGCCATAAAGGAGTCTAAGGAGAGGGTCAGGAGTGCAATAAAGAACGTTGGTTTCAGCTTCCCCCAGAAGAGGATAACCGTGAACCTCTCTCCTTCCAACGTAAAGAAGCAGGGAACTCTCTACGACCTGCCCATAGCGGTAGGTATCCTCACCTTAAGCGGTCAGATAGACGCCCTGAGGGTTTCCGAGTTTATTTTCCTCGGTGAGGTTTCTTTAGACGGGAGGCTGAACAGGGTGAACGGCGTTCTTCCTATAGTGTCCTCTCTGAGGGAAAGGGGATTGACCCGATTCATCCTCCCCCTTGAGAACGCTGTTGAGGGTGCTGTCGTTGAAGGTACGGAAATATTCGGTTCTGAATGGCTCGGTGAGGTGGTGGAATTTCTGAACGGACAGAGGTCTGTCCTGCCGGTTAAGGTGGACTACGAAAACCTTCTCCAGAAGAGAGAGCTTGACATAGACTTAGGGGATGTCCTGGGACAGAGCATGACGAAAAGAGCCCTTGAGATAGCTTCTGCAGGTGCCCACAACCTCTCCATGGTGGGAGCTCCCGGTTCGGGGAAGTCAATGCTCGCTAAGAGAGTGATTACGATACTCCCTCCTCTTGAGTTTGACGAGATGCTTGAAGTTAGCAGAATATACAGCGTCGCAGGACTTCTGAGCGATGGGCTCGTTACGAGAAGACCCTTCCGCTCACCCCATCACACAGCCTCGGAGGTATCCCTCATAGGTGGAGGCTCCATACCAACCCCCGGTGAGATATCCCTCGCCCATAAGGGCGTCCTCTTCCTTGACGAGCTTCCTGAGTTCACGAGAAGGACCCTTGAGGTTCTGAGACAGCCCATGGAGGACGGCCACATAAACATATCCAGGGCACAGGGTAGGGTGAGCTTTCCAGCGAGCTTTACGCTCATAACAGCCCAGAATCCCTGCCCCTGCGGGAACTCTGGAAACCCTTTCAGGGAGTGCACCTGCACTCGGAATCAGATAAGGGCTTACAGTTCAAAGGTCTCCCAGCCCATAAAGGACAGGATAGACCTCAGGGTATGGGTTGACCCGGTCACAAACGAGGAGCTCGTGAAGAACGCGAAGGGTGAGACTTCAAGAGAGGTCAGGGAGAGGGTTTTGAGAGCTTACGCTGTGCAAAAGGAGAGGTTCAGAGATTCAAAGACGGACTTCAATGGGAGAATGACCAACGCCGAAGTTGAGAGGTTCTGCCTGAAGCTCATGAAGGAGGAGTCAAAGAGACTTCTGAAGGACGCAATGGACAGATTCAACCTCTCCGGGAGAGGTTACTTCAGAACCCTGAAGGTATCAAGGACGATAGCGGACCTTGAGGGAAGTGAGTTGATAGCCCCGGAGCACTTGGCTCAGGCTCTCCAGTTCAGAGTTGAGGAGACGCTCCATTGAAGGTGAGCACTGTTGAGGAACTCAGGGACTTCATAGAGGACTTCCTCAGGGAAAAGGGGGTGAAGGCACGTGTCATACTCTTCGGCTCAAGGGCGAGAGGGCAACACTCAGAGCACTCGGACGTGGATATAGCTGTAGAATCGGACGAGGAGCTGTCCTGGGTCATCACGGAGCTCAGAGGACTGCTTGAGGAGTCAGACCTTCCCCAGAAGGTGGACGTAATTGACCTCAAAAGAGCACCTGAGAGTTTAAGGGAGGAGATAGAGAGGGAAGGGAAAGTTTGGATAGATTTAAGAAGGTAATATCTGAGTTTGAGAACGCCCTGGAACGGCTTGAAGAGGCTTATGAGAAGACGGTAGAGCTGAAAGGAAAGGAGGAGTATCCCTTCTACAAGGATTCAACCGTTCAGAGGTTTGAGTTCACCTTTGAAACCGCATGGAGGGCTATGAAGGAGTTCCTTGGAAAGGAAGGAATTCTGTGCAGGTCTCCGAGGGGATGTGCCAGGGAGCTCTTCTCTGCGGGCTACATATCGGAAGAGGATACAAGGACGTTCTTTAGGACTATAGAGGATAGGAGCCTTACGGTTCACACATACAGGGAAGAAGTTGCGGAGGAGATCGTGAGCAGGATGGGGGAGCATATTCAGCTTCTTAGGAAATTCCTTGAGCTCTTCAGGGGGAGTTGAACTGGACTTCATCAGGAGGGGTGAGCTACTTCACCTTTTTGTCTTCCTTGCGGTTGTCACAATTGCCTATAAGCGGGCAAACCTACCTGACTTTAGGGAGAAAGAGGTTTACGTGAAGGGAAGTGTTGTGGGAGACATAATCAGAGAACCGGGGCACACCCTTACTAAGCTCAGGATTGAGGAGAGTGAGATAGAAGACATAAAGGGGAGGAAGGCTTTTCTCAAGATATTCGGTTTTCTCCCTCCCAATACAAGGGAGCTCTCCCTGCTTGGCAACGTCAGCGTGAGAAACAACAGGGTGTTTGTGTACGCAAAAGGTCAGGATGTGGAGATACTGCCCCACTCGGAGAGTCTGAGAGAGAAGCTCATGGATAGGTACTCATCAGTCTCCATGGACAAGAGCATGGTTCCTTTAGGACTCTCCTTCCTGTTTGGTGAACCGAGAGAGCTTCTGCCCTCCAGAGCCCAGAGAGATTTTTTGAACACCGGGCTCGTTCACCTGCTCGTTGTGAGCGGTCTCCACGTTGGCACCATCGCTCTCGTCCTCTCTAAAATGCTTCCGAGATTTCAAGGAATGAAGTTAGCCCTCGCAGGGGTTCTCCTATATTCCCTCCTTGTAGTTCCCCATGAACCTCCTGTTCTGAGAGCTTCTTTGATGTTTGGCGTTGCTATCCTCGCTATTCTTTCCTTCCATCGTCCCAACATGCTCAGCATCCTCCTGTTCTCCGGTACGGTTATACTCCTCATATACCCCCATTACGTATTCTCATACTCCTTCTGGCTATCCTTTACAGCTACAGCCTATATAATACTTGCACTCAAAGACTTAGAGGCGAGCACCAGTGTGAAGACGCTTATAGCCTCCGCATCAGCCTTCACCGGAGTGGCACCCCTTGTGAGCATATTCTATGGAGTATCACCCCTATCGGTTGTTCTTACACCCCTTCTCTCCCCTATAGTTTTGCTTTACTCCGCACTCGGCGTCCTCTCCCTTCTCACATTCATGAGCTTCCCTCCCTTCGTTGACCTATTCAACCTTACCGGAAGGTTCTTTGAGACCACCGTTCACGCCGGTGCGAGTTTATCCTTCAGACTCTATCCCCATATTAGTCTGTACGAGGCGGTTATGCTCTGTGTGGCTGGATTGGTACTGCTCTATCAGCTCGGAGGATACAGGAAGGTATTTCCTCTTGTGGGGATAAATTTGTGGTTGTTTTTGAGGGTGGTTTTATGAAAGGAATAATCCTTGCCGGAGGAAGTGGAACAAGGCTTTATCCTATAACAAAAGGTATAAATAAACACCTATTACATATATATGATAAACCTATGATTTACTATGCCTTATCTGTTTTGATGCTGGCAAAAATAAAAGATATTTTAATTATTACTAATCCAGAATATGTTGAAAATTTTGAAAACCTTTTAGGAAATGGAAGCCATATTGGAATAAATATATCTTACGCATCACAGGAAAAACCTAAAGGGATAGCAGAAGCATTTATAATAGGAGAAAAATTTATAAGGGACAGCAATGTTGCTTTAATATTAGGGGATAATTTATTTTATGGTCAAGGGTTTTCTGATATTCTAGTAAAAGCCTTTCAGAATAAAGAAGGGGCTACTATATTTGCTTATCCTGTAAAGGATCCAGAAAGATTTGGGATTGCAGAATTTGATGAAAATTTTAATGTAATTTCCTTGGAAGAAAAACCCAAAAAACCAAAAAGCAATTGGGCTGTAACTGGATTGTACTTTTATGATAACGAAGTTGTTGATATAGCAAAAAAAATCAATCCTTCTGAAAGAGGAGAGTTAGAGATAACTTCAATTAATAGTGAATATTTAAAAAGAAACAAATTAAAAGTTCAATTACTTGGTAGAGGCTTTGCATGGTTTGATGCTGGAACTCATGAGAGTTTACTTGAAGCAAGTTTATTTGTATCTACAATAGAAAAGAGACAAGGCTATAAAATAGCATGTATTGAAGAAATAGCATATAGAAACGGCTGGATTAACAAAAATAGACTTATGGAACTTGCTGAACCTTTGAAAAAAACAGATTATGGAAAATATTTAATAGAAATAAGTAAGGAATTATAAATATATGCAGGAATATAACTTTGATTACGTAATAATAGGAGCAGGAATTATAGGTCTAACTCTTGCAAAAAATGTAAAAGAAAAGTACCCAAAAAGTAGTATAGCTATTATAGAAAAAGAACCAAATGTAGGTTTCCACAGTAGTGGAAGAAACAGTGGAGTATTACATGCAGGTTTTTACTATACAGCTGACAGTTTAAAGGCAAAATTTACAAAAGAAGGATGTTTATATTGGAGAAACTATTGTAAGCAAAATAATTTAAAGATCAATGAGTGTGGTAAAGTAGTCGTTTGTAAAGATGAAGAAGAATTAGAAACACTTTTTGAACTAAAAAAAAGAGGGGATACAAATGAGGTTCCTTTAGAAGTTATTGATGAGAATGAACTGAAAGAATATGAACCTAATGCTAAAACATATCAAAAAGCCCTCTGGTCTCCTTTAACAGCAACAATAGATCCTAAAGAAATATTGACTCATTTGAAAAATAAATTAAAAGAAGAAGGAGTAAATTTTTTCTTTAAAACACCTTATAAATATAAATTAGATAATAATACTATAGTAGCTGGCAACTATAAATTTTATTATAAAAAACTTATAAATTGTGCAGGTCTCTATTCAGATGAAATAGCTAAAGATTTTGGGTTTTCGGAAAATTATATAATAATTCCATTTAAGGGAATATATATTGAATATAGTGGAAACGGTAAACCAATAAAAACAAATATATATCCTGTTCCAAATATTAAAAATCCCTTTTTAGGAGTTCACTATACAATAAAAGTAGATGGAACAATAAAAATTGGTCCAACTGCAATACCTGCATTTTGGAGGGAAAATTACAAAGGGCTTGAAAAATTTAAATTAGATGAATTCTTACAGATAATTACTTGGGAAAGCATTTTGTTTTTAACAAATTCTTTTGGATTTAGGAGCTTAGCATTAGAAGAAATGAGGAAGTATAATAAAAACTATCTTATAGAGCAAGCTTTACAATTAGTGAAAAATATAGATAAAACTAAATTTTCAAAATGGGGTGAGCCAGGCATAAGAGCACAGCTTTTAAATACGAAGACAAGAAAATTAGAGATGGATTTTATAGTCGAAGGAGATAAAACAACAGTTCATATACTAAATGCTGTATCTCCAGCATTCACTGCAAGTTATCCATTTACAAAATGGATAGTTGAAAATTATTTATAAAGGAGGTGTACTTTGGAAACAGTATTAGTTACAGGAGCAGGAGGATATATAGGAAGTGTTTTAATTCCAAAATTATTAAATAAAGGCTATAAGGTTAAAGCAGTTGATAGATACTTTTTTGGAAAGGATAAATTAAAAAAACACGAAAATTTACAGATAATAAAGGAAGATACCAGAAAGATGCCAGAAGGAATTTTTAAAGATGTTGATTATGTAATAGATTTGGTAGCAATTTCTAATGACCCTTCGGGAGAGTTGTTTAATGAAGCAACTTGGCAAATAAACTATGAATCAAGGGTAAGAACTGCAAATTTATCAAAAAAATATGAGGTGAAAAGATATATACTTCCTTCAAGTTGTAGTATATATGGTTTTCAAGAAAACATTGTTGATGAAACTTCTAAAACAAATCCTCTTACTACTTATGCAAAAGCAAACGAAAAAGCAGAACAAAGTGTATTACCATTAGCAAATGATAATTTTGTTGTTACTGTTATTAGACAAGCTACAGTTTTCGGATACAGCCCAAGAATGAGGTTTGATTTGGCAATTAATGGAATGACATACGGAGCTTGGAAAACTGGCAAGCTTCCTCTAATGAGAGATGGAACACAATATCGACCTATGGTTCATGTACAGGACACAACAGATGTAATGATTTTGCTTCTATCTGCAGATATAAATAAGGTAAACGGAGAAATTTTTAATGTAGGAGGGAATAATCTAAATTACCAAATCGGAAAGTTAGGAGAAATTGTTGCAAAAACTGTGGAAGAAGAAACAGGTAAAAAAGTAGAAATAGAATGGTATGGAGACCCTGATAGGAGAAGTTATAAGGTTTCTTTTGATAAAATTCGCAAAATTTTAGGTTGGGAACCAAAATGGGATGCTAAAATGGGAGTTAAAGAAATAGTTAATAAATTAGAGACTGGAGAACTTGAAAAAACTACTGAAACCATAACTTTAAATTGGTATAAAGAGCTTGAGAGATGGTATAATATAATAAAGGAATTGGAAATGTACGGAGGTATTTTAAATATTAAGTGGGAGATTTGAAAATGGAAGTTAAATTTATAGAATTTGATATAAAAGGAGATGAAAGAGGTAAACTCATAGCTTTAGAACAGTTTAAGAATATTCCTTTTGAAATAAAAAGGGTTTATTACATTTATAATTTAAAAAATAATATACCAAGAGGATTTCATGCTCATAAAAATTTGCAACAAGTAGCTATTTGCATTAGGGGAGGTTGTAAATTTTTATTAGACAATGGGAAGGAAAAAGTTAAAGATATTATCTTAGATAGTCCAAATAAAGGTTTATTTATTGATAAAATGATTTGGCATGAAATGTATGATTTTAGTGAAGATTGTGTTTTAATAGTATTGGCAAGTGATTATTATGACGAGAGTGATTATATAAGGGATTATGAGGAGTTTTTGAAATTTCAGAAGGGAGAAGAGTAATGAGAAAGCAATTAATTACTATAATCATAGAAAGTTTAAAAGAACTAAATGAAGATTTAGAAAAAAAAGAGTTAAAAAATCCAACATCTGAAACAAAATTATATGGAGCTGGTGGAGTTTTAGATAGTTTAGCATTAGTTACTTTAATAACAGATTTGGAAGAAAAAGTATCAGAAGAATTTGGTAAAAGCATAACTTTAGCTGATGAAAGAGCCATGAGTCAAAGACGTTCTCCATTTAGAGATGTTAAAAGTTTAGCTGAATATATAGAGACTCTTTTAAAAGAGGATGATAATGAGTAAAGTTATTATAATAACAGGAACAAGAAAAGGAATAGGTAAAGAGTTAGCAGAATATTATTTAAGCAAAGGCAATATTGTAGTTGGTTGCAGTAGGGGAGAAAGTTCTATTAATCATAATAGTTACAGACACTTTCAATTGGATGTTAGCGATGAAAAAAAAGTAATAGATATGGTTAGAAAGGCAAAAAAAGAATTTGGAAGGGTGGACATTTTATTAAACAATGCAGGTATTGCTTCTATGAATCATATTATAACTACCCCTTACAGGACTGCAAAAGATATATTTTCAACAAACTTCTTTGGAACATTTCTATTTATTAGAGAAGTTGCAAAAATAATGATAAAGCAAAGATGGGGAAGAATAGTTAATTTTACTACAGTTGCAACACCTCTCAGGCTTGATGGAGAGGCGATGTATGCTGCAAGTAAAGCGGCTATAGAGAATCTAACCGAAATAGTAGCAAAAGAACTTGCGGAATTTAATATAACTGTTAACGCTGTAGGTCCAACCCCTGTTCCAACAGATTTAATTAAAAATGTTCCTAAAGAAAAAATGGATGCCTTATTAGATAGACAAGCAATAAAAAGATTCGGTGAATTTAGGGATATAGTTAATGTTATTGACTTTTTTATTAATGAAAAAAGTGATTTTATTACAGGTCAAATTATCTATTTAGGTGGAGTAAATAAATGAGTTGGCTAGTAGAGAACTTTAAAAAATTTGGTTCAAAGATAGCAATAATTCATAATGATGAAAAGTATACTTATAAAGATTTATATAATAAAATTAATGAGTTTTTAAATGAAATTAAAAAAGAAATAAAAATAGGTGAAGTAGTTGCAATCTTAGGAGATTATTCTTTTGAAAATATTGCCTTACTGTTGGCTTTGCATTTAAATAAAAACATAATAGTTCCTATAACAAGTACAAAAGGAAATGAAATAAAAGAAAGATTAAAAGAAGCTAACTGTGATAAAGTAATAAGAATTGATAATAGAAAATTGATAATTGATAATTTAAATTATAAGGATAAACATCAGTTTATTAAAACTTTGCAAAAGAAAAAACATTCTGGCTTAATTCTTTTTTCTAGTGGAAGCACAGGCAAACCAAAAGCAATGATACATGATTTTGATAATTTAGTTAATTACTATAAAGGCAAAAAAGAAAAGAATATAAATATGCTAATTTTTTTAATGTTTGACCATATAGGAGGACTTAATACATTATTAAATATACTATCTATAGGTGCAACTGCAATAATACCTAAAAATAGAAATGCAGATGAAGTTTGTAAATTAATAGAGAAATATAAAATAAGGGTTTTACCAGCATCACCTACTTTTTTAAATCTAATATTGATAAGTAAATCTTACGAGAAATATGATTTAAGTTCATTGAAAATGATTACTTATGGAACAGAACCCATGCCTGAAACTCTTTTAAAAAGGTTAAAGCAAACTTTTCCAAAAGTAAGATTTTTACAAACTTTTGGTACCAGCGAAACAGGAATTGCCAATACCTATTCGAAATCTTCCGATTCAACATTTATGAAAATAGATGACCCAGATATAGAATACAAAATAGTAAATGGTGAACTTTGGTTAAGAAGTAAAACTCAAGTTTTAGGATATTTAAATGCTCCGATGGATAGTTTTACTGAAGATGGTTGGTTTAAAACTGGGGATTTAGTAGAAATTACTGATGATGGATATATCAGAATAATTGGAAGAAGTAAAGAGATTATTAATGTTGGAGGAGAAAAGGTTTTGCCGCAAGAGGTGGAAACTATAATTCTTGAAATACCAGAAGTAATTGATTGTATAGTATATGGAGAAAGAAATCCAATCACAGGACAAACAGTAGTAGCAGATGTTGTAATAAAAGATGGAATTGATAAAAAGGAAGCGAAAAGGAAAATTAGAAAGCATTGTATAAAAAAATTAGATAATTATAAAGTCCCAACCAAAATAAATTTTCTTGAAGAGATTAATATAGGAAATAGATTTAAAAAAATTAGGAGAAAAGATGCTTGAAGGAAGATATATAAAATTTGAGTATGTAAAAGAAGATGATGCAGAATTTATATTAAATTTAAGAACTAACGCTAAATTAAGTAGATTTATATCCAAAACAGAGAAAGATATAAAAAAACAAATAGAATGGATAAAAGAATATAAACAGAGGGAAAAAGAGGGAAAAGAACATTACTTTATAATAAAAAACAAATCTAGTGGGGAAAAAGAAGGAACAGTGAGAGTTTATAATATGAGGAATGATATATGTGAATGGGGTAGTTGGATATTAAAATCTAATAATCCCCTTATTGCAATAGATAGTATAATATTAATCTATAAATTTATATTTAGTCAGTTGGAGTTTGAAAAAGTTACATTCGATGTGATTAAAGAAAATAAAGAAGTAATAATGTTTCATAAATCCTATGGTGCTGAAAAGATAGGAGAGGATCAAAAGAGTATATACTTTCTATTTAAGAAAAATAAATTTATTAATTTAGAAAAAAAATATGGAAGGTTACTAAATGATTAAATTCTTAGACTTAAAAAAAATTAACTTACAATATAAAGAAGAAATATTAGAAGCTTGTAAAAGAGTTTTAGAAAGTGGATGGTATATTTTAGGAGAAGAAGTAAAAAAATTTGAAGAAGGATTTGCAAATTACTGTGGAACGAAATATGCAATAGGTGTTGGAAATGGATTAGACGCTCTAAAGCTTATTATTAGAGGATATAAGGAGCTTGAAATTTTTAAAGAAGGAGATGAAATAATAGTTCCTGCAAACACTTATATAGCAACAATTTTAGCTATAAGTGAAAATAGATTAAAGCCAGTTTTTGTTGAACCCAAATTAGATACTTATTTAATAGACCCAGATAAAATAGAAGAAAAAATAACAGAAAGAACAAAAGCGATAATGGTAGTCCATTTATATGGGCAAACTTGTGAGATGGATAAAATTTGGGAAATAGCAAGAGAATATAACTTAAAAATTATAGAAGATTCGGCTCAAGCCCATGGAGCTTTTTATAAGGATAAAAGAACTGGAAATTTAGGAGATGCAAGTGGATTTAGTTTTTTCCCAAGCAAAAACTTAGGAGCATTAGGAGATGGTGGAGCAATAACTACAAATGATAAAGAATTAGCTGAAGCAATAAAAGCTTTAAGAAATTATGGAAGTTATAAAAAGTACGAAAACTTGTATAAAGGTGTAAACTCAAGGCTTGACGAACTCCAAGCGGCAATTTTAAGAGTAAAATTAAAGTATTTAGACAAAGACAACCAAAAAAGAAAAAAGGTTGCTAAATATTATTTAGAGAATATAAAAAATGAAAAAATTGTATTGCCAAAGGTTGTTACAGATAGTGTTTGGCATGTATTTGTAATAAGAACAAAAGAAAGAGATAAATTACAAAAATATTTACAAGAAAACGAAATTCAGACATTAATTCATTATCCTATACCACCGCACAAACAAGAAGCTTATAAAGAATGGAATGATTTAAGCTTCCCAATAACAGAAAAAATTCATAAGGAAGTGTTAAGTTTACCTATAAGTCCGGTTATGATTGAAGAAGAAATAAAAAAGGTAGTAAAAATAGTAAATGAATTTAATTAAAACTTCTATTTTATCTGCGATTTCTACTATTATTAGAATTTTGGCAGGGTTTATAATTAATAAAATGATTGCTGTTTATATAGGACCTTCTGGAGTAGCTCTTTTTGGGCAGTTTAGGAATTTTATGTCGATGGTTATAACCTTTTCAAATGGAGCTATTAATCAAGGAATTGTAAAATATACTGCCGAATATAAGGATATAGAAAGTAAACAAAAACTTTTTAGTACAAGTCTAGTTATTGGATTTATAAGTTCAATAGTGCTAGGAATATTAATTATTATATTTAGGAATGAATTATCAAAATTAATTTTACATACTACTGAATTTTCTGATGTTTTTATTATACTTGGAATTTTCACTGTTTTATTTTCTTTAAATAATATATTCCTCTCTATTCTAAATGGAGAAAAGGAAATAAAAAAATATATATCTGTTAATATAGCTAGTAGTATTTTTGTACTTATACTTACAATATTACTTGTAATAAAATTCAAGTTAAAAGGAGCTTTTTTATCTTTAATTTTAGGACAATCTTTAATAATAGTATTTACATTATTTTTAGTTATAAAAAGCAGGTGGTTTAAAGTTGAATATTTCTTGCAAGGTATAGATAAAGAAAGTTTAAGAAGATTACTCAAATTTTCATCAATGACTATTACAGCAGCAACAATGGTTCCCTTATCTCAAATAGCTATTAGAAATTATATAGGAATAAAATTAGGTTGGGATAGTGCTGGATATTGGCAAGGGGTATTTTTTATTTCTGAAGTTTACCTTATGGTTATAACTACATCTTTAAGCGTATATTACTTACCTCGTCTTTCAGAAATTCAGGATAAAAAAGAATTAAAAAAAGAGATATTAAACGGATACAGAATTATTATGCCAATAGTTATATTTTTGGCTTTTTTGATATTTATTTTTAAGAAATTTATAGTTGTAACGCTTTTTTCGGAAAAGTTTTTGCCTATGTTAGAATTATTTAAATGGCAGTTAATAGGAGATGTTATAAAAATAGCAAGTTGGTTGTTAGGCTATATTATGGTAGCAAAAGCATTAACTAAATTATTTGTGTTAAGTGAAATTTTATTTACAATATCATGGGTAGTATTTACTATAGTATTTGTATATATATTTGGTCTGATTGGTTCTGTGTATGCATTTACGTTTAACTACATATTGTATCTTCTGTTTTTAGGTTTTTATTTTAGGAGGATAATTCTATGAACAATTATCCGGAAACTACATTAGTGATATTTGCATATAAACACGAAAAATTTATAAAAGAAGCAGTAGAAAGCGCTTTAAATCAAGATTATCCTAATTTAACTATTATAATATCTGACGATAATTCTCCAGATAGAACATTTGAAATAGCTCAAGAAGTTATAAAAAACTATAAGGGAACTCATAAGATTATTTTAAACAAAAATGAAAAGAACTTAGGACATCCAGCTCATTTAAATTATGTATTAGAAAATTTAGTAAAAACAGATATTTATATTGGCCAATCAGGAGATGACGTAAGCTTACCAAATAGAGTAAGTAAAACAATGGAAATCTTTAATAAATACCATGATGTATATGCAGTGTTTTCAAATGTTGATTTGATTGACGAAAAAGGCAAGATGCTAAAGAAAGATTTTTTAAGTTATAAAAAAGGATTTTACACCCTTGAAGATATTCTATTGAGGCCAATAGTATTAGGTGCATCTGCCTCATACAAAAAGGAAGTTTTTAATAAATTTGGGGAAGTTAAGCATAAATTTGAGGACTGGGAATTGGGCTATAAAAGCGCTATGTTGGGTAAAGTTTATTATATAGATGATGTGTTGCTCGAGTATAGAAGTCATGATAATAATTTTGGTTTTGTAGGCGTAAAGAAAATGTATAGATCTTTTAAAGAATATAAAGAACAAAAAGCTTATTTTTATAGAGAGCACGCAAAAATTTTACTATCTATATTGGATGTTGCAAGAGGCAAGAGAAATAAAAGTCTTATAGAATTCGGTATAAATTTTGATGAATTTTGTGAAAATTTTTTTAGTGAAAATATGCTCAAAAAAAATCTTCTTTCTTGGCAACTTATAAGATTTTATATTAAAGGTAAGGCATTGAGGATAAATGAAATAGAAAGGAATATTTTTGTGTGTCTATTTTCATATTTGAGCTATACAATAAAGAAATTTTCATATAACATTAAATAGTAAAATGGTTTTAGCTGTTCAACCTGTTATGTTTATAGCTGAATTGATGTTAATAATAGGTATGGTATTCGTACTTTATTATGTTTTTGCAATCTTGCAAAGTATAGAGGCGATCTTACTGATTGATTTTTTATTTAATGTACTCTTTTTTATTTATTCACTTATATCAGGAAGAAAATACTTGATAATAATATATATATTTATTTTTTATATTTTCCAGAACTTTTTTATCGGTATTATATCTAATTTATTAGATTTTTCTACAGCTTCTACTTCATTAATTAGGCATATGTTAATCTTAAAAGATATGACTACAATTTTTATTTTTCTTCTTGTTTCGTTGTTGTTATTGTTTCGCAAGCCCTATAAAATCGAAAAACAATATATTTTCCCATTTTTTATAGGAATCTACTTAATAGCTTCCCTTTTCTGGTACAAAACTGGAAATTCTATTGTAGCTCTTGCGTATATAAGAAATCTAATAATGCCATTTATTTTTCTTATAATTGGTTACACTTTGGCTTCATTCAAAAGCTTAAGATATTTAATCTATTCATTTATTTTTATGTTGGCAGTAGAAACAGGTGTTGTATTGTATGAGTTGTTGTCAGGATATAGGTTGTGGTATATCCTTAAAGGAGAACTTATCAATTTAGCAAGAGGGTTTGGGGATGTTACAGTGACAGAAACTATTATTTTTGAACACGTTCTAGTTAGATTAAGTGGATCTTTTTTGGATAGTGTAAATTTTAGCTATTTTTTGGCTACAGCATTTGCTATATTGTTTATTTATAAACAATATTTAAACAAATTCATAAAACCTGTATACTATTTTATACTATCTTGCATATTCTTGTTTTTAATTCTTACATTAGGAAAAGGGGGGTGGATGATTTTTTATTTCTTTATTCTAGGTTATGCTTTACCCATGTCTTTTTATTTAAAAAACTATAAAAAAGTGCTAATGTTTATGTTGGTCCTTATTTTATTTTCAATTCCTATTGTTAATTATGTTTTCCCTACAGCAATTTTCCATTTTATAGGGCTTTACAACTCACTACTTAATATTTCTATTATGGGTCATGGTTTGGGTAGTGGAGGAAATTTTGCTAAAGGGTTTTCTCATATACCATATGAAAAATGGTTGGCTTCATCCGAAAGTGGGTTTGGTACAATGCTCTATCAATTAGGAGCTGTATTTACCTTTATTTATTACTTGTATTGGTTCCTTGTTATTAAAAAGATCAATAATAATTATCATAACTGGCTATATACAGGTCATAAGAAATTAATACAGGTACAGGTTTTTATAATTTTTGGATGGCTTACTGCATCATTATTTCAAGAAAACAGTTTTTCACCAAATGCAAATTTTGCTATATTTTCCTTTTTGGGTATAAATCTGAAAATTTTGAAAGATATTGATGATTATGATGCGTAAAATCATGATATGCGCAAAAGATATAGAAAGTTTAGTGAGAAATAATAATTTGGTAACTTTTGTTAATCCATATTCAATGTATATACTTCAAGAAAAAAAATTGTTGAAAAGGATTTTTGATGAATTTGACTACATTGGAATTGACGGGATAGGCTTAGTAAAGGCTATTCAAATAAAATACAAAGTAAAAAATTTGGAACGGGTTAGTTTTGATATGACCTCATTGGCTCCTAAAGTTTTTAAGCACGCTATAAATAATAATAAATCTATTTATTTTATAGGAACTAAGGAGCATATTATTCCTCAGACTATAAAAAATATAAAAAAAACATATCCTGAATTAAATATAATTGGATATAGGCATGGCTATTTCAAGGATAGAAATGAATATAATAAGGTTATTTCTTCTATAAAAAGATTAAATCCTGATATAGTTATTGCTGGATTAGGAACCCCTTTGCAAGAATTATTTTTGTTAGATTTAAAAAAATTAAGTTGGCAGGGAACAGGATTTACATGTGGAGGATTTTTAGAGCAAACAGCACAAAGTATAAATTATTATCCTAAGGTAATAGATAAGTTACATCTAAGATGGTTGTATAGGTTATATAAAGAACCTAGAAGATTGCCAAAGAGATATTTTTATATATATCCCAAATTTTTTATTAAGTTTTTCACAGATAGGATTGAGTTATGAAAGTGGGAATTGTAGGGATAACCGAAAATGACTATATTAGAGGTGTTGAAAGATACACATTAGAATTAACCCGTTATTTAGCAAAATTATATCCAGATTCTACTTTTTATTTACTAAGAGGTGCATGGCAGATGTATTATAAAGAACTCTCTAGGCTTGAAAATGTAAGGGTTTTTACTGTAGAAAACTTAGAAAATTCAAAGCTACATAGACATTTTTTTACAGCTTTTAAGCTTTTTAATTTTTTAAGAGAGAAAAATATAGAAATTGATATTATTCATTATAATAACACATTGCCTATAATTAGAAAAACACCTATACCGAGTGTAATTACTATTCATGATATTGCAGAATTCTTTGTTCCCGAAAAATATTCTAATATCCAAAGGTTGTATAGGAGACAAATGCTTAGAATTTCTGTAAAAAATGTAGATAAGATAATAACGGTTAGCAAGTTCTCAGCGAATAGTATTATAAGCAAACTTTCTATTTGTGGGGAAAAAGTTATCCCCATTTATTTAGGCATAGAACATTTCTATAGAAAAATAGATCTTTGCTTCATAAGCAAAAAACCACAAAAATACGATTATCTTTTATATTGGTCTGTAATAGAACGTTCCAAAGGTGTTATAGAGACCATAAAAGCTTTTAATTTAGTAAATAAAAAATATCCAGATTTAAAATTGATAATAATAGGAAAGAAGGGAAATGCATTTTATGATTTCATAAAACTTGTGAAGTCGAATAATAATATAAAGCATTTAGATTATGTTGATGATAATGAATTGGCAAGATATATAAGGCATGCAAAAGCGATATTATTTCCATCCAAGCATGAAGGGTTTGGTTTTCCGCCTTTAGAAGCCTTTGTGTTAAATAATAATATAATCACATCTAATAATACTTCCTTGGGGGAGATAACGTCAAAATTTGCTATCCAAGTAAATCCCACAAATATACAGGGATTGTGCAAGGCTATAGAAAATTTACTTGAACATCCATTAACTTTTAATGAAAAAGAAAAGAAAGAAATTCTTAGCCAGTTTTCCTGGAAAAATACTGCCAAAAAAACATTTGAAGTTTATAAATCATTACTAGGAGGCAAATAATGAAACAGAAATGCATGGATGCAGTGTGAGTAATGTAGGGTTAAAATAAATTTATTAATCAAAAGTTCAACTGGGTAAAATTTATAACGGCATGCAGAATTGGGGCTGATTTAAAAAGAGTTTCAAGTGAAAAATAACATAAATTAATAATAGGATAGATAAGATGAAATCCATAATATTAGCTGGTGGTAGAGGCACAAGATTATTCCCCCTCTCTCGAAAAGAGCTTCCGAAACAGTTCGTTAGACTGGGTAACAGAAGCCTTTTTCAGAGGACACTTGAAAGGCATAGTGATTTTCCTGTTTATGTTTCTCTGAAAGAAGACTACACCTCTCTTGCTAAGGAACAAGCTGAGGAAGTTGGTATTGGAGCAAACCTTATAAAAGAACCATCCCCTAAAAATACCTTTCCTGCTATAGTCTGGTCTCTGTATGTTATGAGGATTGAGTATGGTTTAAAAGATGACGATATCGTGGCTGTAGTCCCTGCAGACCAGTATATAGAACCTGTAGAGACTTACAGAGAAGACCTTTCTTTGGCACGTGAATGCGCTAAGGGAGGCTATGTTGTACTTTTTGGTGTTAAACCCAACAGACCAGATACAGGTTTTGGCTATATAAAGCTGGGAAAAAAATTAGATAAAGCCTTCAGAGTAGAAGAGTTCACAGAAAAGCCTTCTTACGAAAAAGCCCTTGAGTATGTCAAGTCAGGGAAATATCTGTGGAACTCGGGTATATTTGTTTTTTCTTTTAAGACCTTTGAGGAAGAGTGTAAACTCTATCAACCTTTTGCCTATAAGTTACTTAATACAAAAAGCAGGGATGAAGCATTATACGTATTTAATAAACTCCAATCTGAACCTATAGATAAGGCAATAATGGAGAAGTCAAAGAGAACTGTTTGTATTCCCTTCAGGGCAAATTGGTCGGACGTGGGAACATTTAAGGGGTTGTATGAAGTTCTCTGTGACGATAGCAGATGTGCTGTGCTTTCGGGGGATGTCTTGAGAGTTGATGCTGAAGATGTCCTTGTCTTTTCTGAAGACAAGCCCGTAATAGTTGTGGGTTTAAACCATTTGGCTGTGATAAACGCAAAGGATTATCTACTCGTGGTATCATTAGAGCATTCTCAAAAGGTAAAGGATATCCTCAAGCTCCTTGAAGAAAGTGATGAATAAAGAATCTTTTAATATTCTGTTTCTTATAACGCTTGACACAGTCGCCTTCTACACCTCCTTCACTTTAGCCTATTTCACAAGAAAACTTCTAAATGCATTCCCTCTGGATATCGTCCAGTTCAACATAAGTTACTCAGCTCTATTAAAGCTGTGGTGGATACCTTTAATATTTATTTTATTCATAGCCTATGAACAGCTTTACGTTAAAAGGTACCCTTTCTGGGATGAAACAAGGGAGCTTCTAAAAGCTCTGACTATATCCGTGGTCGTTGTGTTTGCTGTAGTTTCTCTCGGGAAGAAGAGCGAGAGCATATCAAGGCTCACCGTATTGATGTTATGGGGATACAGCATATTTATGTTCCCATTGTTCAGGTACTTTGGTAAAAAGCTGCTCTACAAACTTGGGGTCTGGAGGAGGAACCTATTGATTTTGGGAGCTGGAAGGGCAGGTGTTGGCACAGCCAAGGGTCTTCAGGGTGACGAGCATCTTGGATACGAGATAGTGGGTTTCCTTGATGACTACAAGAAAGGTTCTATTGAGGTCGGAGATAGAAGCATACCCGTACTTGGGAAAATAAGCAAGTTTAAAGACATAATTAGAGATAAGAATGTTGCCACTGTGGTGATCGCTATACCTTCAATGGACAAGGAACGTCTTTCAGCTCTGGCAAATAATGTTCACAAGTATGTAAAGAGAATATTTATAGTTCCAGACTTAAAGGGTATAGCTCTTCTGAATAGCGAGCTCTATCATCTGTTCGTACAACAGCTGTTTCTGATAAAGGTGGTGAACAACTTTGACTCAAGACTTAACCAGATCCTAAAGAGAAGTTTTGACCTGTTATTATCCCTCTTTATGCTTCCCTTTTTGTTACCAATTATGGGCTTCATAGCTCTCCTTATAAAATTGGATTCTCCTGGGAGTATCCTCTTTGTCCAGGAGCGTCTTGGTAGGAATGGAAAGGTCTTCAGGTGTTACAAGTTCAGAACCATGTATGAGAATTCAGATGAACTGTTGAAGGGTTTCTTGGAAAACAACCCAGAGCTAAAAACCGAGTGGAACAGGTATAAGAAGCTGAAGGGATACGACCCCAGGGTTACAAAGATCGGAAAGTTCTTGAGAAAGACTTCTCTCGACGAGCTTCCTCAAATTTTTAACGTCCTCAAAGGAGAGATGAGCCTTGTGGGTCCAAGACCATACCTTCCCAGAGAGAGAGAAGATATGGAGGGCTACATAGACACGATCTTAATGACCAGACCGGGAATAACTGGACTATGGCAGATCTCTGGCAGGAACAAGCTCACCTTTAAAGACAGATTAAAGCTTGACACCTGGTATGTGCTCAATTGGTCTCTATGGCTTGATGTGGTGATCCTGTTCAAAACAATAAAGGTTGTATTTAAGAGGGAGGGAGCCTATTAGGTCTATGAACAGACTTTGGATATTCATAATTCTCTACGTAGTACTCATATACACCACATTACCCATCGCAAGGTTAGTTCTGAACACCTTATACGAAACTCTTGGTGCTTTTAACCTTGGTTTACTTGTAAATACCCTTCTCGTCAGCGTCTCTTCTTTCATAGCCATTCAGATGTACAGGAGAAAAGGGCTTACCTCTCTGGTGCACTTGCTTCTGTTGGGAGCACTCCTTGTCACCATCATCCTTAATCTGGATAGACCAGAAGAGAGGATCCACTTTGTTGAGTACGGTCTCCTCGGATTTCTCTTTATCAAAGCTTTCAGCTCCGCATCTGTAAGGACTCTTACTTTTTCAGCCCTTCTGGTAACCCTAATTGGTTCTGTTGACGAGCTCATTCAGTGGTTTCTGCCGAACAGGGTTGGGGATTTAAGAGATGTTCTCATGAATGCTGTCGGAGGACTGCTTGGAGTATGGTTCGGAAAGCTTTACTACTCCTGATTCTTCTTGTCTTCATATCCCATTCAAAGGAGCTGAGGGTTTACTTTATTGACGTGGGCGAGGGAGAGTCCATACTCGTAATGAGTCCCTCCGGGAAGGCGACGTTGATAGATGCGGGGAATCTGATCACAGGCTACAAAGTCCTAAAGTTTCTCAAGTCTAAGGGGATAAATGAGATAGAGAGGCTCATAGTTACCCACCCTCACCCCGACCACATGGGAGGGGTCTTTATACTATTGCAGTCTTTTGATGTAAAACAGTGGTACGACAACGGACAGCCTTTGGAAAAAGTTTCCTGTGAAGACCTCTACAGGTGGTATGGAGAGCTTTTCAGGAGGGGAAACTACGGAGTTCTCAAGGCTGGAGATAGGTGGGAGGAAGACGGGGCTATCTACGAAGTTCTTTCCCCAAAGAGGTTGAATAGAGGCTGGAATGCCAACTCTCTCGTGATAAAGCTCACCTACGGCAAGGTGGGATTCCTCTTCATGGGAGATGCGAACGTTAAAGCGGAGAAGGAGTTGATTGGATCAGGCACAGACCTGAGGAGCGATGTTCTTAAGGTGGGGCACCATGGAGCAGGTGACACACTCTCCGAGGAATTTCTAAGAAAGGTAAAGCCAGAATATGCGGTCATCTCAATAAACAGGAAAAACATAAGAGGATATCCGTCAAAGGAGAAAGTTGAGCTTTTGAAAAAATACGGAGTTAGACTTTACACTACCTACGAGCACGGAACGGTTGTGTTCTCCACAGACGGAAATAAGATAGAGGTGTGGTCAGAGTGAAAATTCTCGTAATGGGTATAGCAGGGCACATATACTCTCATGTGGCGTTGAAGGGCTGGGAGCCAAGTACGATGACTTTGAGTTTATAGTGAAGACTGTCTGGGAGTGGAGGATTAGCAACAGTAAAGTATTACACAAGATCCTCAACCGTATAGAGCAAGAGGTTCTTAAAAGAACTCCTTTTCAAATCCTTTGTAAAACCTCTTTTAGAGAAGAGAGCAAAGAAAATCTCTTTAGGCTTAAATCCAAGGTTCACCCTTTTAGATTTCTCCATCAGCTCCTTCAATACTTCCGCTCCCACCCTTGAATCCCTGTATTTACACTCACCAAACAGAACTTTCCCCTCTCCCCAAGCTAATATGTCTATCTCTGTATCCCTGTTCCACCATCTCCCTATCCTTTCAATCCTAAAGTGTATGTTCTTCTTTTTCAAGAAGTCTATGCACACGTCTTCAAATATCAACGAGGCGTACTGGTTGAAGTCAGATTTTATCTTGTTCATGACAAGGTTGTAGTTTTCCGTTTCTAAAAAGCTCTGGTTTGGGAAGACGTATCTGAACCAGAAGTTGAAGAAATTGTCCTTTATGAAGTACAGCCCCTTTTTACTCTTTTCCGGGTTCCTCTCCGTAACAGGTACTTTCCTCTCAAGTATATCGAGCTCTATCAACCTCTCCATGAATGAGGTTAGGTTCTGGGTGCTCATACCAAGTTTCCCCGCTATTCTCCCTATCTTCCTTTCCCCCTGAGAGATAACCTGAAGTATGGAGAAGTAAGTGATGGGGTCTCTTATCTCTTCTCTGAGTATGAATTTGGGTTCTGAGTAAAGGAAACTGTCCCTATTGAGAACGTTTTCTCTTATATTTGTAAAAACTTCTTTGGAGGGGTTCATCAACTCTGCGTACTTTGGAATTCCACCGGTGACACAGTAGAACCTAAAGATCTCATCGTTTTTCCTGCCCTTGAAGAAACTTCTGTAACTGAAGAAATCCAGGGGCTGGAGCCTTATCTGGGCTGTCCTCCTGCCGTAAAGGGGGCTTGAGTAACTGAGTGTCAGGTTGTACATCATGCTCACAGTTGAGCCAGAGAGTATTAGCATGGCCTCACTGTCTTTGAGCAAAGTGTCCCATATCCTCTGAAGTATGGATGGTATCGCCGGATTTACCTTCGCAAGGTACTGAAATTCGTCAATCGCTATTATCAGTTTTCCCTGTGTGTTATGCCTTAGGATGTATCTGAAGATGGTTTCCCAGTCCTTCACCTCTATACCTTTCAGAACCTCGTCCCTGAAGGTCTCGGCGACAACGTTCTTAAACCTCCCGAGCTGAAGAAGTTCATTCTGCAGATCCGCAAGGAAGTAAACCGCAGGTTTACCCTTTATGAATTTCTCTATGAGCGTGGTCTTTCCCACCCTCCTTCTTCCGTAGATAACGATAAAAGAGGAATCCCTCCTGTACTCTTCCTCCAAGGTCTTAAGTTCTCTCTCCCTGCCTATAAACCTCATTTTCGTTTCTAAATTATTATAATCTAAAAACGATCTTACCCCAGAAACTCCAAAAACACCTCCCTTAAAGTCTTCATGCTCTTCCCCAGCTCTTCTTCAAACTCATCACAAGCCATCCCCAGAGACCTCGCTATTCTGGGCATGTCCTCCTTCGTAAGCACGGAGCTTCCCCTCTCCTTCGTCAGTCTGAGGTGTGTCTCCACAAGCCTGAGGAACATGAAGGCGGTGTAAGCAGGTTTGAGGAAGTTGTACTTCTCTATCAACTTTTCAAATCCCTCTATCATGGAGGTCTCCCTTATCCTCTCTTTTATTAGAAGGTACTGAACCAGAAACTCTCCATCCACTATCCCCCCAACACCGAACTTAAGGTCTACCACATCCCTTCTCCTCTTTGCCTGTTCCTGTAGTTTCATCCTCATCTCATAGACCTCTCTCCTCTCCTCCTCACCCCAGGGCTTTTCAAAGAGGAGCTTTTCTATTTCATCCTCAAGTTTTTCCATTAGATTCTCGTCTCCCGTTATGAAACGTGCCCTCGTCCAGGCGAGTCTCTCCCAAGTTCTCGCCTCTTTCTCAAAGTAACGTCTGTAGAACTCAAGGGCGGGAACAAGCTCCCCCTTTGAGCCCATCGGTCTGAGCCTGAAGTCAACGTCGTAGAGGTATCCCTCCGAAGTGTGAGCCGTTATAAACCTCACGAGCCTCTGAACCTTCTTAGTTACTTCCTCTTTTTCATCGTAGCTCTCAACTCCGAAAACTATGTCAAGGTCTGAGCCAAAGCTCAGCTCTCTGCTCCCCAGCTTTCCCAGGGAGCATAAAACCGCCCTGTTTCCTGCAAGGGTCAATTTCTCCCACAGCTTTGTTAAAAGGAAGTCTGCAAGCATGCTCAGGGCATTAAAAAGCCCCCTCAGGTTTTCGTAATTTCTCTCACCCATCAGGTAAACGAGCCCTATCCTCACCTCCCACACCCTCTTGAACCTCCTGAAGAGGTTCTCCTCCGAAAGACTCAGGGTCTCTTCGTACTTCCTGAACTCCTCCTCAAGCTTTTCCCAGTTTGGATACTCCCTGTAGAGGGTCAGAACGTCCTCTACGAGGTCGGGATTTTTGCTAACGAGAGAGGATAGCGTTGAGGATAGGGAGAACACGTTGAAGAGACCCTCCAAAAAGTCCTCCCTCGGGTCGCTCAGTATGACCTTCTTACCCGTTGGGTTTGAGAAGAACTTGTCAAAGTTCTTTAAGGTCTCGTCTGGGTCTGAGGAGCTTGAGGACAGCTCTATGAGTCTCGGCGTTAAAGAAATGAGCTTTTCCTTCTCTCTATCGGATAGTTTCATCCCCTCCTTCCCGTAAAGGTAGCTCGTAAGTATTGAGAAGGACTGCCTTGGGTTTGAGAATCCCTTCTCCTTGAGTATGTGAGCCCCGTAGTCCTGGTCTGCGGTTATAAGGGCTATCTGTATGGGTTCAAGCTCTTCCTCCTTTCTTTCCGGAATAAGCCCCTCAAATATCTCCCTCACTCCCTCTTTTATACTTCCCAACTCCTTTCTGAACTTTTCTTCGTTCTCAAAGCCGAGAACCTTTGCGTAGTAAGGGGTTTCTCTCTCGTTTAGAACCTGTGTCTGGAGGCACTTCCTCAGCTGAATCCTGTGCTCAAGCTCTCTCAAGAAGGCGTAGGCTCTCTCAAGAAAAAGAGCCTCCTCGTCCGAAAATACCCCCTTCTGGTTCAGCTTCCATATAGCCCTGAAGGTGTTGCTATCTCTAACGAACCTGCTCTTGTTCCCGAGGAGTATCACGAGAGACTGAACGGTAAACTCTATCTCCCTTATGCCTCCCTCTCCCGTCTTCACGTTGTATCCCTTTAAAAACCTCTTCTTCGCTTCTGCTTCTATCCTCTGCTTCATGAGCTTTATCTCTTCAACAAGCTTGTAGTCCGCGGAGGAGTAAACGAAGGGCGTGACTACTTCCTTCATGAACCTCTCCCCGAGCTCCATATCCCCGGCGACCGGTCTCGCACGGAGGAGGGCGAACCTCTCCCACACTCTCCCGTAGGACTCGTAGTACAGCTCTGCGCTTCTCAGAGACATGGTTATGGGTCCCGTCTTCCCGAAGGGTCTTAGGTCTAAATCAACCTCGTAGGGTCTTCCCTCCTGCGTCTGGGTGGTCATCAGCTTAAAGGTCTTCTTGAAAACCTCTGAGAAGAACTCGTTTAGGGATAGCTTCCCCGCAGAACCCCTGTCATCGGAATGAAGAAAGATAACGTCTATGTCCGAGTAAAAGTTCAGCTCCTCGCTACCCAGTTTTCCCAGCCCTATCACAACACCGTGAACCTCCTTCCCCTCCTCTGATAAAGGTTTTCCGTACCTCTCAACAGTTTCCCTGTATGCCCTCCGGTAGGACAGCTCAAGCATGGCATCGGGCAGGTAAGAGTACTCTCTGAGTATGTCCTCCGTTTTCGCTGTCTGGAGTATGCTCTTTGCTAAGAGCCTCATGAGCTCCCTGTGTCTATAGTAGGCAAGCTTTTCGGAGAACTTCTCGTCGTCAAGGGACTCTCCCACAAGAGCGCTCAGTTCGGATAAGTACAGCTCCCTGTCCTTTGCGAGATACCATAGCTCCGGTATAGTCTCCTGAAACTCTTTTGGATGTCTGAAGAGGAAACTCCTTATGCACTCGGACTGTTCAAGGAGCTCAAGGAGGAGGGTGAAGCGCCTCTCGTTCAGGTAGTCTATGAGGCTTCTGGGTTCCGGGTGTAGGCTCAGGAGCTTCTCAAAGTGCCTCCTTGCCTCTTCAGGATTGAAGAGCTTTCGCTCTGCGGTATCCCACCACCGGGAGGGTATCTCCATAATATAATTTTCTCACATGGGCAAATTTATCTTCGTGACCGGAGGGGTTCTCTCCTCCCTCGGAAAGGGTGTAACCTCAGCGTCCGTAGGGGCGATACTTGAGGGGATGGGCTACAGGATAACCCTCCAGAAGCTTGACCCCTACCTGAACGTTGACCCTGGAACTATGAGTCCCTACCAGCACGGTGAGGTTTACGTCACCGAGGACGGGGCGGAGACAGACCTTGACCTCGGGCACTACGAACGCTTTACCGACGCGGTGATGAGCAAGGACAACAACGTTACCGCGGGGAAAGTTTACTTCAACGTGATAACGAGGGAGAGGAGGGGAGATTACCTCGGTGCGACCGTTCAGGTCATACCCCATATAACGGAGGAGATAAAGGAGCTCATAAAGAGGGTCTCTGACGACCACGATGTTGTCATAGTTGAGGTCGGAGGGACTGTCGGGGACATTGAGGGACTCCCCTTCCTTGAGGCGGTCAGACAGCTCTCCCTTGAGCTCGGGAGAAACGACTCCATGTTCATACACGTTACCTACGTCCCCTACATAAAGACCGCAGGAGAGCTCAAGACAAAACCCACCCAGCACTCCGTGAAAGAGCTCAGGGCTATAGGTATCCAGCCGGACGCCCTGATATGCAGGGCTGACAGGGACTTACCAAAGGGGATAAAGGGCAAGATAGCCCTCTTCTCAAACGTGGAGGAGTCGGCGGTAATATCCGCACCAGACCTTGACTACATATACGACCTTCCCAACAAGTTCAAGGAGGAGGGTCTTGACAGGCTCGTGGCGGAGAGGCTCGGGCTTGAGTTCAGGGACACGAACCTCTCCAAGTGGAAGAAGGTGGTCAACGTCCTCCGGACAGCCCAGAGGGAGGTGAACATAGCGGTCATAGGGAAGTACGTTGAGCTTAAGGACGCCTACAAGAGCATAATAGAAGCTCTCACCCACGGGGGCATAGCGAACAGCTCAAAGGTGAGCATAGCCTGGATGAGCTCCGAGAGGTTTGACGAGGAAGGGCTACTGAAGGTGGACGGCATACTCATACCGGGAGGGTTCGGAGAGAGGGGAACGAAGGGGAAGATAGACGCCCTCAGGGTCGGTAGGGAGAGGAACATACCCACCTTCGGTATATGCCTTGGGATGCAGTTGATGGCTGTGGAGTTTGCGAGGAACGTCCTCGGTCTTGAGGGAGCCAATTCCACCGAGTTTGACCCGGACACCCCCTACCCGGTCATAGACCTTATGGAGGAGCAGAAGAACATAAACGAGCTCGGAGGAACTATGAGATTGGGTGCCTACCCCTGCGTCCTTCAGGAGGGGACGAAAGTCCGTGAGATATACGGCAGGGAGGTGATATACGAGAGGCACAGGCACAGGTACGAGTTCAACAACAGGTTCAGAGAACCCTTTGAGAGTAACGGAGTTAGATTTTCGGGTCTATCGCCCGACGGCAAGCTCGTTGAGATAATGGAGCTCTCAGACCACCCCTGGTACATAGGTTGTCAGTTTCACCCCGAGTTCAAGAGCAAACCCTTTGATCCCCACCCCCTCTTCGTATCCTTCATAGAGGCTGCCCTTAATAAGAGAGCCAGAGAAGGGTAGGTCCGGCAAGGGTTCTTATTGAGCTAAGCCCCGAATGAAGTTAAAATTAAATACCCAGCCGGCGTAGCTCAGTCGGCAGAGCGAGGCACTCGTAATGCCTAGGTCGCGGGTTCAAGTCCCGCCGCCGGCTTTTGATGACGATGACAAAGGGGCAGAGATTAGCTTTAGGGCTCGCATCCCTGATACCCCTCTTATACCTGCTCGTGGTGGTACTTACACCACTCAGGGTTGTATTCACGAGTGACCCGGCGTCCCCAGACGCACCCGACTGGTTCCTTTACTTCACCGCCTTTCACTTCTTCATGTACCTTTACACGGGTTTGCTGTTTGCCTTTTACGTGATACACCTCCTCGGCAACAGAGAGTTGAGCAAGGAGAGGAAGGCTCTCTGGGCTTTCGCCTTCCTGTTTTTCTCCGTGCTCAGCATGCCCCTTTACTGGTATCTTCACATATGGAGGTCTGAGAGTTAAGATATCCTTATGGATAAGACGATAATAATCGGGGGGAAGGCAGGAGCAGGAATAAAGGAAGCGGGGAGGATGCTCGCTGGCGTCCTTGCAAACCTCGGCTATCACGTCTTCGGTTACGTGGACTACCCCTCTTTAATAAGGGGCGGGCACAACTTCGTTACACTCAGGTTCTCTGAAAGACCAGTGAACAGCGTGAACAAGAAGGCGGACATAATAGTCGCTACGGATGGAAGAAGCATAAAAGCCCATGAAGAGGATGCAAAGGGTGATACCGTCTGGCTCATAAACGAGAAGGAGGAAAAGGAGGGTGCAATAAGGGTACCCTTCAAAGAGGTAGCTCCGGGGTTCTTCAAGAGCTCCTCCGTGCTTGGAGCTGTCCTTAAGCTCCTTGGCATACCCCTTGAAGAGGGTCTCCCCTTTATCCTCAGCCTTCCCCAGAGGGAGAAGAACGAGCAGATATACAGGGAAGTCTATAACTCCCTGGACAGCGTTTTTGAGGTGAAGAAGGTCGGAGAAAGAAAGGGAGAGATAATGACGGGGAACGAGAACATAGCCTTGGGTGCCGTTGATGGAGGGCTTGACTTCTATATAGCCTACCCCATGACGCCTGCATCTCCCGTGCTCCACTATCTTGCGAAGAAGAAGTCCGAGTTCGGTATAAAGGTAGTTCATCCCGAGAACGAGATAGGCGCAATAAACATGGCTGTGGGCGTTGCCTACGCCGGGAAGCGTTCAATGGTCGGAACCTCCGGAGGTGGTTTTGCCCTCATGACAGAGACCCTCAGCCTGATAGGAATGAGCGAGACCCCCATGGTCATATACGAAGCCCAGAGGGCTGGACCAAGCACCGGCGTCCCCACCTACACCGCTCAGGCAGACCTCCTCTTCGTTACCTTTGCGGGGCACGGGGACTTCCCGAGGGTCGTTGTGGCACCGGGAACACCCGAGGAAGCCTACTACCTAACGAGGGACTCCCTTAACATAGCTTGGAGGTATCAGATCCCCGTGTTAATTCTGGGAGACAAGCACCTCGGTGAGAGCTACTTCCTTGCGGACATAAAGAGAGAAAGGGTTGTTGAAGAGCCGAAGCTCTGGAGGGGAAATGGGGAGTACAGGCGTTACGAGATAACTGAGGACGGAATATCACCCCTCGCCTTCCCGGGTCAGGAAGGAGTCGTCGTGAAGGGGACGAGCTACGAGCACGACGAGAGGGGAATAACCGTTGAGGATGCAAAACTCGTCAAAAGAATGCAGGACAAGAGGCTAAGAAAGGGAGAGACCCTTAGGGAGTACATCCTCTTCCGTGAGTATGCTGTGGTCGTTGGTGGAGATAAAAGTTCAAGGAAGGTCATAGTAACATGGGGCTCCACCTGGGGAACAGCCCTTGACGTTGCCAAGGAGCTCGGCTACAAGGTCGTAAGACCCCTATTTCTTGAGCCCTTTCCCGCAGACAGGGTTATGGAGGAGATCGGCTCTGCGGAGCTCGTAATCTCTCTGGAGTGCTCTGCATCTGGGCAGTTTGAGAGGCTCCTCAACATGCACGGTATAAGGTCTCACAGGAACATAAAGAAGTACGACGGAAGACCCTTCTTCAGGGACGAGCTCATTGAGATGCTCGGGGAGGTATAGTATGGCTGTAACGAAGAGTTTATACACCGGTGCAGAGATAACCTGGTGCAGGCTCTGTGGAAACTTCGGTTTGATGAGCGCCTTTGCCTGGGCGGTTGAGGAGCTTTCCGATACTATCCCTCTGGAAAAGTTCGTAATACTCTCGGGGATAGGCTGTCACGGGAAGATAGTTGATTACATAGACCTGAACAGCTTTTACTCTATTCACGGGAGGGCGCCTGCCACCGCAACGGGCATAAAGCTGGCGAACCCAGAGCTATACCCCGTATGCTTCGTTGGAGATGGAGATATATACGCCGAAGGCGTATCTCACCTCATATTCTCTGCGAAGAGGAACTCCGACATAACTGTGATAGTCCACGATAACAGGTCTTACAGCCTAACCACTGGACAGTTTACACCCACAAGCCCGAGTATCTTCAAGGGGAAGTCAACGCCCGAGGGACCCCCAGAAGACCCCATGAACCCGATAGTCCTTATGCTTGAGGCTGGTGCCACCTTCGTGGCGAGGGGTTACGCAGGATACACCGACCACCTGAAGGAGCTCATAAAGCAGGCTATACTCCACAGGGGTTTTTCCTTCATTGACGTCCTCCAGCCCTGCGTAGTTTTCTTCAACACTTACGAGTTCTATAACCAGCACGTTTACAAGCTTGAAGATGTAGGACACGACCCCACCGACTACGATCAGGCTTACAGGAGGGCTAAGGAGTGGGACTACAACAGGGAGGACGTGAAAATACCCATAGGGGTCTTTTATAAAACCGAAAAGCCCACCTACGAGGAGAGGATCTGAACCTTTAATGCTTAAAAAGCTGGTTCCCAAGGAAGAGCTTGGAGTCCTCATAGACCTCCTGAAGAAAAGGGGTTATGCAGTTGTAGCACCCGTTCTGAAGGACGGCGTAGTCCTATTTGAGGAGATTAATGACTTCTCGGAGGTGGCAAAGGGTATAGAGGAGGAGCAGGAGAAGGGGCATTACAGGGTGAAGGAGTCAGGATTTTGGTTCGGCTACGTCCACGGACCGAACTCTCTGAAGCACTTTCTCCATCCTCCAAGAACGGAGCTCCTCAGGATAAAGCCCGACCTCTCTCAGGAGGTACACCTTGAAAGAAAGAAGTACGCCTTCTTCGGCGTAAGGGGCTGTGATCTAGCGTCGCTGAGAATTCTGGACTACGTTTTCATAAAGAAAAATCCCCATAAGGACAGCTATTACAGTGCTTTGAGGGAAGGTGTCTTTACGGTCGCTATTAACTGCACCCAACCCGCAAAGACCTGCTTCTGCACATCTATGGGAACAGGTCCCTTTACCGAAGGGAAGAGTGACCTTACGATTACTGAGCTTAAGGATGGATTCCTTGTCAGGGCGTTTACGGAGAAGGGAGAGGAGATTCTTAAAGGGCTGAGGGCTGAAGCCCCCAAAGGAAAGGATTACAGGGAGGAAAGGACGCTCAGAGAGCGTGCTATCTCAGGAATAAAAAGAAAGGTGGAAACGGAGGGGCTACCGCAGAAACTTCTGGAAAGGCTTGAGAGCCCCCTCTGGGAAGAGGTTGCGAAGAGGTGTCTCGCCTGTGGGAGCTGTGCCATGGTGTGTCCCACCTGCTTTTGCTACGAGGTCGTTGATGAAGTCAGCCTTGACGGTTCGGAGTCCGTCAGGTTCAGAAGCTGGGACGTCTGCTTCAGGGAGGAGTTCTCTGCCATACATGGCGTTCCCCTAAGGTCAAGCATCGCTTCAAGGTACAGGCAGTGGCTCCTTCACAAGTTCTCCTATTGGGTTGGTCAGTTCGGTGAGTTCGGCTGTGTTGGTTGCGGCAGGTGTATAACCTGGTGCCCCGTTGGGATAGACATAACTGAGGAAGTAGGGAGGCTCCTCTCCGATGGATAGCCCCTTCGTGCTGAGGAAAGCCCTTATAAGGAAGGTGGTTGAGGAGAACGAGAACACGAAGCGCTTTCTCCTTGAAGTTGAAAACTTTCCAGAGTTCAAGCCGGGTCAGTTCAACATGCTCTACGTTTACGCCCAGGGTGAGGTCCCCATATCCATAAGCTCAATTAGGAGAGACCTTATAGAGCACACCGTCAGGCTCGTCGGGGAGGTTACTGAAGACCTTTTCCTTCTGAAGGAAGGTGATTGTATAGGCATAAGGGGACCCTACGGAACCCACTTTCCAGTTGAGAGGTACGAGGGATGGGATATAGTCCTTGTTGCGGGTGGTCTCGGTCTTGCGGACATAAAGCCGGTGGTTGAGTACCTGATAGAAAGAAGGGGAGCTTACGGGAGGGTATTTCTCCTCGTTGGTGCTAAGAACCCCTCGGGTCTTCTCTATAAAGAGGAATACAAAAAATGGGAGGAAGGAGATATTGGGCTTCTTCTTACCGTTGATAAGCCTACGGATGACTGGAGTGGACACGTCGGCGTTGTCACGGAGCTATTTAAGTTTGTGGAGCTCAATCCTGACAGAACCGTCGGGATGATGTGCGGTCCGGAGGTAATGATGTACTTCACGACCAAGAAGCTCCTGGAGCTCGGTCTTTCCGAAGGGAACATCTACCTCTCAATGGAGAGACACATGAAGTGCGCTGTGGGAACCTGCGGGCACTGCCAGTTCGGTTACACCTTCGTCTGCAAGGACGGACCCATATTCTCCTACGAGAGGATAAAGCCTATCTTCGGCGTTAAGGAACTCTGATAACCTCAAGGAAGTGAGACGCACAGGAGATACAGGGGTCAAAGTTCCTCACAAGTTTCTCAGCCAATACCCTAATGTCTCCATTCTTGAGAGTTTTCAGACCTAACAGCACGTCCTCCTCCATTGCCCTCTGATTCTGGGAGGTGGGAGGAACTATGTTCGCAAATACGACCTCTCCCTTAGAGTTCACTCTGTATCTGTGGTAGAGAATTCCCCTCGGAGCCTCAGTTATTCCAACACCTTCTCCTTCCCTAATGCTGTATTCCACATGAGGTTCTCCACCCTCAAACTTCTCAAGGATGTGTTTCGCTTCCCTCAGGGCGTATATGACCTCAACGATCCTTGCGATTATGCTCTTGAAGGGGTTTCTGGCAGGTAAAACGCCTTCAACCTTTTCCCTCAAGTCCTGCGGCAGCTTGCCGAAGTTGTTGTAAATCCTCGCCAGAGCCCCAACCTCATAGGCTTTCCCGTCCTTGAGTCTGGAGTAGAGTGCGGTTGAGTGGGGCAGCTGGTACTCTACGAAGTACTCTTCGTACTCATTTTTTTCTATGTTCATACCCTCTGAAGAGACCGCACTCCCCTCCGTTATCGGATATACCTCATGATTTCCCAGGGAGACGAAAATTCTCTCCTTTTCCATCTCCGGGTAGTCAAAATTCAGGAAGAGCTCAAGGGCTTTCTCCGCGAAGGGTAGCGCAGATTCTATCTCCGCGAGGGTGTTCTCTATCCTTGGGGCTGAAGGGATTTTGTAAAAACCACCTACTCTTATGTTTACTGGGTGTATATGCCTCCCTCCTAGGAGTTCTATTATTGAGTTCCCAGTCTTTCTTATCTGTAAACCGGCCTCCAGAAGTTCTCTCTTTTCCCTCATCAGCTCAAGGAAGCTTTCCCTCTCATAGAAGTCCGGAAGGTGCAGGAAGAATATGTGTGCGGAGTGGCTTGAGACCCACTCACCGCAGTAGATAGCCCTCCTGAGCTCCCTTATATGCCTCGGAACCTTCAGCTCAAATATACTCTCAAAGGCTTCCACTGCTGTCAGCTGGTAAGCGACCGGACAGAGACCGCATATCCTCGCAACTGTGTCTATGACCTGATCGGGTTTCTTCCCCTTCAGGAGCCTCTCAAAGAACCTCGGTGGTTCAAATATCTCAAGCCGAACGTCCTTTACCTCTTCACCTTCCGTGAGAACAGACAGCCTTCCCAGACCCTCCACCCTCGTAAGAGGGTCTATCCTGACCTCACTCAACCTTTTCCTCCAAAACCTTTCTGAAGGTCTCCGAGTAAGCGTTTTCGTTCTCAAAGAGCCTTACCACATCCCTTTTGGACATACCGATCTGCTCAAACCAGTTCACAAGGGACTCAACGTTTGCCCCTTTGCAGGGACCAAAGCATCCATAGCACCCTCTTCCCACAGACGGACAGAGCGCCCCGCAACCAGCCCTCACAACAGGTCCCAAACAGGGTATTCGGTAGGCGTCCATTACGCAGATGTTTCCCCTCAGCTTGCACTCCATACAGAGTGGGTAGCTGGGGATCTCGGGTCTCCTGCTGTGAAGTAGCGCCTTAACGAAATTTTCAAGTATGTGGGGGTTTATCGGACATCCGTATATCTCATAGTCCACCTTCACGTGTTCACTTATGGGGGTTGATCTCTTAAGGACCTTTATGAACTCTGGTTTCGGGTATACAGAGCTGAACTCTTCCAAACTGCCGAAGTTCCTCAGAGCCTGGATTCCCCCCGAGGTAGCGCACGCTCCTATCGTTACAAGAAGGCGTGCCTTCTCTCTAACTTCTTTTATAAACTCAGCCTCCTCTTGGGTGGATACAGACCCTTCAACGAAAGCTATGTCTATAGGTTCAAGTTTGTTTTCGGACTTTCCCAGGAACCAATACCTGAAGTCCAGGTGTTCCCATAGAGAAGGGAGGTCAAGGAAAATCGCCTGACACCCATCGCAGGAGGAGAGCTTGAATACCCCTACCCTCAGCTTATTCTTCATACCCTCTATTAAGTATAACCCCCCAGATAAGGCTAAAACACCCCTGTTTTGTTAATATAATTGTGATTATATTAGCAATATACAATGTAATACATATAATTTACAGACTGATCTTGTATACTCTTTGGCGGTGAGTAATTTAAAAAGCTAAGTAATACACAAATGTGGTAAGATCAGGTGCCATGAAGGGGGTTATATCCTTTAGACTGGAGCCTTCTCTTCTTGAGGAGCTGGACAGGGTATCTAAGGAAGAAGGTAAGACCAGAACAGGAGTAATAAAGGAGGCTATAAGATACTATCTCCAGCATGTTCATCGTAAGAATAGTTCGGAGGGTTTTGTCCCTTTTTTAGAGTATAAGAAGGTGAACGAGGAGCTGAAGGACGCCCTCAGGAGGATAAGTGAGCTTGAGGCTAAGGTTGCGGAGCTTTCCAAGGAAAACGAACAGCTCAGGAAGGAGGCTGGCAGAGAAAAGAAGAGAAGGTGGTTCTTCTAAGGCTTCCTTGCGACCAGAGTGGTTATGTTTGAGACCTCACAGTAGTAGAGGATTTCCATATCACCGAACTCTTCAATCAGCTCACCCTTTCTCAGTAGATAGCTTGGATTGAAGGATGGGTTAACTGAGGAGTGGTCTTCGTTATAGGTCTCAAAGATGAGTACTCCTCCGCTCTTTAATGACCTCTTTATCTTAGGAAATGTGTTCCTGTTCAGGAAATAGAAGTTGAGTATAAGGTTATACCTTGAAACGCCAAAGGAGAACCTGTCCGCATCCAGGGGTTTAAACTTGACGCTCACACCTTCACGTTTAGCCTTCAGACGTGCCTTCCTTATGGCTACATCGGAAACATCAAAGGCTTCAACACTGAATCCCTTTTTTGCCAAGTATATGGAAGTCTCTCCGGTGCCACAGGCTATATCAAGTGCCCTTCCATAAGGTGCAAGGTGGTAAAAGCGTGTGAGCGTGGCATGGAGGGCAGACTCCCTACCCTCCAAATATCTCCTGTTCCATCTCAGTCGGTCATCAATCACCTTTAAACTCACAGCTTTCGGGGTCTATGGTTGAGTAGAGGGGCTGTACCCTTCCTTCCGGCGTTGAGTCCTCAAAGTCCCTCTCAACTCCGAGCTCTTCTATGCAATTAACGAGGTCGTGGTAGAACTCTGCCACCTTGACTAGTCCCGTCTCTTTCCCAACTTCGTTGAAGAGCCTTATCTTGTCGGTAGCCTTTCCTTTACCTCTCTCCACTATCGCACCTGCGTGTCCAAAGGACACACCCTCAAGCCCTTCCTGGAACCTTCCCGCCACGAAGGCTGCAACGGGTATGTTCCACTTACCTTCCTTATAAAGTCTCCTTATGGTTTCAGCAGCCTGCTCCTCGTATGTTCCACCGACCTCACCCTGAATTATCACGCCCTTTACGTTGGGGTCGTCCTTTATCTCCTCAAGAACATCCGCGAAGGTGGTACAGGCTATTATGTCACCGCCGAGAGCAAGAGCCATGTAAACGCCCCAACCTCTTCTCATAAACATCTCTGCGGTGGTGGTGGTCAATCCTCCGGACTTGGAGAGTATGACGAGACCACCATCTCTGTAGGCTATGGAGGGGTTCTTACCACCTATCGCACCGATCCTTGCAGGCACCCTCGGGACAATGCAACCCAGAGAGGTAGGACCCACTATGGTCACACCCCTTTCCTTGGCGTAGTGGTAGAAGTAAACGGTGTCCCTTATGGGGACGTGCTCGGTGATTATGTATATTACGCTTATTCCTGCGTCAACGAGTTCAATGACCGCATCCTTCACGGAGGCAGGAGGAACGTATATGAGTCCCGTGTTTACGTCTCTACCTTCGGGGGAGTTGAGGGCTTCCTTTACCGTGTTGAAGACGGGAACTCCAGATACCTCCTGTCCGCCCTTTCCGGGGGTAACGCCGACCTTTATCGTTCCAGGGTACAGGGCTTCTGTCTCTGAAACCACCTGGGAGGCTTCCCTTCCCGTAATACCTATCACTATGACCCTCGTTTTGTCGTTGAGGTACTTGGTTCCAACGTTCCAGTTTCTTTCCATCTTCTTCCTCCTGAGGAATAAAACAGTATTTTAACAGATGTGCCGGGTCTTTAGCTCCCCTTGGCGTCCTCAAACTCCCTGAGTCTGTGTATGAGGCGGGCTCCGTACAGTAATATTAGGAATATCAGGTTTATCCATAGCAGGGATACAACTATGGTGCTCAGCGAGCCGTAAAGCAGGCTACCCTTGAACAGGTGGGCTATGTACCAGGTAAAGGCGAGCTGGCTCAGGAACATAAGCAGTGATATGTATGTGGACAGGAGAAAAAGCCTCGTTACACCTATTCCCCTTTTAAGGAAGCTCCTGTATATAAGGGATAGCATTAGTGCCCCCGGCAGGACGTAAGAGAGGTCAAGGAGCAGTGAGTACCCTGTGGGTATCACGAGCTTAATGTATATGCTGAGCAGGAACGATAGCGATATAACGAGTACCGTCCCGAGCAGGAACACGGGCATGAACAGCCAGTAGAAGAGCTCCCTCTTTTCCCCGAGCTCTCCCTCAGATACGAAAGCGAACGCTCTACCCATGTACTTTATAAAACCGACCGAGAAGAAGTAGGAAATCCCCAAGGCTATGAGGGATGTCTGTCCGCTCCTCTTCTGGACTTCCAATATCTCCTGAACCACCCTGTTGGTGTACTGGGGAAAGAACCGGTCAAGGGTGCGTTCAATCTCGGAAAGCTCAACCATGGGCAGGAGGCTGACAAGGTTCAGAAGGACTATTGTCAGGGGAGCCATTGAGAGTAGGAAGTGGTACGTTAAGGCTCCCGAGTGGTAGGTGTAGTTGTTCCTGAGGAGGTCAAACAGGCTGAGGACAGCTCCCTGCAAAAAAGCCCTAAATAAGTTCATCTATAGTGTACTCCACGAGCTCACCGGTAAAGCTCTCAAAGAGAAAGCTGTTCCCCTCCCTTCCGACGACGTAATTGGGCTGGAGAGGTACCTTTCCCTTACCACCGGGCAGGTCAACGGCGTAGGTTGGTATACCCATCCCCGATATTTTACCCCTCAGGAATCTCATTATCTCAAGACCCTTATCTACAGTCGTTCTGAAATGGACTGCTCCCCTTATCGGGTCGCAGTGGAAGAGATACTGGGGCTTAACCTTTATCCTCAGGAGCTTCCTGAAGAGAGATAGCATGATCTCTGGGTTGTCGTTTACGCCTTTGAGGAGAACCGTCTGGTTGTTTACGGGAATACCGTGCCTCAGAAGTCTATCCACAGCCTCCTCGGCAAGCTCCGTCACCTCTTTCGGGTGGTTGAAGTGGGTGTTTATCCATATCGGTGAGTACTTCTCAAGTATCGAGAGGAGCTCTTCGTCAAAGAACCTCTGAGGGGCGAGTACGGGCAGCCGCGTGCCAAACCTCACGATCTCCACGTGCTTTATCTCCCTCAAACCTTTAAGTATGTACTCTATCTTTTCGTTGCTCAGGCTCAGGGGTTCACCTCCCGATATAAGGACGTCCCTTACCTCCTCATGCTCCCTTATGTAGGAAAGCATCCTGTCTATTTCCTCTTTCGTCCTCGCTCGCTCCCCCTCAGCGAATATCCTCTTTCTCATACAGTGCCTGCAGTAAACTGCGCAAAAGGTGGTAACGGACATCAATACCCTGTCGGGATAGCGATGGGTCAGACCGGGTATGTCACCTTCTTCCCTGAGGGCATCGGGCTCACCAGCACTCTGAGCCTCCTCGTCAACCTCAATCCTTCTCGGTATAGCCTGTAATCTTATAGGGTCTTCTGTATCATCGGGATCCATGAGGGAAAGGTAGTAGGGCGTTATGGCCAAGGGGTAGAGACCCTGCGTAAGCCTTATCCCCTCCACCTCCTCTTCAGTGAGCCTTACATATCTTTGAAGCTCCTCCAGGCTCTTTATCCTGTTCCTTATCTGCCAGCTGTAATCTCTCCAGAGATGTCGGGGAACTTTATGAAAGAGCATAAGAGATAGTGTATAAAAAGAGGGGGCGGTTTTCACCTGCCCCCCGTACTGCCGAAGCTCCCCTCCCGCTTCGTTTATAAATAAAACGCCGTTTTAAAAAGGATATAGCCCTCAAAACTCATAAATAATGATTTAGATCATGCTGTTAAGGTGCCTTTCCAACGGCTTTCACAAGCTCCTATAATAGTTAAGCTATGGAAATCCAGCTGGTAATAGTCCTGATAATAGCCTTCATAGTTCTGGGTCCTGAGAGGATGATGGATCTCGCTGTCAAGCTCGGGGAAGCGGTCAGGAAGGTCAGAGAGATGTGGGAAGAGGTAAGGATGCAGGCTTACATGGAGGAGATAAACAAGAAGGTGCTTGAGGAAGAGCAGAAGGCTCAGGAGCTTGATGAAAGAACCGAGGACGAGACTGCAGATGAGTACGACGAGGTTGATGAGCCCCTACCTGACGTTGTAACCGAAGATTATAATGAAGACTACCTGAACGAAGAGCTCGTGGTTGAAGAAGAGAAGGAGGAACTGGAAGAGGATGAGCACAGAGAACAATCAGCTCCCGACGATGCCCCTCACGGAACATCTGAGGGAACTCAGAACAAGACTGATTAGGTCTATAATCGCCTTTTTGATCGCTGCGGGTGGCTCCTTTTACTTCGCCCGTTACGTCTTTGAGTTCCTGAAAGAGCCGGTTGTCAAGTCCTATCCCGATGTGGAGCTGATAACTCTCTCTCCAACGGAACCCCTCTTTATACTCATAAAGATATCTCTTACGGTGGGACTGATAATAGCCTCTCCCGTGATACTCTTTGAGATTTGGAGGTTCGTTGAGCCAGCTCTTTACCCCCAGGAGAAGAAGCTCTTTATACCCCTGCTCCTTTCCTCGGTTCTGCTCTTCGTCATGGGCGGCGTTTTTGCCTACGCAGTCGTTCTGCCTATGGCTTTGAAGTTCTTGCTGGGGCTCGGTTTCTCCCAGCTTGCGGCCACCCCCTACCTTTCGGTGAACCTGTACGTTAGCTTCGTTCTCAAGATGCTCATAGCCTTCGGTATAGCCTTTGAGATGCCCATATTCCTGTACATGCTTCAGAGGGCTGGGGTGGTCAGCCAGCAACAGCTCAAGAAGTTCCGCAGATACTTTATAGTGGTCGCCTTCCTCGTGGGCGCTCTCATAGCCCCGGACGTGGCGACCCAGGTTCTCATGGCTATACCCCTGCTCGTGCTCTACGAGGTATCAATACTGCTCGGCAGAACTGTGAGAAAGGGCGAAAAGGAAAAGGCTCTTGCCAGGGTAGAAGAGGAGGAAACAAGGGAATGATATACAGGAGGTTCAGAGGATACGAGCTCTCGGAGCTCGGTGTGGGGACTTACCTCGGAGAGCTGGACGAGGAGACCGACAGGAGATACGAGGAGACCATAAAGCTCGGCGTGGAGAGGGGTGTAAACGTGGTGGATACGGCGATAAACTACCGCTACATGAAGAGTGAGAGGGTTATAGGCAGGGTTATAGAGGACGTAGGCAGGGAAAGGATGTGGATCTCCACCAAGGGTGGTTACGTCCCCTTTGACGCGGATGCCAAGGAGGATCCCAAGCTCTTCTTTGAGGAAAACTTCCTGAAACCAGGACTGATAAACCCCAACGATATGACACCTCAGGGTCATTACCTCGGTGGCAGATTTATAGAATGGTGCTTCAACAAGGGTCTTGAGAATATGAACACGGAGTACATAGACGTATACTTCATCCACAACCCTGAGGAGCAGTTGCTCTTTACAGAGAAGGAAGAGTTCTACAACAGACTGAGAGAATGTTTTGATGTGCTGGAGGAGAAGGTAAGGGAAAATAGGCTGAAGTTCTATGGTCTCGCAACGTGGCACGGCTTCAGGATTCCACGGGGAGCACGTCAGCACCTTGACCTGTCTGAAATACTTAAGATCGCGGAGGAGGTTGGTGGGAAAGACCACCACTTCGCTTTCATACAGCTACCCTACAACTTGGGCATGCACGAGGCTTTCTCCCTGAAGAACCAGACCCTGGGAGGTAAAGAGGTCTCTACCCTTGAAGCCTGTCGTGAGCTCGGGATATACGTTTACACGAGCGCCTCCCTCTACCAGGGGAACGTGATAGGCAGAGTACCACCACAGCTAAAGGATAGGTTTGGAGTGGACAAGGACGTCCTTGTCGCCCTTCAGTTCGTAAGGAGCACGCCAGGTGTGGGCACCGCCCTCGTTGGTATGAGTAGACCTGAACACATGATAGAGAATCTGGGCGTTGAAGAGCTTGAGCCTCTGAGGGAAGAGGAATTTTTGTCGCTCTTCAAATGACTTTGAAATCAAGGGATAAATACCTGATAGGCAAGCCTTTTTAGCTTCAGGTTGTCCTCGGGGCTGATGGAAGAATATAGATAGCTATGGAAGAACTAAACATAAAAACCTTCCTATCCTATGTGGAGAGGGTGGATAGGGGATTGCTTTCCCTCGTTGGAAAGTTCCGTATGGAGGAGAGAGAGGGCAAGATATTCCTCTTTACCGAGGATAGAAAACTTAAGGAGAACATAGAGAGCTTCCTCCTGACTAAGTTCGGCAACGGGTTTAGGGATAAGGTGGTCGTGCTCCTTGAGGGCGAGGAGAGCGATGGTTCCCCTGGGGTTCGTAAGAAGGCTGCGGAAGGACTAAACGTTAAGTATTCCTTTAACAATTTCGTGGTGGGTGAGGGAAACAGGCTCGCCTACGAGGTAGCGCTGGAGGTGGCAAACAGCCCCGGCAGTCTGTACAACCCCCTGTTCATATACGGGGGAGTGGGGCTAGGCAAAACACACCTCCTCCAGGCTATAGGAAACTTCTGCGTGGAGAAAGGCTACCACGTGGTTTACAAGTCCGCCAACGACTTCTCTGAGGAGATGGTTGAAGCTATAAAGACGGGTAGCGTTAAGGAGTTCAGGAACAGGTACAGAAGCATAGACCTGTTGCTTCTTGACGATATACAGTTCCTCTCGGGTAAGACCCGAACCCAGGTGGAGTTCTTCAACATCTTTAACCACATGTTCCTCAAGGAGAAGCAGATAGTCCTCGCTTCCGACAGACATCCGAAGGAGCTAAAGGATGTGTCCGACAGGCTCGTCAGCAGGTTTGAAGGCGGGCTGGTGGTTGAGATATGCCTGGACGAGCTGACAAAGCTGGAGATAATAAAGCGCAAGCTCTGCGAGCTGAAGATAGAGGTTCAGGACAGGATAGTTGAAAGTCTTATGGAGCAGACCTCAAACAACGTCAGGGACATAGAGGGAACTATAAGGGGGTTGAAGCTCAGGGGAGTTGAGCACCTGAAGAGAAAAAAGGTCAGCGTGAACGACCTTGAGAAGATAAAGTTGTATACCGCCGTTCACTTCGGTATAGAGCCGGAAGAGCTAACCGGCAGTAAGCGATCCAAGAAGGTGAACAGGGCGAGGCACATCGCCTTTTACCTCTGCAGGAAACTGACGGACGCCTCACTCATAGAGATAGCCCGTGCCTTCAACAGGAACGACCACTCAACCGTCATATACGGGATAAGGAAGATAGAGGAAGAGAGGCGGAAGGACAGGAAGCTGAACTACATAATCAGCTTCCTTGAAAAACACATAGGAGACAGGCTTTAGTCCATGTCCTCCTTCTCTATAACCTGGTCTTTGTCAAGCCTCTGCTCCTCTATGTCGTAGAACCTGTTTTCCAGCTTCTTAAGTATCTTGGGCAGTGTGGTGTACTCCATCTCCTCAGCGGGAAGTCTGTGGGGTTCAAATATTCCCTGCCTCCTCAGTATGTCAGCCATATCCTGAGCCCTTACCCTCGCCTTGTCAAAGGCAGGGTCTCTGAACATGTCCGTGGGACCAACGAGCTTACCTGAAGAAAGCTGATACCCGGCCGCTATGACTCTGGGTGGTCCGTCAAACCTTGAAGGTCTTGCGTCCTCAAAGGATACGGGCATAAGGGGTCCGTTGTGAGAGCCCCTCATCCACCCTTCCACTATCCAGGGTCTAGCGAAGGGCTCAAGTATCTCCCCGACCGCAGGGAAACCGCTCTGAGACCTGACTATCATGACGGGGTCGTCCTTCCCAACGTACTGACCAGCCATAAGGGAGAGTCTCTGAGTGGAAGCGGTTGCCGCTATCTCACCGTCGTAGTCCCTGTAAACGTTCTTGACCACGTACTTACCAACCGAACCTATTAGGGCGAGCAGGTCGTACAGCTCTGCCGGTGTGCTGAGGCGGACGGCTTTCCCCGTGTAAACGTCCAGAACCTCAAAGGTGTATCCATCGTGCATCTTTGGGTCTATTACTAGACCTGCTGTGTTCATGGGGTCTGAGAACATCTCGTATAGGGGGAGGTTCCATGCGCTGGGAGAGGTCTTGTCGGCGAAGAAGACTATGACGGGTTCGGAGGGTCTCTCCTCAAACTCCATCTCGGCTACACCGGGACCTAAACCCTTTATATTCCCGCTGAAGGCGTCTGTGAGAAGATCCTGACCAGCACCGTAGAGTTTCAGCTTCTTGGCGACTTCCGTTCCCCTCTCAAAGGCGTTCCATGCTATCCCGTGGACGAGCTCGTTGTCAACGCCGTGGGTGTGGGTCATAACTATGGCGATATCGTCACCGCAGGTCAGTATGCTGACGTCTATAAGGTTCCCTTTCTCCTTCTCCTGCTCAGCAACGTTCTTCACGGTCTCTACGACCTCTGGATGGGTGGCGGAGTGACCAACGTAACCGCCTATGTCAGCCTTTATCACGCTCAGAGTGAGTTTCATCTCCTGCCTCCTTTTATATCCTTACTAAAATTTTCCGTGTCTATTATATCCCATACTCCCTATAATTAAATAGCCATGGTAAAAACCCGCTTTGCACCAAGTCCCACGGGCTATCTGCACCTTGGTAACGCCAGGACAGCCATATTCAGCTACCTCTTCGCCAGACACAACGGTGGTGAGTTTGTGCTCAGGATTGAGGACACCGACAGGGAGCGCTCCAGGAGAGAGTATGAGGAGATGCTCCTGAAAGACCTTGAGTGGCTCGGTATGGAATGGGATGAGTTCTACAGGCAGTCGGAGAGGTTTGATATATACAGAGAGTACGTTGAGAAGCTCCTCCAGAGCGGACATGCCTACCCCTGCTTCTGCACTCCAGAAGAGCTTGAGGAGGAGAGAAAAGAGGCACAGAAAAGGGGAGTCGCCTACAGATACTCGGGAAAGTGTAGAGCTCTATCTCCCGATGAAGTTGAGAGCCTGAAGAGAGAGGGGAAGAGCTTTACCATACGCTTCCGCGTGCCCGAGGGTGAGGAGGTCGTCTTTGAAGACCTCGTGAAGGGTTACATATCTATAAATGCGGACGACTTCGGGGATTTTGTGATAGTGAGGAGCGACGGGAGCCCCACCTACAACTTCGTCGTCGTTGTAGACGATGCCCTCATGGGCATAACCCACGTTGTAAGGGGGGAAGACCACATACCCAACACTCCCAAGCAGATACTCATTTACAGGGCTCTCGGCTTTGAGGTTCCGAGGTTCGCCCACCTGCCCGTCATACTGGGTGAGGACAGGAGCAAGCTCTCTAAAAGGCACGGGGCTGTTTCCGTCAAAAACTACAGGGAGGAGGGCTTCCTTCCCGAAGCTCTCTTCAACTACCTCTGTCTGCTCGGGTGGTCTCCTCCTGGTTCTGAGAGGGAGATATTTTCAAAGGAGGAGCTCATAGGGCTCTTTGACCTGAAAGATGTGAACTCTGCCCCTGCGGTCTTCAATAGGGATAAGCTCAGGTGGATGAACGGCGTTTACATAAGGGAGGTGGTCAGTCTTGAGAGGCTGTACGAGGCTATACTTCCCTTCCTTGAGTCTGCGGGCTACGATGTGAGCGATGAGGATTACGTCAGGAAAGTCTTAGAGAGAACAAGGGACGCCTACGACACCTTTACGGAGGCTGTAGAGAAGCTCAGACCCTTCTTCGTGGACGAGGTGGACATATCCCCTGAGTTCTGGGGAAGGCTTGAGGACATGAGGAGCTACGAGGTTCTGAGCGCCTTTGTCGCTAAGCTGGAAGGCAGGGACATAGACACTCCGGAGGATGTGAAAGCCCTCGCCAAGGAGATACAGAAGGAGCTCGGTGTTAAGCCCAAGGAGATATGGCACTCCCTCAGGATAGCCCTGACGGGTCAGCTGGAGGGTGTGGGCATAGATGTACTCCTCTCAACCCTTCCCAAGGAGAGGATAATCAGGAGGATAGCGAGGGTGCTTGAAAGGTTCTCTTAAGGGTCTATCTCTTCCTCGGCATCGGGGGATACGAGCCAGAAGTTCCCCGAGTCTTCAATAACTCCCTTGAAGGTGAGAGCCTTTAGAGCCTTGGTAACAGCCTCCCTTGAGGAGCCTACCCTTGAGGCGAGGTCTCTGTGAGTCATCTTCCTGACCTTGAACTTTCCGCTCTCCATGACGCCCCTTTCCCTGCCCACCTCTAAGAGGAACTTTACTATCCTGCTTTCCACGTTCCGGAAGGCGAGAGCTTCAACCATGTCGTCCGTCCTTCTGAGGCGTGCGACGAGAGCTCTTATCACGTTGACCGACATGTCAGGGTTCTCCCTGAGGATTTTGAGGAAAGCCTCCCTGCTCAGGACTGCAAGCTTTGTAGGCTCTTCAGCGATCACCGTTGCAGAGCGGGGAAGACCGTCTATCATGCTCATCTCTCCCAGAAACTCCCCCGGTCCAAGCTCGGCGAGGACGAGTTCGTTCCCGTGCTCATCAAAGAGTGAAGCCCTCACCTTTCCCTCAATGACCAGGTACATATCGCTGCTTTCGTCCTTTTCGTAGAAGAGCACCTCCCCCATGGGGAGGTCTATAAACTTAAACTTCAGTGAGATCTTTCTAAGATCGCTCTCGGGCAGGTTTTGAAAAAGAACGCTCCTCTTCAGAAAATCTACGAGCTTCCCCGTCTCCCCCATGTCTTTATAGATTTTAGTTTATATTAAATTCCATGCCAAGGGTGGTTTACTTCTCCGTTCTCAGGGACAGGCTCGGATTATCGGAGGAAGAGGTGCAATTCAGGGGAAGTGTAAGCAAGCTGAGGGAGTTTTTAAAGGAGAAGCACCCTGAGGTGGCGGATATACTTGATAGGGTCAAGTTCGCTGTGAACGAGGAGTACGTCGGGGAAGATTACAACCTTGAAGGTGACGAAAGGGTTGCGATAATACCGCCCGTGAGCGGTGGGTGATGAAGAAAGCTCTCATAGTCCGTCTTTCCTCTCTCGGTGACGTGGTTCTGAGCTCCGTCCTCATTGAACCCCTGATAAAGGCGGGCTACAAACCTTACCTCCTGACATTTAAACCCTACCACTCCCTCTTTGAGGACGACTGGAGGGTCACAGCCATAGGTACTACAAAGGATGAGCTGTTTAATGCAGGCTTTATCGCTGAGTTGAAGAGGCATAACTTTGAGCTCGTTGTTGACGTGCACAAGAACCTAAGGACCTTCAAGCTGAGAAGAAAGATCGGCGGCAGGTGGCTCACCTACAGGAAGGACGCCTTGAGAAGGAGGCTTGCGGTCAGGTTTCCTCGTTTCAGGAGACCTTACTCTGTTACCGAGAGCTACCTCGGTGCGCTCGGCGATATGGCTAAAGGAGCCTTGCCCTTACCGCAGGTGCTCGTATCTCAGGAAAGGTTAGAGAGGCTTAAGGAGGTTCTTCCTTCGGGGGATTTCGTTGCCCTGGGGGCTGGAGCTCGCTACAGGAAGAAGAAGTACCCCTACTTTAGAGAGCTGGCGAGGCTCTTCATGGAGAACAGCTTTGAGGTCGTATGGCTGGGGGACGAGACGGACGCTAAGGAGCTGGGAGACGTGGAGGGGATAAACCTGTGTGGAAAGCTCGGGCTCGCGGATGTTCTCGGAGTGATAAAGCTCGCGACGGCATTTGTGGGAAACGACTCGGGACTCCTCCACTGTGCGAGGGCTGTCAGGACTCCGGCAGTTCAGATATACGGAGGAACTCACCCGACCTTCGGCTTCGCGCTCTATCCGGAGGAAGGAAAGTTTATCCTGAAAGGTCTTGAGTGCCAGCCCTGTGATGTGCACGGGAAGGGTGACTGCCGGTGGGGAGATTACAGGTGTCTTGATATAGAACCTTCGGTTGTATTCTCTGAAACTCTGAGATTAGTCAGTGCCCGTGCGGGGCGCCTTTAGAAATTAAATACATAGGGAGGTGGTGCCATGGGAGTATTTGAGACCCTTGTTCTAAAGGAAAGTCTGTCTAACGTGGAGAAGCTCGTGCTGCTGAGGGAGCTCCTCAAGCGCGAGATGGACGTTATGAACGAGTACTGCAAGATAAACCACAAGATCCCCAAAGATTATGCGATAGAGCTGTGCCACCTGCACAACGTGAAGAAGGTAAACATAGCAAGGCTCCTCTCAATGATTAAGGAGTTTGACCCCAAGTTCATGGAAGCTCTCATGAACACAGATCCCAAGGTGAGACAGTACATATCCTACTACTTTGACTTTATGAAGAGGCATCCGTACTTTGAGGAAGTCCTAGAGCCCCAGAACCTCTTTGGCAACTGGGATTACATAAGGTATAAGCTGAAGATATTCTTCCCGGAGCTCACCTTTGATGAGATAGACAGGTTCAAGTTCAAGAGACAGGAGTTCATTGATTACGTTCACGACAAGATCGGCGAACCGACCGAGCTTATAGAGGAGAAGCTAACTAAAGCCACTTGGTACGAAACCGTCCCCTACCTTGAGCTTGAGAGCGAAATGGACTCCCGCTGGCACCCCGAGCCCATAATGACCGAAGAGGACTGGGAGTTCATAAGAAGGAACATAAACGGTAGGAAGAACGTAATAGTGCCCGGGAACAACGGGGAGGAAAAGCTCGTTTACGTGGAGATAAACATACCTGAGGAGGAGCTTGACAGGTATAAGAAGGACAGAGAGGGTCTTAAAAAACTCCTGATGGAGAGGTACAACCTTGACGAGCACGGAGCTGAGCAGGTACTGAGAAAGGCTGGGTGGGAATCGGAGCACTACCACATAATACCTCCCGTACACACGGACGCCCATGCGGACTACGGAGACACAAGACCCAACAAGGAAAAGCCCAGAGTCCGGGAGAAGATGAACTTCAGTATAAGTGAGCTAACCGCCCACGTGAGGTATCTGGGTGGTCTGGAACTTGAGATGCTCAACTACTGGGAACTCCTCTACGAAAAGCTTGAAGAGGTAAAGGATAAGCTGACCCTGTTCATAAGAACAAAGAGGAGACTCCTCGGCAAGCTTTTTGGGATTTACTACACCCTTGACCCGGTCATGGCGGAGGCTATACTCACCTACGACCCCGAGATGGTTCAGAGATTGAAAGAGCTCGTGACCAAGACGGGAGTGAGGAACAAGAAGTTCGTTCTTTACGAGAACAGAGCAGCCTGGGAGGAGGTCAAGAGGAGGGTAGTTTCGCGCTTTCCGGAGGTCAGCGAGGAGGAGGTGGAGAAGTTCAAGGGAGATAGAAAGGGCTTTCTTGACTACCTAACCAAGAAGCTGGGAAGGGACAGGGACTTTATAGACGAGAGGCTTGAAGACGCCGGCTGGCTTAGGAGTGAGGAGGTTCCCTCCTTCGTCAGGCATATAGGTCCCTGACCGGGACCAGATCCTTTATGGCTGAGTATATATTTAGGGTGGCTTTAGATCTGTTCAGCGTGTAAAAGTGTAAACCCGGGACACCGTTCCTCAAGAGGTCTTCACACTGCTTTACCGCAAACTCAACACCTATCTTTGCTACCTCCTCGGGTTTATCTTCCACGGGCTCCATCTTCTCTATGAGGGACTGGGGTATGGTAGCACCGCACATGCTGGCGAACTTCTTTATCTGCTTGAAGTTGGTTATCGGCATTATCCCTGGTATTATGGGTATCTCTATTCCAGCTTTTAGACAGAGTTCCACGAACTCGTAGTAGTACCTGTTCTCAAAGAACATCTGGGTTATGGAGAAGTCAGCCCCGGCTTCAACCTTCTCCTTGAAGAACCTTATTTCCCATTCCATGTTGGGGGATTCGGGGTGACCCTCCGGGTAGCTGGCAACCCCCACAGAGAAGTAGTCTCCGAACCTTTCTCTTATAAGCTCAACGAGCTCTTTCGCATAACTGCAGGCTCCCTCAGGGGGTCTAAAGTCGGGCGTATCGTGGGGAACGTCCCCCCTCAGGGCGAGTATGTTTTCTATCCCTATCCCCCTGTAATCCTCAAGTATCTCTATCAGCTCTTCCCTCGTATGGGCTATGCAGGTCAGGTGTGCCATTACGGTCAGTCCGACTTCTTCGTGGATCCTCTTGACTACGTTCCTCGTCCTGTCCCTCGTGGAACCCCCCGCCCCGTAGGTGACGGACACAAAGGTGGGCTTTAGCTCTTCAAGCTCCTTTATGGTTTGGAACAGCTGCCTCTCTCCCTCTTCACCCTTTGGAGGGAAGAACTCAAAGGATACTGAAAAGATCCCCTTTTTGAATATCTCGCCTATCTTCAAAGCTTTACACCTCTAAACTACAGAGTTTATATCATATTATGCGGTGCATACAATAGGCAGGGCTGTTCTGATCTTTCTCTGCACGTTCGCGCTTGCATACTCTAAACCCCACAGCTCCACCTCCCAGGACATAAACAGGCTTCTCGCGGAGCAGGGCTTTCCCGAGATAAAGCTCCTCTCAAGAAAGGGTAGGATAATCGTCTTTAAAGCCTTACTATCCGTCGATCCGGACAAGTTGGACAGGGTATACACATGCCTGCTTTCAGAGAAAATATGTGTTGAAGGATACCCCACTTACCTGAAAGATAACAGGCTACTCTTGGTAAGGAATGGCAGGTTTTTTGAGCTTGACCTTGCAACCATGAAAGAGAGGGTCCTGGGAAAACTCCCCGCGGTTGCGAGGGTGGGTGAGGACAAAAGGGTGGAGATAGTCCACGAGGGCAGGGTGATCAAGATAAGGGATCCCTTCCCAAAGCACTGGGTTTATCCCAAGGAGAGAGGCGTAGTTCCATGCGAGGATATCTACTGGACATGGGGTGAGGACTGGAACCTATTTGTTAGCAGGGAAGGACGTGTAGTGAAGAAGAGGGGCAAAAGGTTCGTGTGTATCCTCGGGAAGGTAATAGATCTCAGGAAGGATGGGGAAAGGATTACATTCAGACCCGCAAGGAGGGTAATTAAAAAGGTGGCTACAGTTACCGGAAGTTTCTCCGCAAGCTTCTTCAGAGGTCTTGTGATCCTCCTGGGGCGGATTGGCGAAACGTCTACCAAGAAGATGATAGTTATGGACAAAGACCTCAATACCAGGGCGCGGGTGGATCTCGGAGGAGATGTCAGGCTCGTCGTCCTTTCAGATGGGGAGTTCTATATAACCCTTGAAACATACGATATGAGGAGCTATCTATACAGACTTGACCCCGAGGCAGGATCCCTTAAGAGGCTCCTGTCCTACAAAACAGAAAACATATATCAACGCTACCTTTTCATTCCCTTGGGAGAAAGGGGATACATAGTTATCCGACCTCCCTACAGTATATGTGTCAGCCCGACTTGGCAGGGTGGGTGTGTTGAAGAAAGGCATTACAGGGGCAAGGCTTTAGTTGTGGACTTAAAGGGCAACGCTCTAAAGACTATAGACCTGCCTGAAAGAACCGAGGTTTACCTCATGGACGGTGCCTTTGTATTCTGCAGAGAAAGGTGTGTCTTTGTGGACGGGAACCTTAGAACAAAGCCCCTCGGTTTTGGTGGGTTTTCAAACGGATGGAGGGGTGAGGATGTAAAGGTGTTCTTTGACGGGGATGAGACTTTTCTTCTTTTCAAAGACGGGAGTTTCAGAAAGGTCCCAAAGGGGTGCAGGGTAAGGGTGCACTCCAGAACCGTCTTCTGTCTATACAACGAGACCGAAGCTGAGCTGAGGGATTTAAAAACGTGGAATATCCTCGGAAGGACCTCTGCGGTTCCATACCCGGATCATGTCTATGAAAGGTTCGTTCTCAAGGGCAGGGTAATGGTCCTCAAAGCGGAAAGTGGCAGGGTGGTAGATTACAGGAGGCTGGAGTGTGAAGGTTTGCCTCCTCAGGACGTAGTCTTCAACAGGGACAGGTTCTACGTGATCTACTCTGATCATAGCAAGGTCTGTATGGAGGCTTTCAGGATAGATGTGGATTAGTCTCCTGCTCATTCTCTCAGGGTTCGTTTTTGGTTTAGAGATAGGAAAGGTGGAGGTGAGGGAGAGGGACGTTATGATATATGTAAAGGACGCGGAGCGTATAACCCTTGAGGTCTTTGACCCCCCAAAGGTAAGTAGGGCGAGTCCCAACTTAGACCCCAAAGGACTTCACAGGATATTCAGATACACTTACGCTGTTCCCTGCTACGGTCTTGCCTACTACAAAGATGAGACTGAGAATGTATTCGCGCTGGTTAAGATCGGAGACGATGCGTGGTCTGTTGAGACCGAACTTATGCCCAAAAGGAATGGGTTTTATCTGCTTCCTCTAAGGATATGTCCCTGCTTTTCGGATGTAGAACTTAAGGAGATAGATTTCTGGAACAAACCCTTAGAGGTGGCCTGTGCGGATAACTCTCTGATATGGATAAACTATACGCATAAAGAAGCCCTGAAAGAACTCGGATTTGAGGGAAACCTTATTTTCAAGGTAAGGATAAAGGACGAAAAGGGTGATAGGAAAACCCTTGAGATCAGGATACCTAACCCTTAGCCTTTCCTCTGCCGGTGAGCGTTTCCACGAGGGCTATTATCTTCATCTTACACGGCGCGGGAGCCTTCGTGAACATCCCGAGGGCGTCTATAACCCTGTTCACATCCTCTCTGTCGTTCTCCTCAGCAAAGCTGTGCAGGTACTCAAGTATGCCCTCTATCTCCGAAGATAGCTTCCTGTCCGACAGGACTTCTTCAACGCTCCTGCCGTCCCTGAACTTCCTGAGCGCCTTCATACACTTGACCACGAGGTCGTCCCTGAACTCTGACCACTTTAGGTCTGAAAACCTGAGAACTATGTCCAGAAATACCTCAAAGGGGCTCATGGTTAAATAATTCTATATCGTTGAGGGTTTCCTTTCCCACCCAGAGCATAAAGAGCCTGTTCACACCGATGGAACAACCTGCACAGGGAGGTATCTTGTGATGCGCTGCTATAAACTCCTCGTCTATGGGCAGGTTTCTCTTTTCAGCCTCAGTCTTCATCCTTCTCCTCACCTCCTCCGGGTCTGTCTCCTCCGTCCAGCCGTTGGCGATCTCAATCCCCTTTATGAACAGCTCAAACCTATTAGCTAATCCGCCTTCCACCCTTGCAAGGGCTGAGAGCCTTTCGGGAAAGTCCTTTAAAAAGGTGGGCTTATCAAATCCCAGCCTCCTCTCCACCTCTATGAACGCCCTGTAAAAGAGGGTCTCCCAGCCTTCTTCCTCTTGGAAGTGTATGCCCTTATCTTTCAGGGACGCTTTAAGGTCTTTCTCGTCTTCACCCAGCTCTATACCCAAGTGTTTTTCAAAGGCTTCGGAAACGCTGATCTCCTCAAACTCCTCATAGCCGAACAGCTCCCGGAGGAGTTCCTTTATCTCCTCTATCAGGTAGCGGTAGTCTGCTCCTATTCTGTACCACTCAAGCATGTGGAACTCAAGGCGGTGGAGTCTGCCGTGCTCGTCGTTTCTGAAGACCTTGGCTATCTGGAATATGTGCCTCTTATACTCCGCAAGGATCTTCTTCATGGAGTACTCGGGAGAGGTCTGGAGCCAGAGGGTCTCTTTTCTTCCTCTCCTCTTAACTTCCACAGGTATGGGCTCTACGTTGGAGTCAAGGTTGGGAAACTTCAGCAGTACAGGGGTTGAAACCTCAAGATAGCCTCTACCTCTGAAGAAGGTTCTGAGTTCGTTTATGAAGGTGTCCCACTTTTCAAGGAGCATCGGACGCATATAATTTTATGCTATGGGAGTGAGGGTAGATTCCACCGGTGTGAAGGATGAGATAGAGATAAAGGATACCCTCAGGAGGAAGGGCTACTCGGTTTACACCTGGTCTGATCCTCCCGGAACTTACTACCCCACCCACACCCACCCAGACCGAGAAGTTAGGTGGGTTGTTGAGGGAGAGGTTGTTATAGGCGTGGAGGGAAAGGAGATAACCCTTAGGGAAGGGGACATGGTGGAGCTTGATCCTAACACGCCCCACTGGGCGAAGACGGAGGTGGGAGTTAGGTACATATGTGGGTCTAAGTGATGGGTAAGATAATTGAGTTCCCCTCGGGGGACGGCGGGAAGAAGAGGAAAGGAGAGGGTAGAAAGCTCAAGGCGGAGAAGCTCACCCAGGAAGAGTTTATGGAGCTCCTTGAACCCTTCAAGGAGGGTCTCAGGAGGCTTTACCCATCTCAGGTCAAGGACGTGCTCGGTGTAGCGGGCTTCGGTGAGCGCTGTGGAAACGAGGTTTTTGTCATGGGAGTCCTCGCCTGGGAGTCTCTAAAGCAGAGCTCGCCTGTCCTGTCAACCTTCTTAGCCCTCTTCATCGGAGGGAAGCTGGAGAAGATCTCCTTCCTTGAGGCTAAAAACAACTACTGGGACTGGAGGTTGATGCTTGATACCTACCAGACCCGCTTCAACACCAAGGAGATGTTTGAAGAGCTCCAACTGCTCAGGGAACAGGTGCTGGGTGGAAATATGACCTGATAGGGGCTATATTATTCCGCTATGGGTTTTAATCTCGGAATAGTGGGACTCCCCAACGTGGGTAAGTCTACCCTCTTTAACGCTCTCACCCAAACCGCCAAAGCTCAGGCAGCCAACTATCCCTTCTGCACCATAGAGCCCAACGTGGGCGTGGTGGAAGTCCCTGACGAACGGCTCTACAGGATAGCGGAGTTGGAAAAGTCCAAGAAGGTAACCCCCACCTTCATAGAGTTCGTGGACATAGCAGGTCTCGTGAAGGGTGCCAGCAAGGGCGAAGGGCTCGGCAACCAGTTCCTCTCCCACATAAGGGAGGTGGACGCCATAGCGATGGTACTCAGGTGCTTTGCGAACCCGGACGTGGTTCACGTGGAGGGCAGCGTTGACCCCATAAGGGACGCTGACATCATAGATGTGGAGCTAATAGCCAAGGACTTGGAGAGCGTAAATAAGAGACTTGAAAAGGTTGAAAAGACCGCCAAAGGCGGTGATAAAAAGGCAAAGGAAGAGCTCGGACATCTGAAGGCGATCAAAGAGATACTTGATAGCCTTGAGCCCCTCAGAAGACACAGAGAAGAACTCCCCGAGGACGCTTGGGAGTATGCAAAGAAGGATCTTTTCCTCCTGACTACAAAGCCCATGATGTACGTGGCGAACGTAGGCGAGGAAGACCTCCCAGAGGGGGAGAACAACCCCCACCTCCAGAAGGTAAGGGAGAGGGCACAGAGGGAGAACGCTCCAGTTGTGGTGGTCTGTGCGGAGATAGAGGCTCAGCTTGCGGGTCTTGAGGAGGAGGAGAGGAGAGAGCTCCTTGAGGCTTACGGACTATCAGAGCCCGGACTGAACAAGGTCATAAGGGAAGGCTACAAGCTCTTAAACCTGATCACCTTCTTTACCGCAGGCGAGAAAGAGACTCGGGCGTGGACGATAGTTAAAGGGACTAAGGCTCCCCAGGCTGCGGGCAAGATCCACTCGGACATAGAGAGAGGCTTCATCGCCGCGGAGGTCATAAACTACGAGGACTACATAAAGGTCGGTTCCATGACCAAGGCTAAGGAAAAGGGTCTCGTCCGTCTTGAAGGCAAAGAATACGAAGTCCAAGACGGAGACATAATCTACTTCAGGTTCAACGTGTGATGGGTATGTCTTCGGTGCACTTCAGAACTGGTCTTGGCTTTGACTCCCACGAGTTTGAGAAGGGCAAGCCCCTTTACATAGGCGGTGTTTGTATAGACTTCCCCTTAGGGCTCAAGGGGCATTCCGATGGGGATGTCCTGCTCCACGCTATAACCGACGCTATACTGGGTGCCCTTGGAGAGCCAGATATAGGGGAGCTCTTCAGCGACAGGGACGAGAGGTGGAAGGGAGCTCCTTCGGAGCTGTTTTTGAGGGAAGCCCTGGAGAGGGTGAGGGAGAAAGGTTACGAGCTCATAAACCTTGACTGCGTTCTGATAGCGGACAAGCCCAAGATAGCTCCTTACAAGGGGAAGATAAAGGGTAAGCTCTCTGAGCTAACGGGTTTGCCTCTGGAAAGGATATCAATTAAAGGCAAGAGGAGGGAGGGATTCTGTGAGGTTGAGGGAATAGCCTGTATGTGCACGGTACTCTTGGGGAAGCCTGATGAGGGTTAATCTCGTCCTTTCCGGTGGGGCGGCGAGGGGTATAGCCCACATAGGGGTGATAAAAGCCCTTGAGGAGCTCGGCTTCAGTATAAAGGCTCTCAGCGGAGTGAGTGCGGGCTCAATAGTTGCGGTCTTTTACTCTTACGGCTACACTCCGGAGGATATGCTCAAGCTCGTCAAAGAGACGCGATGGTTCTCCCTATTCAGACCCAAGATACCGCGGAGCGGTCTATTCTCCTTCAAGAGGGCTGAGAAGTATCTGAAAGAGCTTATACCCGTTGACAGGCTGGAGAGGCTTCCCAGAAGGGTTTACATCTGTGCCACAGACCTGCTATCAGCCCGTTCGTTTTACTTCAAGAAAGGGGAGCTCGTACCTGTCCTTCTGGGTAGCTGTGCACTTCCGGGCATATTTGAGCCCGTCAAGTACGAGAGGTACGTTCTAATAGACGGGGGTGTGATGAACAACCTTCCGGTGGAACCCTTTGAGAGGTACAGAACACCTAAGATAGGTGTGGACGTGAACCCCATAGAGCGGATCGATAGGGTGGGTAATATAGTGAACGTACTTATAAGGAGCTTCTTTCTTGCGGTGCGCTCAAACGTGGATAAGAGGAAGGAGCTGTGCGACCTCGTGATAACGCCCGACATAGTGAAGTTCTCTCCCCTTGACGTGAGGAAGGCTGATGAGCTTTACGCTTTAGGTTACAAGAAGACCATGACCATCATGAAGAAGTTCATTAAAGAGGCAGGCTTTTAGCTCCACGCCTTTTCCGTAATTGTAGACCCAACTTTTGGGCTATACTATCCTTTTGAGGAGTTTGAGCATGAGAGAGATTCTTGTAACCGATGTCTCCCTAAGGGATGGCGTTCAAAGCCTCCTTGCAACCCGCGTCAGGACTGAAGATATGGTTAACACCATTGAGGTGCTTGACAGGTGCGGCTTCTGGTCACTTGAGGTCTGGGGAGGAGCCACCTTTGATGTGTGCCTCAGGTTTTTGAAGGAAGACCCCTGGGAGAGGCTGAGAAAGTTTAAGGACATAGCCAAGAACACGAAGCTGGAGATGCTCCTCAGGGGACAGAACGTAGTGGGCTACAGGCACTATGCTGACGATGTGGTTGAGGAGTTTGTAAAGAAGGCATACGACAACGGGATAGAGGTTTTCAGGATATTTGATGCCCTGAACGACACGAGGAACATGCGCAAGTCTATAGAGACCGCCAAGAAGGTTGGGGGAATAGTCAAGGGAGTTCTCTCCTACGCTATAAGCCCCGTCCACACCGTTGAGTACTACGTGAAGGTTGCCGGAGAGCTCGTGGATATGGGTATAGACATAATATCCATAAAAGACCAGGCTGGACTCCTCTCACCGAAGGTAGCCTACGACCTCGTATCCGCCCTAAAAGCTGAATTTTCGGAGTATCCCGTCCACCTGCACACCCAGACGACCGCCGACCTGGCTGAGATGGCACAGCTCAAAGGTATAGAAGCCGGTGCGGATATGATAGATACCGCGTTCTACACCCTCTCGTGCCAGACATCGCACCCTCCCGGGGAGACCATGGTTTACGTACTCAGGGAGTTTGGTTACGAAGTGAACGTTGATGCCGAGCTTTACAAGAAGGCTGGGGACATGTTCAGGGAGGTCAGACACAAGTACAGCAAGTTTGACGTGCTCCCCCCTTACCCCGACGTGGGTGTCCTTATACACCAGATACCCGGCGGAATGATAACCAACTTCATAAACCAGCTCAGGGAGCAGAACCTTGAGGACAAGCTGGAGGAAGTGCTTGAAGAGGTAACGAGGGTCAGGGAAGACCTCGGCTATCCGCCCTTGGTTACTCCAACCTCTCAGATAGTCGGGACGCAGGCTTTCATGAACGTCCTCCACGGGGAGAGGTACAAGGTCGTCACGAAGGAAACCAAGGACTACGTCAAGGGTCTATACGGAAGACCCCCTGCACCTATAAAGGAGGAGATACTCAGGAAGATACTTGGAGACGAAGAACCCATATACGATACCAGACCCGCAGACCTCCTTGAGCCTGAGCTTGAAAAGGCAAGAGAGGAAGCTAAGGAGGCGGGAGCACGCTCGGAGGAGGACATTCTATCTTACGTTCTCTTCCCTGTGGTTGCAAAGGAGTTCTTTGAGTGGAGAGAGAAGGCGGAGAGGGGAGAGGTTCCGCCCGTTCCCATGGAAGAGCTTGAGGGCGAGACCTGTCCTGAGAAGGCACCTGTTGAGTTCAACATAACCGTTCACGGTGAGCAGTACCACGTTCAGATAGCTGGAAGGGGCGAGGAAACCGCGGGAGGAAGAACCTTCTTCATAAGGTTGGACGGAAGGCTTGAGGAGGTCGTTCTTCAGCCCATAAGGGAGATAGAGGTCGGAGAGGGTGGATACGAGTTCTCAGAGGGAGCTCCCGTAACACCCAAGAGACCTAAGCCGAGGGACGTGGGAGACATAACCTCCCCCATATCCGGTAAGGTTGTGAACGTGAAAGTTAGCGTTGGACAGGAGGTAAAGGAGGGCGATGTCCTCCTCGTGGTTGAAGCGATGAAGATGGAGAACGAGATACACAGTCCAGTGGACGGTGTGGTTGAGGAGATACTCGTTCAGGTTGGAGAGAGCGTTAACCCCGACGAGGTTCTCATAAGGATAAAACCCAAGATGAAATGATAAAGCTCGCTGTTCCCAAGGGAAGGCTCTTTGAGGAGAGCGTTGAGCTGCTTTACGCAAGGGGCTTGCTTCCCGAAAGGATTGAGGAGGGTAGGAAACTGACCCTCCGGGTGGGGGAACTGACCCTCTTTCTCGTAAAGCCCTTTGACGTACCCGTTTACGTGGAAAACGGCACCGCGGACATGGGTGTGTGCGGGTACGACGTTTATCTGGAGAGAAACCCGGACGTTTACAGACTCCTTGACCTCGGCATAGGCGTTTGCAGGATATCCGTGGCGGGGAAGCCCGAGAGCGAGGAGCGTTACTTCAAGAGTTCGTACCTAAAGCTGGCAACCAAGTATCCGAACGTGGCGAGGTCTTTCTTTTCCCGTAAGGGTGTGAAGGTGGACATCCTCGTCCTAAGCGGTTCGGTGGAGCTTGCACCTCTTATAGGTCTCTCGGACTTCATCCTTGACCTCGTCCAAACGGGTAGGACACTGAAGGAGAACGGACTGATTGAGATTGAAGAGGTGGATAGGTCAAGCGCCTGGCTCATATGCAACAGGGCGAGCTTTCGTAACAAGAGCTCCTACATAAGGGAGGTCATAGAGAAGCTCTCTTAGCAATTTCAACAAACTCCTTGAACAGGTAATAGGAGTCGTGGGGTCCGGGCGAGTTCTCAGGGTGGTACTGAACGGCGAAGACGGGTATTTCTCTGTGTCTTATACCCTCAACGGTGTTATCAAGGAGGTTAACGTGGGTCACTTCAACCTCCGGTGGTAGGGAGTCCGGGTCTATCGCGAAGTTGTGGTTCTGGGCTGTTATCTCCACCTTTCCCGTCCTCAGGTCTTTCACGGGGTGGTTGCCCCCGTGGTGTCCGAACTTCAACTTGTAGGTCTTACCGCCGAGGGCGAGCCCTATTATCTGACAACCGAGACATATACCGAATATGGGCTTCTTACCCGCGAACTCCCGCACGAGCCTTATGCCCTCAACGACCCTTTCCGGATCACCGGGTCCGTTGGATAGGAACAGGGCATTCGGGTCTTCTCTCTTAACAAAGTCCATAGCACCTTCCGGGGGCACGACCACGACCTTCGCCCCTTCGTTGGTAAGTCTCCTGAGGATGTTGAACTTCACTCCGAAGTCCACCACCGCTATGAGCGGTCTCTCGTTGTATACGTCCGTGTATCCTTCTGTGAGCTTCCAGTCGCCCTGGGACCAGGTGTAGGGCTCGCGGGTGGACACCTCCTTCACCAGGTCAAGCTCCGATATGTCGGGGACTTTTCTCGCCTTCTCAACCGCCTTTTTCGGATCAAGCTCCACGGTTGATATAACACCTCTGATGACCCCTCTCTCCCTTATCCTCTTGACGAGCGCCCTCGTGTCTATTCCCTCTATGGCTACCACCCCTCTCTCCTTTAAATACTCTCCGAGGGAACCTTTAGCCCTCCAGTTGGAGTACCCTGTGAAGGCTTCCTTGACTACAAAGCCGTTTACCTGAATATCTCTGGACTCTATATCCTCTGCGTTTATTCCGTAGTTGCCCATCTGGGTGTAGGTCATGACCACTATCTGTCCCCTGTAGGAGGGGTCTGTGAGTATCTCCTGGTAACCCGTCATGGAGGTGTTGAATATGAGCTCACCCTGGGTCTCCCCCTCTGCACCGAAGGAGTATCCGAGGAAGTAGGTTCCGTCTTCCAGGGCTAAGATCGCTCTCTTTTTCATTAAGGGAAAATTTTACAGCACTTCAACCGCCCAGTTAAAATATTGCACATGGATTTCGCAAAACTTCAGGGCTCGGGGAACGACTTCATACTCATAGACAACAGGGACGGCAAGGTGTACCGGAAGATAGAGGAGCTCGGCGTGTGTCTGAAGGAGTTTATCCTCAAGCTATGCGAACCCCACAGGGGTGTAGGTGCGGATGGACTCATACTGATAGAGGAGCCGGAGGATAACGCCAACGACTTCAGATGGCAGTTCTTTAACTCCGATGGCTCGGAAGCGGAGATGTGCGGTAACGGCTCCAGGTGTGCTGTGCGTTTCTGTTACGACCTCGGTATAGTTGACGACAGGGTCAGCTTTGAGACCCTTGCGGGTGTGATAAGGGCGGAGGTGCTTGAGGGCGGCAAGAGAGTGAAGGTTCAGCTCACACCACCTTCAGAGCCCCTTGAGAAGACCCTTCGGGTGGAGGGAACTGACCTTGAGGGTGTGTTCATAAATACGGGTGTGCCCCACTTTGTTGTGCCCGTAAAGGACATAGATAAGGTAGATGTAAAGAAGCTGGGCAGGGCTATCAGGTTTCACGAGGAGTTTCAGCCAAAGGGAACGAACGTGAACTTCATAGAGGCTGTTGCCGAAGATACCATAAAGATAAGGACTTACGAGAGGGGCGTTGAGTCGGAAACTTTAGCCTGCGGGACGGGGGCAACTGCGGGTGCGATAGTAGCCTACCTAAAGGGTCTCGTGAGCAGGAAGCCGGTGCAGGTTATAACGAAGAGCGAAGAAGTCCTCGGTGTTGACTTTGACGAGAATTTCAGAGAGGTCTTCCTTAACGGAGCCGTTTACAAGGTCTTTGAGGGGACACTCAGCTACGACGTATTCACATGAAGAGGGCTCTCCTCTACAGAAAGGGTGGTCTCGGTGATACCCTTTTGACCTTTCCACTCCTTGAGATACTCAAGAGGAAGGGCTTTCACACCACCGCCGTCGGGAACACCGACTACTTTGCTATAGCGAGACACGTCGGCTGGACTGACAGAGTCCTGAGCGAGAAGCCAAAGGAAGAGTTTGATCTCGTGATTGATATATCCCTGAGCGGAAACGTAGCACCCTTTCCTGAAGAGAGAAGGTGGGTTCTGGAGCACTACCTTGAGCTCACCGGTTTAAGGGGAGAAGTCTTCAGTAAGGTGCTGCCCCTTGAACCTCTGGACACTTCATCTCTCAAGGGCAGAGTTGTTCTGCACCCTTCAAGCGGTTCGTCTAAGAAGAATCCCGACATATCCCTCTTTCGTAAGGTTGAGGAGCACCTGTCAGAGATGGGTCTTGAGGTAGTTTACCTGGTTGGCGAAGCCGACCGTTGGGTAAAGGAGGAGGTGAATAACTACGTGGAGAGCTACGAACCCCTCTGGATAGCGAGGGCTCTTAAGGGAGCAAGGCTCTTTGTTGGTCTTGACTCGGGTCTATCTCACCTGTCAGCCTACGTGGGTGTCCCGACCGTTGTGATATACGGACCTTCAGACCCGATCGTGTGGAAGCCCGTAGGCGAAAGGGTTTACCAGCTGTCCTTGGGGCTTGAGTGCTCACCCTGCTTCCCCAACGTATGCGATACGAGGGAATGTCTTGAGGAAAGATCACTCCTTGAGCGCCTTCTCCCACTCCTTGACGAGCTCCTCATCAAGGTCAACGAGGACTACACGCTTTAAACTCTCTGCGGGGAAGTTTTTTATCTCTTCAGCCATGACCCTTGCGGCAACCTCTTTGGGGAGCCTGCCAACGCCCGTTCCCATCCCCGGCATTGCCAAGCTGCTGAACCTTTCTCTGTCCGCGAGTCTGAGGGCAGCCCGCACAGCCTTTCTCACCTTATCTTCGGTAGTCTGCATGGCTGGTTCTTCCATGGTGGGAGCGTGGATTACCCCCTTGAAGTTCAACTTTCCTGCGGTGGTCAGCACCGCACCGCCTACCGGTATGGGAGCTTTCTGTACGGCTTCCCTCTCTATCTCCTCGCCGCCGAACCTCTTTATAACACCGGCCACACCACCGCCCATATAGCCGTAGCTGTTGGCTGGGTTTACTATGAGCTCGGTGTCAACTTCTAACAGACTACCCCGCCTTACCTCTATCTCCATAGAAGTTTATTCTACGCCCTCCGGGCGTAGCTTTCCAGATCGGTCTTAGACGTATATGGGTTCGGTTATCTCGCTCAGCCCAGCCTCAAGCCTCATTTTTATGTACTTACCCCTTATAGTGTTGAGGGGCATCTCAACGGTCTCGCCGCTCTCTTTGACAACCCTTATGTTGCCGTTCTCAAGGACTATCTCCTTGACGGGTTTGCCCGTGTTGGCGTCAAAGATGAGCTTCTCATTTATAACATCCTGAGCAACCTTCTGAGCCATATCTGGAACCTCCTTATGGTTTTATCTCTGTTTTCTATATAAACCCTACGGGTTTGCTTTCTACCTGTCTATGTCATAAAATCTGTGACTCCTTTCTAAATCACCCAAGCAGGTGCAGGCGGTATAACAACGGGAGGACAGGGTGGACCTATAGACAGAGGATCACCTTCGGGTTCGCCACCGGATAAGGCGATGGGAAGTTCTGTGCCCGAAGCTACCGGACAAACTACCTACGAAGGTGCGGGGACGTTTAAACACGAAACTCCGTCCTCTTCCCCGAGTGCCGGTGCGAGTGCAAGCTCAGGTGTAACCCCGGACGTGAACCTGATAAAGAACGGTTCCACCGAACAGGTCGCTAAACACTTGGGTGAGCTGGCAAGGAAACCGGGTTTGAGCAGGAATGAGGAAAAAGCTTTAGAGCAGGCTTTGAGACAGAGGTGGGCGGGGATGAGTAAGGAACAAAGAAAAGCCGAATATGATGCATTTACTAAAAACGTTCACCCAGACAAATTAGGAAAAACCGGTAACCGTGCTGTCATGCAAATGATCCATAGTGCTAAAGAATAATTCTGACTATAACACCTGTGATTGTTCATAGTAAAACCCGCTCGCCAACAAATCGCCCCAACCACCCAGAATCAGCTCAACCGTCTGTTCTTCATACGTACGCCCCTTCTCCTTAGATTTTCTTTCCAAAATACCCAAGACGGCATCATAAGAACCAAGCTGCCTCACCAACTCCCAATCCCTAACAAAAACTCCTGCAAAATATCTACCCATCATATCAGTTAGTTTCACGGCCACACAGTCATCATTAATATTGTCTATATAGGCAATAGCCATCTTTTTCTCTCCTTCCTCACCCGACCATTCCTCAGTCTCCTTCTTCAACACCCCTTTCACTCCCTCCAGTCCGTCCACTCCGAATATTTCATACAGCTCCTGAGGAGACTTTATGAGGACGAGGTTGTACTCAACTCCGGGGACGTTTCCGTAGTTCAGGAGGAACTTCCACCTGAGTTCTCTGGTACCCGCTCCGACCTTTACTTTCGCCGGTTCTATAAGACGTTTTGCTACCTCGTCGTAAAAGCCCGGCGTCATGACGTCCATGACGAGCTCGTTGTGTTTGAACCACTCCGCTTCAGGAAGGTACTCCACGATCAGGGGCTCATACCCTTCTCATCAAAAGGACTCCACTGTTCGGGAAGTATGACCTTTATGCCGTGTTCTTTAAGCTTATCCGCTGTCACCTCAAAGTTCTGCTTCATCAAGTCCGCTATCTCTCCCCCGTTCTTAATCCCGTAGTAGTTATTCTTCGCAAGCTCTATAAGCTCCTTCACCGTACTCATCTCTCTACCCTCTTATCCCTATTATACGGTCCAGGAGAAAAGTCTTTAAAAAACGGACTGTTACGGAGTTTTTATTGAATACTTCACAACGGACTGCCTGGTCACGCTTTGCAGGATGAAACCTCAGCAGAATCGGAATATATTATGAGGTAGGAGAATAAAAGATGGTAGTAAAGGATGGTGCTGTAGTAAAAGTCCTTCCGAAGGGTCAGATAACTCTTCCTAAGAAGATAAGGGAAGAACTGGGTATAGAGGAGGGTGATGTCCTGATACTTGAAAAGAAGGAGGGTGGAATAGAGTTGAAGAAAGCTAAGACCATCAAAGATTTTTACGGGTTCTTGAGAGGAAGAAGAGCGGTGAACAGAAAGGATATAGATAAAGCTGTTGAGGAGGCTATAAGAGAACGTGAAGAAGGTAGTAGTTGATACGAGCGTGTTTATCCGTCTATTTACGATGGACGATGAAAGTAAATCCACAAAAGCAAAGGAACTAATTGAAAAGGCGATAAGTGGAGAGGTGGAGATCTTTGTCCCATTCATAGTAGTTGCAGAGATAGTTTGGGTTCTGGAGAAGATTTACCGAGTCAGCAAAGAAGAAATATCTGAAATAATAGAATCTCTTATAAACACTCCCGGTATGAATGTTGAACTTTCCGGCGTCGTGAGATCGGCTCTGGGGTTTTACAGGGGAAAGAACATAAAGTTCGCTGATGCTGTAATATCTGCATGGGTGCTCCATAATGGAGCAGATGAACTTATAACCTTTGATGAAACGGATTTCAAGAAGGTTGACAACCTGAAGGTTAAAATTCTGTAAACTGCGCTGGGCTTTTAAGCGTGATGAACAGCTTTTTTCATGTGATATTATAATGGTGTTTACGCACCATTTATTGAACCTAACATGCTTGCCAAGAGGATAATCCCCTGCTTAGACGTAGACAAGGGAAGGGTCGTTAAGGGTGTAAAGTTCCTGAACTTAAGAGATGCGGGAGACCCTGTGGAGGTAGCCAAGAGGTACGAACAGGAGGGAGCCGACGAGCTCGTCTTCCTTGACATAACCGCCTCAGCCGAGGACAGAGGGATAATGATTGAGGTGGTGAGGGGAGTGGCTGAGAGCGTTTTTATGCCCTTCACCGTCGGAGGGGGGATAAGGAGCGTTGAGGACATGAGGAGGCTCCTTGAAGCGGGGGCTGACAAGGTATCGGTGAATACGGCGGCGGTTAAAGAGCCTGATGTGGTTCATGAGGGTGCCAGGCTCTTCGGTTCCCAGTGCATAGTGGTGGCTATAGATGCCCGCAGAAAGGGGGACGGCTGGGAGGTTTACATCCACGGAGGCAGGACTCCAACGGGCATAGACGCTATAGAGTGGGCTAAGAAGGTGGAGACTCTCGGTGCCGGGGAGATACTGCTCACCTCCATGGACAGGGACGGCACTAAGGCGGGTTATGACGTGGAGCTGTGCAGGGCTGTATCCGAGGCGGTGAACATACCCGTGATAGCGAGCGGTGGTGCAGGAAGCAAAGAGCACTTCTACGAGGTCTTTGAGAGGGGAGGGGTTGATGCCGCCCTCGCAGCTTCGCTGTTCCACTTTAAGGAGCTGAGCATACCTGAGCTGAAGGAGTTTCTGAAGGAAAAGGGTGTGGTCGTGAGAACTTCTTAAGGATTCCTTACCTTTCTGAACTCCTCCCGGAGTATCTTTAGCTCTCCATCTTCCTTTATTATGTACAACCTCTTGAAGCCCCTGTCCGAGTAGTTGTCGGAGCTGTAAAGCTGGACGAACTCAGCCACGTAGTACTCTATCTCCTCCGATAGACCCCTCCTGAAGGCGAGCACCGTCAGGTCTTCTATACTCACATCTATTTCTTTTTTACCCAGTATCACCCTCCTCTTGTACCTTGCCCAGGAGTTGTATCCTCCCCTCTTCCACCTGAAGTTTTTGGAGTAGAATGAGAGGTAGCCCTCCAGGTCTTTCCCTTCCCAGCTATCCTCCCATCTCCTCAGGAAGTCTCTCACGTCGTCCACTTCTATTTCCGTTGGTATCTCCTTGTATATGGCTATGAGGGTGTTGTTCTTAGCTATCTTCTTGACTATGCTCCTGAGGTCGTTATTGTCCGCAACCACGCACCCCCTCGTGCTGAAGGGTATGTTGTTCCTGTTCTCCTCGTCGCTCCCGTGGAGCCATATTCCGCTCCCACCCTTGCCCAGCAACCTGTCCACTGGGTTGGGGTAGTTCAGAACCACCGCTATCCCCCCGTACATCTTGGGAAGCCTTCTGGGTGGAATGAACTCGGTGAAGTAGTAAATCCCTTCCGGAGTCCTCTTGTCACCCTCAACCCACTTGTCCTCCCAGTCCTGACCGGTGGTCACGGGATAGAGGTTTTCAAGCACCTTGCCCCTGTATATGAGCAGGTATTGGGACATCTTTTCAACGAGGAAGACGTACTTGTCGTCTGGATTTTCAACTATCACGGGCGGAGGTATGCTGAACCTGCTCCAGATTATATCGGTCATCTTCTTGCGGAAGCTCTCGGGGTTATCAACCTTCCTTATGAGGGCGTTGAACCTGAAGTAGGAAGGGTTGTAGTCCGGCTTGAGCTCTATGGAGAGGAGGTAGTTCTCTATTGCCTCTTCAAGCTTGCCATGCCTCTCCGCTATAAGTCCCTTTGTAAAGAACCTGACGTAGTCAGGTGGCTCTTCCTCTATCTCCTCGGCGAGGCTCTTTATTATGTAGAGGTCGTAGTCGTCAGCCTTACCCTCAACGAAGCGCTTGAAGGAAGTCATCAGATCACCCCTCTCAAGGTTCTCGGGATGACCACCAAAGGTGAGCCCCGAGAGGAGCACCAAAGCTAAGACCTTCAGCCACAACATCATCAAGGATTTTATACTAAAAGTGCTGACCTTTGCCACCGATGTTTTATCATTAAGGTTATCAGATATGAGTGGGGTCATATTAAAAAATATCCCCGTTGCCATATATGAAGCGGAGGCGGAGATATCCGATAAACAACTGCGCGTCAAGCGCATGGACTTCCTCAACAGCTGGGTTGAGAAGCTAACGGGCTGGAGCTTAAAAGAAATAAAGTCCAATACGAACTGGTGGCTTGAGAACGTACACCCCGATGACAGGGACAGGGTCACTATTGAGTGCAGGGAGCTCTCAGAGGGAAACGACGTCCTGACCCGCTCGTACAGGTTCAGAAAGAAAGACGGTAGCTACATATACCTCCTTGAAACGGTGAGTCTGATTGAGTGCATGAACGAGAGGGAGATAAAGGTTCTGGGCGTTTGGGAGGACATATCACTCCAGCGTGAGTACTACGAGGTTTTCAAGGCTGTGGACGACGCCCCTGCCGTGGGTATGCTCGTGTATCAGGAGGGTGTGGTTTATGCAAACAAGGCGGCTTCGGAGATATTCGGATACCCGAGGGAAGATCTGATAGGCAAGGAGGTTCACGAGCTCGTTGCTCCCGAATACAGGGAGATCGTCAAGAACGTGGTGTCCCGCAGGTTGAAGGGTGAGCAGTTTGACAGGATTTACTCGGAGTTGCCCATACTCAGGAAGAACGGCACCGTTGGCATAACCTACACCTTCACGAGGACTATATACTGGAAGGGGAAGCCGGCGGGCTTCGTCATATTCATAGATATAACCAAACAGAAGAAGTTTGAGAGGCTCTTCAGGGTTCTGAAGGACGTCAACCAGCTCATAATATCCGCTCTGGAAGAGGAGGAACTCCTCTCAAAGGTCTGCGATCTTCTCGTCAAGAAGGCAGGCTTCAGGATGGTCTGGGTGGGCGTTCCCGATGAGGAGACCAAGTACGTTAAGCCCGTCAAGGTGTGCGGGTACGACAAAGGCTATGTATCAAAGATAAGGATATCTATAGACGAAAGTACTCCCGAAGGACGGGGACCCACAGGAGCAGCCCTCAGAGAAGGGAGGATAGTTATAAACCCCGATACGAGGACTAATCCTGCCATGGCACCCTGGCGTGAGGAGATGTTAAAGAGAGGTTACATGTCCTCCTGTGCCATACCCTTCCAGATCAAGGGCAGAACCGTAGGGGTGCTGAACATATACTCCGCTACGCCCAACATGTTCGGTGAGGAGGAGATTGAGCTCCTGAAGGAGCTCCAGCAGGACATATCCTTTGCCCTTGAGAGGATAGAGAAGGAGAAGTTCATAAAGCTCATAAATACAGCCATAGAGAGGGGGCACGAGTGGGTTCTGGTCACGGACGAGGAGGGCAATATACTTTACGTGAACAGGGCTGTTGAGGAGATATCCGGCTACTCCCAGGATGAGCTCTTCGGCAGGAACCCGAGGATATTCAAGTCAGGCTACCACACTAAGGAGTTCTACAAAAACCTCTGGAGGACTATAAAGTCCGGGAGGAGCTTTCAGGCTGTCTTCGTGAACAGGAAGAAGAATGGGGAGCTCTTCTACTTAGACCAGACGATAACCCCTGTCAGGGTCGGCAGTAAGGGCTTGAGGTTTGTTGCCTTCGGTAAGGACATAACCTCCGAGAAGTACCTTGAGGAGGAGATAGCCCGCCTCAAGTACACGGACGCCCTTACGGGTCTCCCTAACAGGGAAGGTTTCTTGACGGCTGTGAAGCTCACCCTTGAGGAGGCCGGAGACAGGGAACACGCCTTCTTCTTGATAGACATACTTGATTTCTCCGGGCTCAACGAGGTCTACGGAAGTGCGGTGGGGAACGAGATTCTCAGGAAGGTGGCTCACATGCTCAGGGAGAAGCTCTTTTCCAGGGACATAGTGGGCAGGCTCGGTGGTGACGAGTTTGCGGTTCTCGCGAGGGGCGTGTCCGAAAAGGACGTGGCGACGATAGCCGACAAGCTCTTTACCCTGTTCTCCTCTCCCCTTGAAGTGGACGGAAAGTCTATAAAAGTGAACATAAACGTTGGGGCATCTCTCTACCCTAAGGACGCGAAAGACCCGGAGGGTCTGCTTGAGAAAGCTTCAACCGCCCTTTCCTTTGCCAAGAGGGAGGGAGAGAACACTTACAGGTTCTTCAGCAAGGACATAAACAGGGTCGTTCAGGAGCACTTCAGGTTGAGGGCTAACCTTGAGAAGGCTCTTAAGGAAGACCGTTTCCTCTTCTACTTCCAGCCCATATACAGGCTTCCCAATATGGAGGTGGTGGGCTGTGAGACCCTGCTCAGGCTCAGGGGACCCAGGGGAAAGATCCAGTCCCCGGCGGAGTTCATCTTCGTCCTTGAGAAGACAGGGCTCATAAGGGACGTTGAGGACAGGATGCTGGAGAAACTGAAGGAGTTTATACTCAGGCACGACAAGAAGTTCATGGTGACCTTCAACGTATCGCCCAAGAGTTTCAGGGACGAAACCTTCGTTGAGAAGGTCAAGGAGGTGGCTAAGAGCGTGGGCAGCAGCATGGTGCTTGAGATCACGGAGCGACTCTTCGTTGAGAACCCTGATTACGCTATGGAGTTTCTGGAGGATATACGCTCAAGCGGTGTCAGGGTAGCCATAGACGACTTCGGGACGGGTTACTCCTCCCTCGCCTACCTTGAAACACTGCCCGTTGACATACTGAAGATAGATATGAAGTTCGTTCACCGTATGGTTGAGAGCTCAAAGTCCCTCGCGGTGGTGGAGACAATAGTTGAGCTCGCGAGGAAGCTCGGTATGGAGACCATAGCCGAGGGCGTGGAGAGTGAGGAACAGCTGAGACTCTTGAAACTCTTAGGGTGCACCTACGTGCAGGGATACTACCTCTCCAAACCCATGTCAGAGAAGCAGATAGATAAAGTTCTGGTATAATCCCTAAGCATGAGCGTCCTCGTTTTCGTCAGCATGACCCCTCTGGGGAAGGGTGAGAGCGTGAGCAAGTACGTAGCGAGGGTGGTTGACATAGTTGACCGTTCCGGGCTCCCCTACGTCCTGACCCCCATGGGAACGATAATTGAGGGGGAGAGCTGGGATGAAGTTATGGGAGTTTTGAAGGAGGGCTTTGAAGAGCTCAGGAAGGACTGCCCGAGGATATCCATAACTATGAAGATAGATTACAGAGAAGGTAAGTCCGGAAGGCTGAAGAGCAAGGTTGAGTCCGTTCAGGAGAAGCTCGGCAGGGATATAAAGACCCTCAAAGGCTGACCTTCACCCCGAAGAGAAAAAGCTGGTGGAGGACTATCGTCAGCGCTATCAGGTAGTAAACCTGCGTATGGCTCCGGCAGAACTTTAAGACCCCTACGAATACGAATAGAAAGGCTGGTATGATTGATAGGGTATTGGCTGCGTTAAGTATCTTTCCCCTCCTTACCCTCTTCTCCCTTATCTCTGCGGTCAGGAACTCCTCCGTGTCAAGCCAGTATCTCCTGAACTCCATGAGGAAGTACTTTCCCCTCTCCCTCGTCAGGAGGGAGCCTCTCTCAAAGAGGAAACGCCCCCTTCCCTCGTAGACCGCCCTGTCCGCAAGTATATGGGTGTCCTTGTACTTCAGGAATACGTCCCTCAGCTCCCTCCCGTCCTTCTTACCGGCGTAAACTACCACGTCGCCAGAAGAGAGAAAGGTCTTCTCGGGCATATTTTCAAAGAGCCTGTCCTTGTACTGGATCAGCAACCCCCTCCTTGCGAAGGAAACGTGCTCCTCGTATAGAACCTGTGAGAACACCCCCGAGAGTACAAGGAAGAAGAGCACCGGGAGGGCAAAGTAACCGAGGAGTTGCAGAGGAGAGATGTGGAATGAGTAGAGGACGTGGAGGAGCCTCTTCTCCTTCAGCTCATAGACCGCCGTTGCAACGGCGGTGATCAACCCATCCGGTATGAAGAAGAAGCCGTAGTAAACGAACCACACCAGAAAGAAGGGGACGGAGCTCGTCAGAGGAAGCCCGAAGAGTATGAAGCCTATCTTGAATATCTGAACCATCAGCAGTATGAATGCGAGGGTTAGGGCTGTGATGTAGGTGTTTCTCGTAACCTTCCAGAGTATGAGCGCTCTGAGCATTATTTTCTCTATGATAACCCAGCATGAGGGTATAATACTTCCCCGTGAAAGTCCTTGTAGTAGGCAACGGAGGAAGGGAGCACGCCATAGCTTGGAAGCTGAGACAGAGCCCTTTGATTTCTAAACTCTACTGCGCCCAAGGCAACGCTGGTATATGGAAGATAGCGGAGAGGGTTGATATACCTCCGACGGAAGTGGAGGCGCTTGCGGACTTCGCCCTTAAGGAGGGCATAGACTTCACCGTTGTGGGTCCCGAAGCACCCCTTGTGAAGGGTATAGTTGACGAGTTTGAGAAACGCGGGCTCAAGATATTCGGACCTTCCCAAGAAGCTTCCCAGCTTGAGGGCAGCAAGGCTTTTGCCAAGAACTTCATGGAGAAGCACGGGGTACCTACAGCTCACTACAGCGTCTTTGATAACTTTGATAGGGCTGTGCGCTACCTGAAGGACGTGGGCACGCCCATAGTCATAAAGGCGGACGGGCTCGCGGCGGGCAAGGGGGCGGTAGTCTCTTTCTCCTTAGACCATGCCCTCCATACTCTAGAAGGTTTTATGAAGAAGTCAGCCCTCGGCGGTGCTGGAAGGAGGGTGGTCATAGAGGAGTTCTTGGAAGGGGAGGAAGCCTCCTATATAGTCATGGTGAACGGGGACAGGTACGTTCCACTTCCCACCTCTCAGGATCACAAGAGGCTGCTGGACGGAGACAGAGGACCAAACACGGGAGGCATGGGTGCGTACTCACCGACACCCGTGATAGATAAGTATATGGAGGGCAGGATAAGGGAGGAGGTCATAGAGAGAACCCTGAAGGGTTTAAAGGAAGAAGGTATATACTTCAGGGGCTTCCTCTACGCCGGTCTCATGATAACCTCGGAAGGACCAAAGGTGCTTGAGTTCAACGTCAGGCTCGGAGACCCGGAGGCACAGCCCATCCTCATGAGGGTTAAAAATGACTTTCTGAGAACCCTGCTTGAGTTCTACGAAGGGAAAGAGGTCTCCATAGAAGAAGACCATCGCTGGAGCCTTGACGTGGTGCTCGCCTCCAAGGGCTACCCTGAGAAGCCCGAGAAGGGCAAGGTTATAGAGGGACTTGAGGAGGTGGAAGATCTCTCCGACGTGGTAGTGTTCCATGCCGGGACTACCCTTAAGGACGGAAAGGTTGTTACCAACGGCGGCAGGGTTCTTAACGTGTGTGCCTACGGTGACACCCTGAAGGAGGCGAAGGACAGAGCTTACAAAGCGGTCTCCCGGATACGTTTTGAGGGTATGCAGTACAGGAAGGACATAGGGGATAAAGCCTTCAGGTATCTTGGGTGAGGATCCTCTTCTCGTAAATCTTGAAGAGTGCAAAGAGTGTTGTGAATATTATGGGTCCGAGGAAGAGACCTATAAAGCCGAATTTAAGAAGACCACCTATAGTGGCGAAGAAAAGCACCACGTAGGGTATCTGAACACCCTGCTTTATTATCAGTGGACGCACGAAGTTATCCATAGAGGATATGACGAGGACGCCCCACGCGCCGAGGAACGCAGCCTGCCACGTACCGAACTCTATAAAGCTGTAAACGGCAAGGGGAAACCACACGGCGGAGGCACCGAAGGGAGGTATGAAGGCGGCGAAGAAGGTCAGGACGCTCCACAGCAGGGCGAACCTTATTCCGACGACCGAGTAAGCGAAGAAGGCAAATATTGACTGAAGCAGGGCTGTACCTACCGAGCCATAGACCACGGCGAGTATGGTTCTGTACATGGTAGCCATCACGCTCTCAAGGTCTTCGTCGTTCATCGGTATTAGCCTTTCTACCCTCCTGAGTATCCCCGGACCATCCCTCAGTATGAAGAAGAAAGTCAGCAGGAATACGAATATGTAGAACAGGTTCCTGCCCGCTATGAAGGCGAGCTGTCCCAGTTTGTCCCCCAGGAACTTTAACACCCTGTTGAGGGAATCGGCTATCAGCTGCCTGAACTCCTCCTTCTGCACGAACTCCATAACCGGCGAGAACCTCTCAAAGTAATCCTTCACTACAGGAGACTTCCCCAGCGTTTCCAGAAGCTCCTGGTAGCTGTGGCTCTGGAGGTACATCATGACCCTCTGGGTTGCGTCTACGAGCTGTTGCAGGACGAGAACGCTCACGACGCTCAGGGGCACTATTATGAAGAGAAAGACTATGAGGCTCATGAGTAACGCTGAAAGCGTTCTGTTCCTGACGACTTTCTCTATGTATCTGTGAAGGGGGTAGAGTACTATGCCTATAACCACAGCCCAAAGTATGGGCACGGCGAAGGGTAGGAGCATAAGGACGGCTGCAAATATGAAGAAGAGGACAAGAAGCATAAAGAAGTAGAAGTATATGCGCTCCCTTTCCATCCTACGTTGATTAGTCTATAATACAGGGTAACCTTCAGGTAACCTAAGCTAAATATATTGTTAAGCACTATGAAGGGAACTTTATTTTTGGGCTTGCTTCTGGCAGCGGGACTTATATTTGGCTCTGACGTTAAGGCTGAGATAATGGAGCTTCTGGAGAAGGTCAAAAGCGCGCCTCCAGAGGAAAGGTACAGGGTCATGAACGAGTTGAAGCTGAAGCTCAGAGAGTTGAGCAGCAGAGAGAGGGAGGAAGCCATAAACAGGATATACAGGGAGCTTAAGGGAGAGAAGCATGAGAGACACGAAAGGGAAGAGAGAGAGCACAGGGTAAAGGAGAAGGAAGAGTACGGAGAGAAGCACGAAGAGAAATACGAAGAGAAGTACGAGGAGAAGTATGAGGAGAAGATGGAGGAGAAAACTGAGGAGAGGTTTGAGGAGAAATACGAAGATAAAGCTGAGATGGACGACCGGGATGAGGATAAAGGACGCAACCACTACGACGATTAGTAGTTGACCGTTAGGGAAGATGAGGAAAGGGGTATACATAGCGGGGGTTCTCCTTGCTCTGCAGACTTCTTATGCCTTTCAGGACAGCGACCTTGACGGCGTTGAGGATAGCAAGGACAGGTGCCCAAATACGCCCATACTTGAGCTCGTTGATAAGTACGGCTGTCCTCTGGAGAGTAAGCTTGGTCCCCGGGGGAAGTTCTACGTCAGGCTCGGTGGGGGACTTATAAAGGATGAAGACGAGGAGAGAACCTTCTCTCTCTTTTCGGTGGCGTACTCATACAGGGGTCTGTATGTATCCCTGACAACGAGGTACTACCTCAGCAGCAAGCTGTACGACCCGGGTATGGGAGACAGCTCCCTGTTCATCGGCTACTCAAGGTTTATTACCGATAGACTTTACGCCCTTCCGGGCGTGAGGATAAAGATACCTACGGGTGACGATCAGTACAGCAACAACAAGTTTGACTACACGCCCTCTGTGGTGTTTGACTACATACTGGACGGCTTTGACGTGTTCACTTACCTGAGCTACACCCTGCGTGGAGACAGCAGCCTGAAGGACACCTTTTCGGGTTCGGTGGGGTTTGGGTATGACTTCACCCGAAAGCTGTACGCGAGCGTCTCCTACGATATCTCCGAGTCTGCCGTCAGAGAGGGCAACAACTACTACCTCTCTCTATTCTCCCTCTACGACATCAACAGGAGGCTGTACACCACCCTCAGCTACAGCGCAGGGCTCAACGATGAGGCTACAGACCACAGCCTAACCCTTCGCCTCGGAGTCAGGTTTTGAGCCATGGGTATAAAGGTTCTGCTCGTTGAGGATGACAGGGTCTTAGCCCAGAGCTTAAAGAAGTATCTGGAGATGAACGGGATAGAGGTAGAACTCGCCTACAGCTTCTCTGACGCCGTTGATCTTCTGGAGCGCAAGAGGTTTGACCTCTACGTGCTTGACGTCAATCTGGGAGACGGGGACGGTATAGAATTACTGGAAGACCTGAGGCACTTTAAGGACGATACACCCACCATATTCATAAGCGCCCTGACCGACATAAGCACCATAACGAGGGGCTTCAACGCTGGTGCGGAGGACTACATAAAGAAGCCCTTTGATCCTGAAGAGCTCGTGGTCAGGATAAAGGCTCGCATAAAGAAACAGGAGGAGGAACTCAGATACGGCGATGTTGTTTATCGCAGCGGACGCTTCTTCAGGGGCGAGGAGGAGATTGAGCTGGGTGAGGTTCAGAGGAACATACTTCACAAGCTCTTGAGGAACAGGGGTAGGGTGGTCACGAAGGAGGAGCTGTACGACTACATGCTGAACCCTTCTCCCCTTGCGCTCAGGGTTACGATAAACAAGCTCAGGAAGAAAACGGGTATAGACATAAAACCCGTGCGCGGTCTGGGATACACGGTTGATTAGGAAGTGGCTGCCTAAAACAGCTTACGAGAGAGAGTCTCTCTTAAAGTCCTTCCTGCTATTTTTCCTGACTACGGAGGTTTTCCTCGGAGTCATATCCTACCTGCTCTATCACTCGGAGCTCACGGCTCTGAAGAACAGGGTGTTCCTGGAGTTAAAGAATTACAGCTACACCTTTGAGGGAGAGAAGTTCAGGATAGACGTGGTGTCTGTGGGGGAGAAGACGGCTTTTTATGAGCTCTTTGAAGACGAGGAGGGTCTTTACATACTCGTTCCCGTGCCCGTTTCTGACAGGGATGCCCTGAAGATAACCTATCCCGCAGAATCTTTAAGCGAAGATGTAGGGAGCATACTCAGGCACGTTACGATCTTCTTCATCCTATCCTCTATGACAGCCCTGTTCATGTCTGTGTTCTTTTCGCTGTACGCCCTTAATCCTCTCAGAAGAGCCCTTCAGATGATAGAGGAGGTCACGAGGGACATAATTCACGACCTTAATACTCCCCTGATGACCCTTCGGGTTAACCTTAAGATACTCAGGAGCAGGTTTGGAAAGGAGGAGGAGATAGAGAGGGCGGAGCTCGCCCTGAGACAGCTGGAAACCCTTAAGGAAAACCTGCGACCGCTCAGAAAGCAGGCTGAGCTCAAGTTAGAGGACGTGAACGTTAAGGAGCTTATTGAGGGTGAGATTGACGTTCTTCAGAAGGTCTATCCCGACAAGAGGGTTCACAGGGAGCTATCACCGGTAACGCTCAGAGCTGACAGGAACGCCGTCGTGCGCATAGTTTCCAATATACTTGAGAACGCCTTCAAACATAGCCCGAGGGCGAGCTGGGTGAGGGTGGTCTTAAAGGAAGACGCCCTGCTCGTGGAGAACCCCTCCAGACCTCCAGAGAACATGGATAAGCTCTTTGACAGGTACTACAAAGAGTCCCAGAGGGGTCTCGGTCTTGGACTCGCCATAGTGAAAGACCTGTGCAGGGAGCTCGGCTGGAAGGTTGAGGCTGAGTACGTTAACGGAGTATTCAGGATAAGGGTAACGTTCAGATAACACTCTCGGTTTATGCTCTTTTGCACAATCCCTGAAAGGAGGTTTTTCATGGACAGGAGAGAATTTCTCAAGCTCGCAGGAATAGGTATGGGTTTAGCATACACGGGAACCTGGCTTACGGCATGCGGCGGTGGGTCAGGCGGAGGTTTCTCTCTGTCAAAGAATCCCCTTTACGTTCCCACCGCAGACGCGGGTTTGCTCGGCTACTTTAGTCCGGGCGATAACCAGCAGTTCACCATAACCGCAAAGACGGTAGACCACGAGTTTATAGCCGGCAAGCCGACCACCATATTTGCCTACGAGGTTAGCCAGAACGGAAAGAGCTACTACAACCCTACGATAGTGCTGCGAAGGGGACAGAGCATGAACGTCTCCTTCTCAAACAACATGGGAGAGAAGTCCATAATCCACTGGCACGGCTTCAGGGCAGACTGGCGGCAGGACGGACATCCTTCCTACGCTGTTGACGACGGAGGCTCCTATGGCTATGGATCAATTCCTATAATAGACCGTTCGGGGACTTACTTTTACCACCCACACCCACACGGGAGGACGGGTTATCAGGTCTACTACGGTCTCGCCGGTATGGTGATAATTGAGGACTCCGATGAGGACAACCTAAGAAACGCTTTAGACCTACAGCTCGGTGTTACGGATATACCTTTGATCATTCAGGATAAGAGCCTTGATGCCAACGGTAACCTCCTTTACAACCCTATGGGTATGAACGGGAGCATGGGCTTTTGGGGAGACACCGTGCTCGTGAACCTCACGACGAACCCCTACCTTGATGTGGAGAGGAGAATATACAGGTTCAGGGTCTTAAACGGCTCCAATGCAAGACCTTACAGGCTGGTGTTGCTCAGAGGGAGTGACAGAGTTCCCTTTCACGTTATAGGTGTTGAGGGAGGGCTCTTGGACTCTCCTGTCCAGACCGACGAGATACTCGTTTCTCCCGGGGAGAGGATAGACGTCCTCGTTGACTTCAGGCGTGTGAACGTCGGAGATGTTCTCAAGTTTTATAGCCTTAGACACAGCCTCGTGGGGTCTGGAGGAATGGGTGGGAGGATGGACTTGATAGATAGAGAATTTGAAGTCCTTGAGTTCAGTGTGGTGCGAGATTCTGTCTATGACAAACAGCTCCCCTCAATCCTGTCCACTGTCAATCCTATACCCACTACAAATGCCACACAGCTTACTCTACCCCTTACCATGGATCAGGGAGTTTTCAAGATAGACGGTAAGGTCTGGGACTCTTCAAACGCTTTTGCCGACTATGGATATAACTTCTCCAACTCTGAGGTTGTGGTAATAGATTTTCAGAACAACACCGGCATGTACCACCCCATGCACCTTCACGGCTTCCAGTTCCAGGTTCTCTCCCGTTCTTCAGGTCCTCTTAGGGCTACCGATAGGGGCTGGAAGGATACGGTTATAGTTGCTCCCAACGAGACGGTTAGGATTGCGGTGGACATGAGCCATAATTTTGGTAGGGAACAGGTTTATCTCCTTCACTGCCACATTCTTGAGCACCACGATGCAGGGATGATGGTGAACTACAGGGTTGGGGCGTGAGGTAACGGGAAGGTAACCTTGACCCCTTATCTTAATGTCCAACAAAAAAAAGAGGAGGTGACAGAGATGGGAAAGAAGATAACCCTTCTTTCAGCGATATTTGCAGGAGGAGTTCTCCTCCAGGCTTGTGGCGGTGGTAGCGGTAGCACATCAAGTGGGACGGTAGCCCTTTACGCTACAGATGACCCTCTTGAGAGTGCTGGAAGAGTTGAAGTTCAGATAAAGAAGGTGAGGATGGAAAATACGGGGACGGGTGCTTACTGTGATGTGTTCTCACCGCAGACTCCCTACCCCGTTGATCTTACGGATCTGAAGAACACACTCCAGCTCCTTGACACGGCCAACTGCCCAGAGGGTCAGTACAACAGGCTTGTGGTCGTGCTTGAACAGAGTCCTGTTGAAGTGATCTATGACAGGAACAAAGATGGCACACCAGAGTCCTATACCTGCTCACTTACAGATTACACCCCGCAAGGTAGCGGTCAACTTCCCAACAGAACCGAGTGTGATAACACTGCCGGTGAGTGTACCGTTGAGGTGACGGGAGCGGTCAACATCCTCGCAAACCAGACCAACGAGGTAGCCCTTGACTTTGAGCTCAAAGACTCGGAGATAAATTTTGACAATAACAACAATTGCACGGTCAAGTTCAAGGTATCACCCCTTCACGCCGACGGACTGGAGACCGCTAAAAAGAATAAGAAGGAAGAGATAAAGGGGACTGTCTCCGGGCTTGACCCAGGCGCGAACTCCTTCACTCTCACAACTAAGGCGGGTATGTCCTTTACCGTTAATTACTCCAACGATAACTACGATGCTCTTCTCCGGCTTGCCCAGGATAAGAGCCTTAGGGTTGAGGTTGAGTGCTCAAGTTTTGACGTTGACAACGTTACCTGCACAGCCGAGGAGATAGAGCTTAAGGTTGAGGGCACAGCCCTGAACGTTGATTCTACGAACAGGACCTTGACCGTAGACCTGGATGGCGATCAGATATCCGTAGCCCTTGATACTAACGGAGAGTGGGAAGGCGACATAAAGAATAACTCCTACGTTGAGGTTGAGATAATTGGCTACGACAGTGTAAACGACAAGTACATAGCCGAGGAGATAGAGCACGAGATGGATAAAGACTAATACCCCTCACATATCTACCCCCTCCCTTTCCTCTTCCCCCTTTTTTCTTTTTTTATAATTTCTACATGCTGAAGATAAGGAAGAAAGCCCTGGACAAACTCCTTGCCCAGGCTGAAAAGGACTACCCCTACGAGACCTGCGGACTCCTCCTTGGCAGAGCTGAAGGGGACGTAAGGACGGTCTTTGGGGCTTACGAGACCCCCAACGCTAACCCGGACAGGAAGAACGACCGTTACGAGATAGACCCCAAGGACTACATGAAGGCTGAGGACAAGGCGAGGGAGTTCGGACTTGAGATAGTAGGCGTTTACCACTCACACCCAGACCACCCCGACAGGCCTTCCCAGTTTGACGAGGAGAGAGCCTTTGAGGGTTTCTCCTACATCATCGTCTCCGTTCAAAACGGGAAGGCGGTCTCCTACAGGAGTTGGGAGCTCGTTGAGGGGAAGTTCAGGGAAGAACCCGTAGAGGTATTCGGGCTTTGATCATGGGACTGAGGGAGACAGCCAGAGCCCTTGAGACGATAGGCTTCAGGGAGATATACCTGAAAGAGAGGTTGCATAAGAGGAAGGAAGATAAGAGCGATAAGGCTGAGCTCCTGAGAAGGCACTTTGACTCCTTCAAAGACTGTGCAAAGTGTGAGCTACACCGGAACAGGACACAGGTGGTATTTGGTGACGGCAACCCATACTCTCCCGTTGTCTTTGTGGGAGAGGCTCCGGGGGAAGACGAGGACAGACAGGGGAGACCCTTCGTTGGTAGGGCTGGAAAGTACCTTAACAAAAAGATAGAGGAGGTTCTGGGACTCAGGAGGGAGGAGGTTTACATAACCAACGTCTGCAAGTGCAGACCGCCCGGAAACAGAAAGCCGACCCCAGCGGAGATAAGCGCCTGCTTTCCCTACCTCAAGAAAGAGATAGACATAATAAAACCGAAGGTTATATGCTGCCTTGGAGCCACCGCAGGTGAGGGGATCCTTGGGAAGAAGCTCTCAATAACGAAGGTCAGAGGCAAAAACGTTCCCTACCCTTACGACCCCAGCATAACGGTTTTGCTCACCTACCACCCCGCCTACATACTGAGAAACCCCAGGGCGGACGGGGAGTTTACGGAGGACATGGAGAGACTAAAAGAGCTCATTGGTTTGTGAGAAGTTCTTTCAGAAGAACCCTTCTTATGAGGGTCTGGCTTCCGAGCCTCCTTCGGAGAAAGTTCTCCAGGTGTTTTATGGGGGTCAGGTTGTGGGGTGCCCTCCTGTCGGAGAACTCTGCGGAGGCGAACAGGGGGACTATCCAGGCAGTCCTGTTGGCAAGCTCTACCGCCCTCTTCAGACCGACGCCCGCTGAGACCTCCAGCCTCGCTATGCCGCTTATCCCCTCGTTCTCGCTTATCCTCACGTACCAGGTGAACTTGTCAAAACCTCTCGCTCCCTCTCCCTCCATGCGGGGCTGGGAGTGAAGTTTAACGAGGGGCGTCCTCTCCCCCACCGCCATCTCCCTGAATATGTGAACCTTCTCGTTCGGAACGTATCTCTTTCTGTGCTTCTTGACGTAACCCACGAAGGGGAGCTCTTTGACCTTGGCGCTGTAATGAACCGTTCCGTCCGTTATCATCAGATCGGGCTTCAGACTTCTGTAAGCCCTCTCGGCGACCTCTGCCTCCATCTTTGACATAAGCTCGTTTACGTAAGGTGAGAGCTCTTTGTTTGTGGACTTTACCTCAAACTCAAGGCTCGCCTCACCTATGTTGAATGAGAGTTTCTCCCTCTCTAACTCCAGCCCCTCCTTAAGGATGAGGAACCTCTTCACGCTGAACTCCCTGAAGGCTTCACTTACGAGGTTTAATTCCCCGTGTCTCATGAAAAGGGCTCCGGCACCCACGGACACGAAGGCTCCCTCTGTAAAGTTTCCCTCCTCATCCTCAAGGTATATCAGGTGCTCTGTCCTCCTCACCCCATCAACGAAGACAACGCTTACGCCCTCACAGGGAGTTCCCTCTATGGGTTTCCACTCTTTGGTCTCTACCTCCGTGTCCTCTATCTCGTCAGACTCTTCAAGGTAGTCTTCCTCAATCTCAAGGGTCTTCCAGGTGTCAAAGGAGAACCTATACCTTCCCAGCAGGGGCATTCTCCACCTCCATGTACTTTTTCCAGAGCAACTCTTTTAGCTCTTCAATACCTTCCCCCGTCGCTGCAGAGACGGCGTGAAAGGTGTAGCCTCTCGCCTCAAATTCCTTCCTGAGCTCTTTTAAAAGGCTCCTGTCCGACAGGGCGTCTATCTTGTTGGCGACCACTATTTGGGGCTTCCGGATTAGCTCCCGGCTGTAAAGCTCAAGCTCTCTGTTCACGAGCTCAAAGGCTTCCAGAGGCTCAACCTCCCGGGAGTCGGAAACGTCTATCAGGTGTAAGAGCAGCTTGGTTCTCTCTATATGTCTTAAAAACTCGTGCCCGAGACCGGCTCCCTGGTGGGCGTTCTCTATCAAACCGGGTATGTCCGCGAGGACGAGCCTGCGCGTCTCATCAAGCTCCATTACACCGAGGTTTGGGGTCAGTGTAGTGAAGGGGTAGTCCCCTACCTTGGGTCTTGCCTTGGTCAATCTTGACAGGAGGGTGGACTTGCCCGCGTTGGGAAGCCCCACTATCCCCACGTCCGCTATCAGCTTTAGCTCAAGTATTACCCATCTCTCCTCCCCTTCTTCCCCGGGCTCAGCGTACCTCGGTGCCTGATTGGTAGGAGTCGCAAAGTGGGCGTTTCCCCTTCCCCCCCTTCCACCTCTGGCTACGACACACCTCTGCCCTTCTTCCGTGAGGTCGCACAGGATCTCGTTGCTCTCGGCATCCCTGACTATAGTCCCCACGGGCACGTAGATCAGCAGGTCGCTTCCGTCCCTTCCTTTCTGGTTCTTGCCCTTCCCGTGCTCTCCCCTCTCAGCCTTAAAATGCCTCTTGTACTTGAAGTCCAGCAGGGTGTGCTTACTTGAGGTGGCTACCAGCACGACGTCTCCCCCCTTTCCGCCGTCTCCTCCCGCTGGACCTCCCTTCGGTCTGTACTTCTCCCTGAGGAAGGCTACTATGCCGTCTCCACCTCTACCGCCTTTGACGTAAATTTTGGCTCTGTCTATAAAAGGACTGCGCATCACTACTGAAGATAGGACAAGCTCTTCTTTCATCAACTCAGGCTTGTAAAAGACAGGAGTGACACGCTCCCGAACTCAAAGCCGTCGTAGATAACCTCTATCTCCTCCTCTTCGTACAGACTTCCGAGGAAGTAAAAGAGGGGTATCAGGTGCTCCTCGGTGGGGTGGGCGAGCCTACCCAGCTCGTTTCTGTAGCCGAGCAGTGAGTCTATGTCCCTCCGGAGGACGGACTTCTTTATGTTTTCTTTGAACTCCACCGCCCATTCGGGCGGTCTTTCTGGGTTCAGTATCGCGTCCCTTAGGTTGTGGACTGCCCCACCGCTTCCTAAGATAAGGACTTTATCTCTGAACGCTCTTAGCTCTCCGGCAAGGGAAAGATGTCCTCCGAGACCTCTTCTCACGTCTATGCTCAGCTGAGTTACCGGAATATCCGCCTCGGGGAACAGGTGCCAGAGGACAGCCCAAGCCCCGTGGTCAAGACCTCTGCCAGTGGAGCACCTTCCTCCGAGCACCCTCGCTATCTTCCCGCAGAGTTCAGGGTCTCCCTTGGCCGGGTACTCAAGTTCGTAGAGCTCCCTTGAAAATCCCGAGAAGTCGTGGAGCGTCCTGTGCCTTTCGGAGCACTCAAGGTAAACCCCCTCCGTGAGCCAGTGGGCTGATACCACTAGTGCGAGTTCAGGGTTCAGTTCCCTTATCCTTCCACCTAACTTTTTCAGAGCGGAAGCCCACTCCCCTTCCTTCAGAACGAGCTCAGGAGAGCCGTGGGATACGAAGAGGGAGGGTATCAGGGGGACACCTCTACCCTTGAGTTCTCGTCGTAAACGTACAGCTTGCCTTCCTCCTCGTCTTTGGTTCTTTTGTGGGAACCGTCGCAGAAGGGCTGGTCTTTTGATAGCCCACACCTGCATATCCAGAAGGTCTCCCCGCCAGCTTCAAGCTTGTGGGGACCCTTTTCAGTGCACTTAACGAGTCTCGCCATCTCGTCCACCTCCCTTTGGGAGGGAAAGATAGAAATTGCAGAAGTTATGTCAAGTACTTACTTTAATTTCATATACTATCCTTAAGGATACTAAGGAGAAGGTTGTGGAACTGAACGGCAGAGAGTATCACTGTCCGGTGGAGCTCGTCATAGAGCTCATAAGCGGTAAGTGGAAATTGCTTATACTCAGAGAGCTTATGTCAGGAACCAAGAGGTTCTCCCAGCTCCAGAGGGCTATACCCGGCATAACCCAGAAGATGCTCACGAAGCAGTTGAGGGAGCTGGAAAGGGCAGGGCTCGTTAACAGGAAGGTCTATCCAGAGGTTCCACCACGGGTTGAGTACAGCCTGACAGAGCTCGGCAGGAGCTTAGAGGAGATATTTACGGCGATGCACAGGTGGGGAGAGAGGTACGTGAAGGAGTTAGGCTCTACCCTGTAAGTACTACATTTAACGCTCACCATGCCCTGATGTACTGTCTGGGTACATCTATCTCAAGACCTGCCCCTTTCGCCCACCTTAGGGGCAGGTAGGGGTCTCTGAGGAACTCCCTGCCTACAGCCACGAGGTCTGCCCTCCCGTTGGAGAGGATCTCCTCCGCCTGCTCGTATGTCTTTATCATGCCCACGGCGATCGTCTTAACGCCTGCCTCTCTCCTTATCCTCTCCGCGAAGGGAACCTGGTGCCCCGGATATTCGGAAAAGCTCTCCTCCTGGGCTATCCTTCCCGAAGAGCAATCTATGAGGTCAACCCCTTCCGCCTTGAGGAGCTTTGCGAGCTCAACGCTCTCCTCAAGACTCCACCCTCCCTTCACATAGTCAACCGCCGATATCCTTACGGAGAGAGGGGTGCTCTCTGGTAACTCCTCCCTCGCTATCCTGACCACCTCCAGGAGGAGCCTGACCCTGTTTTCAAAGGAACCTCCGTACTCGTCCTTTCTCCTGTTGGTCACGGGTGACAGGAACTCGTGGAGGAGGTATCCGTGGGCTGCGTGTATCTCTATCAGGTCAAAGCCAGCCTCCGTAGCCCTCTTCACAGCCTCTCTGTAAGACTCCTTCACTATTTCTATGTCCTCCCTGGTCATCTCCTTGGGGGTGAGCCAGTTCTTTCCGAAGGGCACGGGACTTGGAGCTATGGCATCTCTGGAGCCTCTGACCTCAACCCTTTCTCTTTCCCAGGGAGGGTAGCTCTCAGCTTTCCTTCCCGCGTGGGCGAGCTGGATACCTACCTTTGCCCCAAAACTTTTACAGAGTCCAACGAGCTCCCTCAAGCCCTCAACGTGCTCGTCCCTGTATATGCCGAGGTCTAAAGGGGATATCCTTCCTCTCTCCTCAACTGCGGTAGCTTCAAGGATTATGAGCCCTGTGCCACCCACAGCCCTTGAGGGGTAGTGAACGAGGTGCCACTGGGATACGAAGCCCTCCGTAGAGGAGTACATGCACATGGGGGACATCACGAGTCTGTTCCTCAGGAGTGTTCCCCTTACCTTTAACTCTGAGAACAGAGCGGACATCAGAGGTTGAACTTTTCCTCTATCTCTCTGACCTTCCTTTCAAGGAGCTGCGTCAGTCCCCTGAGCTCGTTGAGGAGGGCACCGTACTCCTTCTTCTTCCTGTACAGCTCCTGTTCAAGCTCCTGCTCCTTCTGGTAGAGCTCAAGCTCCTCAGCCTTCAGGCGGTCGTACTTTGACCTCAACTCCGCTATCCTGTTGCTCAGCTCAAAGGCTCTCGTGGTGAGCTTGTCTCTCTCCTTTATGAGTCTCTCATACTCCCTCGGGGAGTCGGCTCTCCTGAGGTACTTGTCGTGGTACAGGATCTTCTGCTTTATCTCCGTGAACTCGTGTTCCAGTGCCCTTATATCTTTAGCTACGCTCAGGGTCTCCGTCTCCTTTTTAGACAGGAGTCCTCTCAACGTCTCAAGCTGGGTTTCTATCTCGTTTATCTCCTTGGGTATGTGTTTTATAGCCTCTTCCACCTTTGCTATCCTGTTTCTGAGCTTTCTTATCTCCCCACTTACGACCTTCAGGGCGTCCATACTAAATATTTTACCTCACCTCTATGACCATGACCGGCTGGGGCTGGAGCTCTCCGTTCACGTAGGAACCCTCGGGGGCGAGTATTTTTACGACCCTTCCACCGACCGGTGAGGTTATTACCGTATAGGATATGAGGGTCTCCACCCTCTTTAATTCGCCTTCAACCTGCTGGAGCTGGGCTTTCAGGGTGTCGTACTTTATCTTCTGGTCTTCCAACCTCGTCTCAGCCAAGAGGTCTCTCTCAAAGAGCTCCTTCAGTCTCCTGTAATCCCTCTCAACCTTCCACATACGGGCGTTTATCTCAGCCCGCTTGCCCATGAGCCTGTGCTTCTCTGCGAGGTACAGCGCGGGGTCTATCTCCATTAGGGGCTGACCCTTCTTCACCCTGTCTCCCTCTCTGACGTAAACCTTGCTGACCTTCCCTATTACGACGGTGTAAATGTTAAGCTCGCCTGCAAGGGACAACCCAACACTGAGAGCTATAACCAGAAGTAGCCTCATATCTCGTCAACCTTTTCAGTAAAGAATTTAAACTTCCCCTCCAGAACCTCAAAGGGGTCTCTCCCTATCAGGTCGTACAGGCGCATCAGAAAGAGAATTATATTGAACTTGGCTTCCATAACCCTCCTTTCAGCTTCGGTCTTGGTTGACATGGCGTAACCGAGGTCAAAGGCGAGCTCAAGCTCGTAGTTAGAGCGGGACAGGTCAAGGTTCTCCTGTGCCCACTCGTCAAAGGCAACCGCGTCCTGATACTCGGCAACGAGCTCCTCCCAGACGTAGGGAGCCTTGAGTATATCCCTCTTTACCTTCTCCTCCACGTCCTTCCTCTCAACCTCCACAGCCCTCTTCAGGTCTAAAAAGGACCTTTCCCTGTAAAAGGATGTCCTTCCGTCAAAGAGAGGAACCCTCAGTACAAGGTTCCCCTGACTCCTGAACTTGTCAAGCTCCTCATACCTGTTCCTGACCTCAAGGTAGGCTGAGAGCTCCGGATAGAGTATCCTCCTCTGCTCCTTCGCCCTGCTCTCAAAGTAGGCTACCTCCAGCTTCTTGACCCTGAGCAGGTAGTTCCCCTCGTAAGCCTTCAGGAGAGCCTGCGTATCTATCGTCCTGTCCTCCGGCACTTCAAAGCTCAGGAGCTCCCCTAAATCAACCTCAACGGGCTTAGTTACATCTATGCCCAGAAACCTCTTTATCTCGTAAAGGGTCTCGTTGTACCTCCTCTGAGCTTCGTAGAGCTGAGCTCTGAACCTGCGGTAGGTTGACCACCACTCCGCCACCTTTACCCTATCGGAGAGACCTTCCTCAAGCCTCTGTTCCTCCCTGTCGTACCTAACGTAGGCTACCGCCATCTCCTCCCTTCTTACCTCCGCCAGTTTCTCCGCGAGGGCGAGCTCCATGAAGAGCCTTACAGTCCTTATCTTCACCTGTCTCTCAAACTCCTTGAGGAGTTCCCTCTTTATCTTGGTGTTTATGTCGGCAGACCTGATCCTGGCGAGTCTGTTCCCAAAGTCCAGTAGCAGTACGCTCCCGAAGAAGGTGAAGCCATCTTTGTCAACGAACAGCTCCACTTTGGGGGAGAACCTATCCCACTTCTCAGCCCTGTAGAGGTCTTCAAGGGAGAGTAGCTCTCTCCTTATCCTCTCTATCTCCCTGTTCCTCTCAAGGGCTATTCTTACAGCCTCTGTTGGTTTTAAAAGGACGGTATCTTCCGCCCTGAGCATTGAGGCGAACACCAAGAGCAGGAGCAGGAGCCTCATTTCCTTCTCTGCTTCTTTCTCTCTTCTCTCAGGAACTTGTAAAAGCTCTTGTCTTTATAATGTCCCTCAACTATATACCTCCCTATCAGGAGCCAGTCCTTGGGCGGTATGTACCCGACCATCTTGAGTATTTGCCTGCCTTCGTGGTCAACGAAGAGAAACACGGGAGTAGCCCTAACCCTGTGTTTGTGGGAAAACTCCTTCTCAGTCATCTCCTTCCCGTCAAAGTCAACCACCGGGTTGGAGCCTTTTATGTCTATGAGCACCATGTAGAAGTGCTTCGTGAAGTAGTCCTTCACCTTCGGGTCCTGAAAGGTAACCCTGTACATCTTGTCGCAGAAAGGGCACCCCTCCTGATGGAACATGATGAAGAGGTACTTGCCCTCCTCCTTGGCTTCCTCAAGGTCTTCTTTGAGGTTTAAGAAGGAGAGCTTTACGAACGGGACTTCCACGTTCGGCAGTGCAAACAGGAAGGCAAAGACAAACAGAACGGCTGTTATGCCCTTTCCAAGCATGGCAATAATTTACCCCAGACAACTTTCAATCGCAAGTGTGGTAATATTCTTAAAAACAAACTCTCAGGAGAGGCGGAAATGGCTGAAAAGAAGTGGAAAACCGCTATAACCCAGCACGTTGAGCACGAAACCTACGTAAGGGGCTACAGGCTATTAGACATGGTGGGGAACCTCAGCTTTGCCCAGGCTATATACCTCATTTTGAAGGGTGAACTGCCCAACGAGGCGGAGTCCAAGATGATGGAGGCTATGTTTGTCTCAGTGATAGATCACGGTATAGCTCCTCCCTCAGTTATAGCGGCGAGGGCGGTTGCGAGCGGTGGAAATTCCCTCAACGTCGGCGTGGCGGCCGGCGTGATGGCTTTCGGTTCTGCTCACGGAGGAGCTCTTGAAGATGCCATGAAGTTCATACAGGACGGGGTTGCGAGCGGCAGACCCGTTGAAGAGATTGTATCCGAATACCTGTCCCAGAAGAAGCCTATACCCGGGTTCGGGCACAGGTACTACAAGGAGTTTGACCCGAGAACCAAGAGGCTGATGGAGCTCGCCAAGCTTTACGGCTTCTACGGGAAGCACTGTGAGTTTGCCGAGAAGGTTGAGGAAGAGATACTGAAGCAGAAGGTAAGAGGATAGTTCTGAACGTTGACGGTGCCATAGCGGCTGTGGCTTCGGAGATGGGGTTTGACTGGAGGCTCGGCAAGGGCTTCTTCATAATAGGTAGGGTTCCCGGGCTCGTCGCCCATGTCTATGAGGAGTTGACCACCGAGAGACCCTTCTCCAAGAGACTGAACGAGGCTGAAGAGACCGAATACACTGGAGTTCCACCGAGAGAGCTGCCCGGGGAGTTCAGGAAGGTATGAGCAAGAATATAGCCTACGGTCTCGGAATACTGCTCGTTGCCCTGATGCTCTACCTCGGGCTAATAACCAACTCCCAGCAGGAGAACGTTGCCGGTCTTAGTGCGGGGAAGAAGGCTCCCGACTTCACCCTGAAGACCCTTGATGGAAAGGAGGTCTCCCTGAAGGACTACAGAGGTAAGGTCGTCCTGCTAAACTTCTGGGCGACCTGGTGCCCGCCCTGCAGAGAGGAGATGCCCCTCTTCGTCCGTATGTATGAGAAGTATAAAGACAAAGGATTTGAGATACTTGCGGTGAGCACGGACAGCTCTCTTGAGCCTGTGAAGAAGTTTGTGAAGGAGTACCGTATAAACTTCCCCGTCCTGTACGACGACAAGAACGTCGTTTCCCTTTACGGGATCCAGGGACTTCCCACCTCCTTCTTGATAGACAGGGACGGAGTTATCCTTAAGGTCAGGCTTGGGGAGTATAAGGAGATTGAAAAAGACCTTAAGGAAGTCTTATAGGAAAAAGTCTCATTTACGTATGGTTATCGTATGGTCTTCTGTGTAAAATAGAAAGCCATAAATAGAAAAGGAGGTTCAGGAATGGCTCATGAGGTTGCTCACCACCATCATGGAGAGCATGAGGTAAGCGTATGGCCGCTGCCTGTGGGGATAGGGATCCTGCTTACACCCGTTGCCATTACAGCCTACTTCGCATGGCACAACCCAATGCTCGCCCTCGTGCTCGGAGGTATAGCAGCCCTGCTCGTGATAATCGGTATGGCAGGGTGGGCGAACGAGTTCTTCACCGTTGGGCATGAGGAGGGATTCGGAAATCTCGGTATTTACCTCTTCATAGTTTCCGAGATAATCATATTCGGAACGGTATTCGCAGCCTTCTGGACGGCGAGGGCTATCCACGCAGACGTCTGGGTAAGCCAGTGGATACCTGAGGCGATGAACCTGAAGATGCCCATAATACTTACCCTTATACTCTGGGCGTCCAGCTTCACCATATGGAAGGCGGAGAGCGCCATGCACCACGGCGATAGGGGCAAGGCTGTGATGCTCTTGCTCGCCACGATGTTCTTCGGGGCGCTCTTTACAGTCCTTCACGTTATGGAATGGGTTCACCTGTGGCACGAGGGCTTCACTATAAGCTCCAACATGTACGGGACGGGATTCTACACCCTGACGGGGATACACACCTCTCACGTTCTCGTAGGTCTCATACTTCAGGCTTACGTTCTCGTGTTCACCCTGATGGGCAAGATAGGTCCCGACAGGATGACCATATTCAGGACGACGAGTGCGTACTGGCACTTCGTTGACGTTATGTGGTTGCTGGTCGCAAGCACAGCCTACCTTGTGGGCGGTCTAAAGATATAAAACTCAGGAGGTGCTCAAGTATGAAGAGGGTTTTAGGACTCCTTCTATTGTCAGCCTTTGCCTTTGCTGGAGAGGCTAACGCCGACGTTCTCGCAAGACCTTACGATCTGTGGGAACTGATATACAAGATATGGCTCTTCCTATCTGTGGTCATATACGCCGTAGTTGCCATCCCTTCTCTGATATTCATGGTCAAGTACAGGTACAAACCCGGAGAGAGAGAGGTGGGCGACCAGGAGCACGAGGGGCACTGGGGGCTTGAGGCTCTCTGGACGATAGTCCCTCTGATAATAGTTCTCTACCTCGCCACTCACGGCTTCGCCCTATTCACCCAGATGAGGAAACCTCCTGAGAACGCCATGGAGCTGAAGGTGACCGCCTTCGCCTGGGGATGGATGTTCCAGTACCCCAACGGTAAGATGGTGATAGCCCAGGCTATAAAGGATACGGAAGACAAGAAGTGCAAGCCCGATGAGTGTTACAGCGTGGACGGAGTATTCCAGAATTACGTTTACGTACCTGCGGGAGTTCCCATAAAGGCTGTCCTTACCTCTCAGGACGTGATCCACTCCTTCTACGTCCAGCCCGCGGGTGTAACCCAGGACATGGTTCCCGGCAGGACTACCTACACCTGGTTCCAGATAAACAAGCCCGGAGAGTACTGGGTCTTCTGCAGGGAGTACTGCGGGCAGTGGCACTCACGTATGTTCGCCATGCTCAAGGTGGTTCCCAAGGAGGACTTTGATAAGTGGCTCAAGGGTGAGGTTGCAAGCTTAGAAGAAAAAGATTATGAAGTGGTCAGCGCTGGAGAAAACAAGGCTCAGGAGGTCGTAAGATGAGAGAGGCTGTTCACGTAGAAAAGCCGTGGTTTGCCGCTTCCCTCTGGGAGTGGATATTTACCACAGACCATAAAAAGATAGGGATAATGTACGGTGTAACTTCCACCGTCTTTTTCATAGTCGCAGGCTTGATGGCTCTCGGTATGAGGGTTGAGCTATTCAATCCCGGCGCTCAGTACCTCAAGCCGGAAACCTACAACTGGTTCCTTACCGTCCACGGGGCGGTGATACTCCTGTGGTGGGCTATAGGTATATGGGCGTCCTTCGCCAACTTCTTTATACCTCTTATGATAGGTGCGAGGGATGTTGCATTTCCCAGGCTGAACGCCCTCGGGTACTGGATATTCTTCGCAGCGAGCGTGATAGCTCTCCTGACCTTCATACCCGGCAACCAGATAATGACCATGTGGACGGGATATCCTCCCCTATCGTCCACCGAGGGTGTGGGCTTCGCCGGTCAGACAGCCCTCTTCGTCTTCATCTGGCACCTGACTGGCTTTGCATCCATAGCCGGTGCGGTCAACTTTATAACTACCGTTATATCAATGAGACAGCCCGGTATAGGCTTCTTTAACCTTAACCTCTTCATACACGGGATAATGGCAGCCAACGTTATACAGCTGCTCGGTGTCCCCTCCGTCGCAGGGGCGGTCACTATGCTATTCCTTGACACATACCTGAACACGAGCTTCTTTGACCCCAACAGGGGCGGAGACCCTGTCCTCTACCAGAACTTATTCTGGTTCTACTCTCACCCTGCGGTTTACGTTATGGTTCTCCCAGCCTTCGGGATAATATCCGAGGTTGTATCCGCCCTTGCGAGAAAGCCCATATTCGGATACAGGTCTATGGTGGTGGCTATATGGGCTATAGCCCTCGTGGGCTTTATGGTCTGGACGCACCACATGTTCGTCTCTGGTATACCTGACTGGGTTAAGATACTCATGTCCTACACGACCCTTCTAATAGCTGTACCTACAGGCATAAAGATATTCAACTGGGTCGCCACCTTCTACAGGGCGGCTATACGCTACGAGACTCCAATGCTCTACGCCATAGGTGCGATACTCATGTTCCTGATCGGCGGACTGACCGGTATACCCCTGGGGATACCTGCCTTTGACGTCGCTGTGCACGACTCCTACTTCGTCGTGGGGCACTTCCACTACGTCCTCGGTATGGCTGTTACACTTTCAGCTTTCGCCGGGTTCTTCTACTGGTGGCCCAAGATCACGGGCAAGATGTATCCCGAAAAGCTCGGAAAGCTCAGCTTCTGGATAGTCATGATAGGCTCAAACGTGCTCTACTTTGCCCAGCTTGTAATAGGTATATGGGGAATGCCCAGAAGGTACTACGACTACCCGCCAATAGAGAGCTGGACTGAGCTTCACCAGCTTCAGACCTACGGAGCCTTCATACTCGCCTTTGGAATACTCCTCGCCGTGGTAGCCCTGATAAAGGGTGCCCTGAGCGGTGAGAAGGCTCCCCAGAACCCCTGGATGAGCAACTCCCTTGAGTGGAGGCTTCCCTCACCACCACCACCCCACAACTTTGACGAGCCTCCCAAGGTTGAGGAGGACTACTGTCCGCACGGATACTGTAAGTTCTAACCTTCTGGGAGGGGCGCAAGCCCCTCTTTTGTTTATAATATCTTTCTCATGGCAGAGAACAAACGAGACTGGGGTAAGATTCTGGTTGGGCTCGCGGTAGCGAGCGTAGCCCTCCTGTCACTTCTGTTCACCGTGTATCAGTTCGTAAAGCACCCCGAGAATAGGGAACACTTCATAAGGAAGCTTGAGAATATAAGGAACGAACCACCGTTCCCACTACCCAACAAAGGAGAGTGATATGACCAAAACCGTGGTGCTCTGGGCTACCGTAGTGACCTACATACTCATGGTGTTCGGTGGCATAGTTACCTCTACCGGGAGCGGTCTCGGTTGTCCCGACTGGCCCCTCTGTCACGGACAACTGCTCCCCTTTCAGCTGAAAGAAGAGATACCTACACCGCCTGCACCGCTCGTGGTTGAAACGTCTTTACAGCCCTGGATTGAACAGACCCACAGGATACTTGGTGCCCTTGCCGGACTGCTCATGTTGGCTTCCCTCTTCCTCGTCTGGCGGAACTACGTGGGTTTCCCCAGGAAGGCTATGGTCTGGATATTCGTTTTCCTCATACTGGAAGCTCTGCTCGGTATGAGGGTGGTGCTCACTGAGGCTCCTTTGCTCAGGGAGTTCCTGCATTACGTTTACACCACATCCCACCTTATACTCTCAGTCCTTATACTCTCAGGGCTGACCTTCGTGTACTTTGCCGTATCCGATAGGGGGGGAGATAGGGCTAAGATACCCTTCGCGGAGTCCCTTTACGTTTTAGTGATGTTTCAGGTGCTCATCGGTATCCTCGTTAGGTACGTGAAGGCTGCCGACTTCAATATATTCGCTTACTTCTTCCACATAACCTACGCTATGGGCTTGATAATTTTTACCCTGTACATAATGCTCAAGAAGTTTGACCGCTACACCTTCATTACTTTCTTTCTCATTACCGCTCAGGTTGTAGCAGGTGTTGCCACCGTACTCTCCAAGATGTACCTGCCCGTGCTCTTCTTCCACATAGCTATAGGCTTTCTCGTGGTGGCATGGGTCTCCTACATGGTGGCACCGGAGGTCTTAAAGGGTAAAATTGTTAGAAGGTTAGGAGTTCAAGCTGAAGGGGCATAAAAATGGTAGAAAAAACCATGTCTTACACATCAACCCTTAAGGAGTACCTCGCCCTCACAAAACCGGGGATAGTCACGCTGGTTCTTATAACTACCCTCGGTGGCATATACATAGGCGCTAAGGGTAACCTTGAACCCATAAGCGTTTTCTGGACACTGCTTGGAACGGGCTTTGCCGCCGCAGGCTCCGCGGTGATAAACATGTTCTTTGACAGGGACGTGGACGTTCTCATGGAGAGGACTTCGTCAAGACCCCTGCCGCGCGGTGCAGTAAATCCGACAGGTGCGCTCGTGTTCGGGATACTTCTCCTGGTTACCTCCTTTGCCGTTCTCTATGTCTTTGTAAACACAATCGCTGCTGTCCTCGCCATGTTGGCCGCCTTCTCTTACGTGGTTCTGTATACGGTTATCCTCAAGAGGAGGACGCCCGTTGCAACCGAGGTCGGAGGCATATCGGGGGCTCTCCCCCCAGTGATAGGCTACGTCGCAGCCTCCGGAGAGCTTGACCTGAGGGCTTTTGTCCTCTTCCTCATAATGTTTATGTGGCAGCCTCCCCACTTCTGGGTTCTTGCCCTGAAGTACAGAGACGACTATGCGAGGGCTGGGATACCCACGCTCCCCGTGTCCAGGGGTGTATTCATAACCAAAGTTAAGACCCTCGTGTACACGGTTTCCTTGCTCCCTCTGAGTCTCATACCTTACGCCATAGGCATGACGGGAAAGCTCTACTTTGTAACAGCCTTTGTGATAAGCCTTATATACACCGTATACACCCTTAAGTTTCTCTTCTCCAAGAAGGAAGAGAGCATGAAGCTCTTCTTCTTCTCCATAATTTACATAGCGGTCTTGTTCAGCGTGATGATAATTGACCTGGTGAAAACCTGATGAAACCCTGGTTCCTGCTCTTTGTAGTATCCATAGGAGCAGGCGGGTTCTTTGCCCTCCTAGTGGCGCTCGCACGGACTCCTGGTGTGTCGGATCTGTTTCCACCCCAGCTCTTCTACCACTGGTTGATAGGTCACGTTGACCTCGCCCTGATAATGGGCTTCCTCTCCTTCCTTGTGGCTCTGTGGCACAGGGTTTTCAGGTCTGAAACGAAGGCTTACGAAGTTATGCTCGCCTATCTGGGTGCTCTTCTCGTATTCCTCTCGGCTCTGCTTGGGCTCGGGACTGCCGTTCACAACAACTACGTTCCGACGCTCGTGCACCCGCTGTTCTTTGCTGGAGTGGTGGCGTTCGGCTCTGGTTTCTTCCTCACCTCTCTAAGGTTCCTCAAACGCTCACTTAAGGGGCTCTCCTCGGGGGACATCCTTGAAACTACCCTGGGAGTCTCGGTTATCCTATCTCTGCTGTTTCCCCTGAGTCTGTTCCTGTCTTACCTTAAAACTCCCAGCCTTGAAGAGACCTACATCTACTTTGAGAGGCTTTACTGGCTGCCGGGGCACATACACCAGTTTATAAACGCCTCCCTTCTGCTGAGCTCCTGGACACTCCTCCTGAAGGTTTCGGGATACGAACCTCCCCGTTGGCTCAGGCTCTCAGCCTTTTTACTTATACCCTTTCCCCTCCTTTACCTCCTGCTTCAGGTATTTGTGGAGGACTCCACGGCAGGCTGGGTCAGGGCTGTAACGACCACCGGCTACGCCGTCGGTATAGGAGTCCCTACGCTCCTCTTTGTGGTTACGCTCCTCAGGAGCGTCCTATCTATAAAGGACTTCTTCGCGAGGGTAGTTCTCTTAAGCATGCTCATATACGTCCTGGGCGCCTTGATGGGATACCTCATAGCCGGTTCAGACCTTCGCATACCAGCCCACTACCACGGCGTCATAGCGAGCATACTTATAGCTCTTATGGGTTTGACTTACCGCTTTCTTAGGGAGCTCGGCTACGTGGGGAAACTGCCCAGACTCGTGAGGTTTCAACCCTACCTTTACGGCGTGGGTATGCTTCTCTTCACATCGGGTCTCTTCTGGGCTGGCGTTTACGGTGCCCCGAGGAAGACCTTCGGGACGGGCTACATAGAGTCTTTGAAGGTATTCATATTCATGCTGGTCATGGGGCTGGGCTCGGTTCTCTCCGTTATGGGTGGAATCATATTCGTGGTTTACGTCCTATACTCTATAATTAAAAGGCATGAGCTTGGAGTCCAGGAAGAAACACGGTAAGAGGACGAACCTCACGATAGCCATTATGCTGGCTGTGTTTGCTCTCCTGACCTACCTGATGACCTTCGTTATAGTTCACCTGATGAGAGAGGGACAATGAGCTACGAGCTTCTCACCCTTCTGAGTTTGACGACCATAGGCGCGAGCGGACTCTTGATACTCACCGGGCTCGTGTTGGTCAAGACCGGGAGGAAGGAGCTCCATAAGAAGGCTATGCTGAGCGCCTCCTTTCTGGCACTCCTATTCTTAGTCTTCTACCTCATGAAGTACTTCATGTACCCTCCCAAGCCTTACGAGGGTCCTTACAAGGGACTGTACCTTTTCGTGCTCGTTTCCCACTCTATACTTGCCGCCATAAACCTGCCCCTCGCGGTGGTTACAGTCTACTTAGGACTGAGGGATAGGCTGTCCAAGCACAGGAAGATAGCCCCCATAACCGCCTTCGTGTGGATATACGTTGCCATTACGGGCTGGATGATTTTTGCCTTCCTCAAGCTGGGAGGAGGTTGAGTATAAACTAAAATCTTAAAAGGAGGTAGGTATGCTTAGACTCATCGCTCTGGTTTGCACTCTTGCACTCACGGGATTTTCCTTTTCAGCCCAGAAGTTCGCCTGTGTGGACACCAACAGGATACTCCAGGAGTCCAAGCTGGTGGCGGACGCCCAGAAGGAGCTAAGGGAGAAGCTCATAGAGTTTCAGAAAAAGCTGAGCAAGAAGGAGCAAAGGCTTGAAGAGCTCAAGAAGCAGATAGAGAGCAAGGCTATATCCAAGCAGGCTAAGGAAGAGAAGATCAAGGAGTACCAGAAGGTTGAGTCCGAAGCGAGGGAGCTCCAAACGAAAGCCCAGAAAGAGCTTAACGATATGAAGCAAAGATTTGAGAACATGGTCTACAACAGGGTCAAGGAAGCTGCTGAGAAGCTCTCAAAGGAAAGAAACTACAGCGGGGTGATGGACTGCGGTGTGTTCATATACAAGGACACGGAGCTTGATATAACTACCGACGTTATAAGGCTCGTTGACAAGGACGCCTCCAAGAGATGAAGCTCGGTGATGTAACGCATGTTATAGGGGGAGAGCTACACGGCGACGCTGAAGTTGAGCTGATCGGTATATCCTCCCCCAGGAACCCCAGACAGGGGAGCATAGTCTTCTGTCAGTCAGAGGAGGACATAGGGAGGGCGTTAGCGGGCGGCGTATCAGCCCTCGTGGTAAACAGGGAAGTGGACTTCCCGAACTACATTAAGGTTGATGACGTCAGGTACGCCCTTGCCCTCTTCCTTGACAGGTTTTACCCTGAGGAGCACCCCGTAGGTGTCTCGGAGAAGGCTGAGATAGGGAATAACGTATCACTGGGTAAAGATGTCTACGTAGCCCCTTTCGTATTTCTGGGAGAGAACGTTGTCCTGGAGGACAACGTGAAGGTATACCCCTTTACCTACATAGGTGCGAACACGGTCGTGGGTGAGGGGAGCGTCATATTCAGCGGGGTTCACGTATACCCAAATACCCTCATAGGAAAGGGAGTCAGGATTCACAGCGGGAGCGTGATAGGGGCTGACGGTTTCGGCTACCACATAGGCAGGGAAGGTATAAGGAAGCTGAACCACATAGGCAACGTGATCATAGAGGACTTCGTTGAGATAGGAGCTAACACGACCGTGGACAGGGCGATGATAGACTCTACGCGTGTAGGCAAGTTCACCAAGCTTGATAATCTTGTTATGATTGCCCATAATTGTGATATAGGAGAGGGAAACATAATAGTGGGTCAGGTCGGTATATCGGGAAGCGTAAAAACGGGGAAAGGGGTTGTGCTGGCAGGTCAGGTGGGAGTCGCAGACCACATAGAGATAGGAGATAACGTGACCGTCACCGCAAAGTCAGGTGTATCAAGGAGCCTTGAGGCTGGAAAAGTTTACGGTGCTACGCTTCCTGCAGTGGAGTGGAGCAGGTGGAAGCGGATATACGCTTCTCTATTGAGGCTTCCGGAGCTACTTAAGAGGCTGAAATGAAAGCCTTTGTTGAGAAGATAGTTGTTGAAGGCTTCAAATCTTATGGGAGAGAGTTAAAGGAGATCCCCATAGGTTCTGGCTTTGTAGCGATAGTAGGACCTAACGGAGCGGGCAAGTCCAACATAGGGGATGCCCTGTCCTTCGCCCTCGGGATAGCTACCACCAAGACCCTCAGGGCTAAGAACCTCTCTTACCTCATATTCTCAAGGGACGGTGAGAAAGCTCCTTACGCTTACGTTGAGGTTCACTTCAGAAACGAGGGCGCCTTCCCCGTCCCCGATGAGAACGTGGTTGTGTCGCGTAAGGTTACTAAGGACGGCAGGAGCACCTTCAAGGTCAACGGCGTAACCGTCAGGGAGAAAGACCTCAAGGACTTCCTCTCAAAGGCTGGTATATACGAGAACGGCTACAACGTCGTCCTTCAAGGGGACATAGTGAAGTTCCTCAAGATGACGCCGGTGGAGAGAAGAAAGGTCATAGAGGATGTTGCCGGGATAAGCGAATACGAAGCTAAGAAGCAGAGGGCTATAAACGACCTCATGGAGGTTGATATAAAGATAAGGGAGCTTAAACTCCTCCTTGAGGAGATAAGGATACAGCTTGATAAGCTCAAGGAGGAAAAGGATAAGCTTGAAAAGTACAGAAAACTCCAGGAGGAGAAGAGGGATACAGAGATAGCTATACTCTCCAAGGAGATAAAGAAGTTCAGGTCTGAGGAGGAGAAGCTCTCAGAGGAGCTTGAAGGGCATCAGGGGAGGCTTGCGGTAATAAAGGAGGAGATAAGGGAGAAGGAGGCGATACTTTCAGAAAAGGAGGAGAAGCTCAAGGAGTTGAGCGACAAGCTTCTACCCTTCAGGGAGCGCGTTGGAAAGATATCCTCCGATATAGAGCACATAGGTAAGGAGATAGACAGAAAGGAACACAGGAGAGAGGAAGCTCTCCTTGAGAGGGAGAAGGAAGAGAAGGCTTTAGGCTACCTCCTGAAAGACCTTGAAAACCTGAGGGAGGAGCTGGGAGCCCTCAGGGAGGAGCTTGAACTAAAGGAGAGGGAGTACGAGGAACTGAAGGCTCAGGAAGAGAGGGCTTACAACGAACTCAGGGAGCTTGACGACAAACTCAAGGTGTCTATAGAGGAGGCGGAGAGGGCTGAGGAGAAGGAAAAGCAGTTAAAGGAGTACATAGAGAAGAAGAGGGAAGAGGAGAACTCCATACGCCTGAAGCTCAAGGAGATAGAGCTGAAGATAGAGCGAACCCACGAGGACATAGAGAAACTCAAGGAGGAGAAGGAGGAAACCAAGAGGAAGATAGAGGAGTCCTTCGGCGAGGTTGAGAAGTACCGCCGCATGAGGGCGGTTGAGCAGGACACCCTGAGACAGGAAAGAGAGTACCTGAAGAGGGTTGAGCAGGAGCTCAAGGAGACGAGAAAGAAGATAGAGGAGGCCATAAGGGGAAAGGCTTACGTTGAGAGCAAGCTCGCGAGTTCTGAACCCCTTGATGTCCTCTTTGAGGGTATAGAAGGCGTATACGGAACCGTGGGAGACCTTATAACTGTGAAAGACCCCGAGCACATAAGGGCTGTTGAGGTGGCAGGTGGAGGCAGGCTCAGGTACGTGGTGGTTGAGGACGAGAACGTAGCCAAGAGGTGTATAGACTTCCTCAGGAGCAGAAACCTTGGGAGGATGAGCTTTATACCCCTCAACAGGATAAGGGCGGATGTGAACCTGCCTCCCTACCCGAGAGTGAGAGGTGCCGTTGACTTCGCCATAAACCTCGTTGAGTACGAGGATAGGTTTGAGAGGGCTGTGAGGTTTGCCTTCGGGGACACCCTGATAGTTCAGGACTTTGAGTCCGCCAAGAGTATAGGCATAGGAAATTACAGGATGGTCACCCTTGAGGGTGAGCTCTTTGAGAAGAGCGGAGTGATAACGGGCGGTAGCCAGAGGAGCGGTGGAGAGCTCGGCAGGAAGTTCTACGAGGAGGAGAGGAGGAAGCTGGACATAGAGGAGCAGGAGCTCAGGGAGAAGGAGCAGGACATACTGGTCAAGCTGAGGGCTATAAGAAGTGAGATAGCCGAGAAGGAGGGCGTGCTCAAGGTTCTGGAGAAGAAACTCTCCGAGTTTGAGGAGCTCTCCAAGGAGGGAGACAGAAAGCTCGCCGAGTTTGACCAGAAGGTAAGCAAGGCTGAGGAGTTCATAGAGGTGCTCAGGTCTCAGGAGGAGGAGCTCAGGCAGAGATTGAAGGAGCTAAAGGAGGACATAGAGTACAGCGAAGAGAAGCTCAGCAACCTGATACTGAAGAGGCAGGACATCATAAACTACTACCGTTCCTCGGGTATAGAGGAAAATAGGCAGGAGTATGAGCGCATAAAGAGGAGGGCTGAGGCTAAGAGGGCTGAACTTGAGAAGGCTAAGCTCGCCTTCAAGGACAAGGAATCTGAGATAAAGTCCGTTGAGGAGGAGGTTCAGAGGAAGAGGGCTCACTTGGAGAGCCTTGAGGCTGAAGCTGAAAGCCTCAACAAAGAGGTTGAAGAACTCAGGGCAAAGAGGGAGGAGCTTGAGAACAGGGTCAAGGACATAGAAGCTCAGGTGTACCAGTTTTACAAGGAGAAGGACAGGACGGAGGAAGAGGTCAGAGACCTTCAGGCTGAGCTCGGCAGGCTCAGGGTTGAGGAGGAAGACCTCCACTCCAAGGTGGGAGATGTGAGCGCAAACCTTAGCAGGGTCCAGCAGAAGCTCACAGACCTTGAGCAGAGGTTGGAGGAGCTTAACTTTGAGGGCGAGCTACCGGAGGTGAAAGAGGGTATAACCAAGCTCAAGGAGAGGCTCTTCAAAATAGAGAGGGAGCTTGAACACTTAGGTAACGTTAACCTCAAGGCGGACGAAGACTACAACGAAGAGCTTGAACGCTACCAGGATTACGAGGACAAACACAGGAAGCTCCAGGAGGAGAGGAAAGCTATAAAGGAGATGATAGAGGAGATAGAAACCAAAAAGTTGAGAGCTTTCACGGAAGCCTTTGAGAATATAAACAAGAGCCTTAAGAAGATATTCAGTTTCCTATCTCCAGGTGGCAGGGCTCAAATGATGGTTGAGAACGAGATAGACCCCTTCAGCGGGGGTATAAGCCTGGTGGTGAAGCCCCGGGGAAAGGACGTCCAGTACCTTGAGGCTATGTCGGGGGGTGAGAAGACCCTCGCAGCCCTGTCTCTCATATTCGCCATACAAGAGTACAAGCCCTCACCCTTTTATTACTTTGACGAGGTTGATGCCCACCTGGACGAGGCTAACGCCAAGAAGGTAGGTGAGCTTATAAAGGAGAAGTCCAAGGAGGCACAGTTTATAGTCGTTACCCTCAGGGAGGTGCTTGCGACCTTCGCCGACAGGCTCATAGGTGTATCCGCAAGGGGTGGTATCTCGCGGGTCTTCCCGGTGGAGAACCTCTCAAGCCTGGTGCGTCAGGAGAGCACCTCTTAGTTAAACCCTAAAGGAGCCATACAGCTAAAATTATTAGGCTATGATATCTGCTCTGTTTGAGAAGCTCTGTCCCAACTGCGGGGGAGACATATCTTCAGAGAGACTTTTGAAGGGGCTCCCCTGTGATTCCTGCCTTCCTGAAGAGGTTCCGAGGGAGAAGCTCTGCGAAGCTCTTAGGGAAGGCTCTTTAAAGGGACTGTGTGATATAAACTCCTTGACCGACAGGTGGGAGCTCTTCTTCAAAGAGAAGGTGGGGAGCGACCCCTGGAGCCTTCAGCGCTCATGGGCGAAGAAGGTGTTTTTGAAGAGGAGCTTCGCCCTCTTAGCCCCTACCGGTGTGGGGAAGACGACCTTCGGTGTCGTGACGGCTTCCTTTCTGGTGAGAGAAGGAGGGAGGAGTTACATAATCCTGCCCACAAAGCTCCTCTTAGAACAGGTTCAGAAAAAGCTTGTAGAGGCTGGCGTTTCCGAAGAAGAACTCGTGGTTGCGAGCGATACAACAGCCAAGAGGAAGAAGGAGACCAAGGAGAGGATATCAAGGGGCGACTTCAGGGTGCTCGTGACCACCTCCATGTACCTTTACAAGAACTTTGAGCTCATACCGAAGGACTTCAATCTCATATTCGTGGACGATGTGGACTCCTTCCTGAAGACAGCAAAGAACATAGACAAGGTGCTATACCTGCTTGGCTTTACCGAGGATGAGGTGCAACGTGCCTACGAGCTCGTGAGGCTCAAGGACAAGAGGAACAAGACCAAGGAGGATTGGGAGCTAATAAGGAGAGAGAGCGAAGAGGTCGCCAGGCTCTCTGAAAAGGCGAGGGGAGTTCTCGTAGTCTCCTCCGCTACAGGCAACCCCCGTTCAAGCAGGATAAAGCTCTTCAGGGAGCTGTTGGGATTTGAGGTGGGAAGGCCCACCGTTTACCTCAGGAACGTGGCCGACCTTTACGAAGAGGTTGATGACATGGAGAGCGCCCTCGTTAGCAGGGTGAAGGAACTCGGGTCTGGAGGGCTTATCTTTGTGTCTTCAGACGTTGGAAGGGAGGGCGTTGAAAGAGTTGTTAAACTACTCAGGAAGGCTAAGGTAAAGGCAAAGTCCTACGAGGAGGTTAAGGACTTCTCCGAGTTTGAGAAGGGAAAGGTTCAGGTTCTTGTGGGCATATCCTCTTACAGAAACCCGCTCGTTAGAGGGCTTGACCTGCCCCATGTGGTCAGATACGCGCTATTTTACGGAGTTCCCAAGATAACGGTCTCCCTCAGTATAGAGACGAGTGTATCCCATCTGCTCTGGGCTCTCCTCTCCATAAGACCGAGCGTGGCAAAGGAGATCAGGGAGAAAGTCAGAGAGGTTGACAGGTGGATTCAGACACTGCGCAGGTATTCCTTCATAAGCGAGGACTTCATAGAGAGAACTCCGGACCTGAAAAAGAGGATAGAGAACCTAAGGGAAGAGATCAAGAAATTCCTTCTCTCGGAAGAGATTAAAAGCCTGATAGAGAACTCCGAGGAGCTGACCCTGAGAAAGAGTGAGGGGGGCTACACCATAGTGGTTGCAGACGTCACAGGATACCTGCAGGCGTCGGGAAGAACCTCAAGGATGTTCGCCGGAGGCATAACCAAAGGTCTAAGCTACATACTCGTTGACGACAGGAGGGCTCTGAACAACCTGCTCAGGAAGATACGCTGGTTCAACGAGGAGGTTAAGTTCCTCCCAGCGGAAGAGGTGAACCTGAAGGAGCTCCTCGCAGAGATAGATACAGACAGGGAGAAGGTCAGGGCTATACTTGAGGGCAGGGAGAGCATAGAGAGGAAGGAGCACATAAGACCAGTCCTTATAGTGGTTGAGTCTCCCAACAAAGCCCGCACCATAGCCAACTTCTTCGGGAAGCCCATATCAAGGAGGTTTGGAGAGTTTGAGACCCTTGAGATAGCGGCAGGCGACCTTTACCTGATGATAACCTCCTCCCTCGGACACATACTTGACCTCACTAAGGAGGAAGGCTTTCACGGTGTTGTGGTGAAGGACGGGGACTTCGTCCCCGTGTATGAGGTTATAGAGGGTAAGGAGAAGACGACGGAGGGGCTAAGGCAGATATCCCAGGAGGTTGATACCGTCTACGTGGCTACAGACCCGGACACGGAGGGTGAGAAGATAGGCTGGGACGTGGGGAGCTTGCTTGCTCCCTTTGTCAGGGACGTTAAGAGGATAGAGTTCCACGAGGTAACCCGGAGGGCTATAGGCAGAGCCCTATCGGAGCCGAGGGACTTTAACGAGAACCTGGTTAAAGCCCAGATAGTCAGGAGGATATCGGACAGGTGGGTCGGCTTTGAGGTCTCACGCATACTCCAGTCCACCTTCCAGAAGGTCTGGCTTTCGGGGGGCAGGGTTCAAATACCGGTTCTCGGCTGGATAATAGAGAGAGAAAAGGAGTACAGGAAGAAGAGACACGTCGTGCTCATAACCTTCAAGGGAGAGGGCAGGTGGCTCCGGCTGGAGTTTGAGCTCCCAGACAAGAAGAGAGCCAAGGAGTTCTACGAGAAGCTCAAGGCGGTTGAGGTTGATGTGCTGGAGGAGAGGGTGGAAGAGCTGTCTCCCCCGCCGCCCTTCACAACTGATACCCTCTTGAAGGAGGCGTCTGACAGGTTCAAGTTCGGGGTCAAGAAGACCATGCAGCTCGCCCAAGAGCTCTTTGAAAAGGGCTTCATAACCTACCACAGAACTGACTCAACTCGGGTATCCGATACGGGGATCGGAGTAGCCCGGGAGTTCATAAAGGAAAACCTGTCCGAGAACCTGTTCAACCCGAGGCGCTGGGGAAGTGAGGGAGCCCACGAATGTATAAGACCTTCCAGACCCCTTGACAGCGAAGAACTGAGGTCTGTTGTCCTCTCCGGGCAGGTTCAGGAGCTATCAAGGGATCACATTTCACTTTACGACCTGATATTCAGGCGCTTCATGGCGTCCCAGATGAAGCCGGCGAAGGTCAAATCCGTAAAGGTATCGGTTAAGGCTCTGGGACTTGAACAGGAGCTCACCTTAAGGACTGAGATCGTGGAGGATGGTTTCAACCTCGTGTATCAGGTAGAGCTCCATCCTGAGTTAAGGGGAACGGTGGACGTATCCGACCTGAAGGAGCTGAGGGAACTTCCGAGAGCCTACCTATTCACACAGGGAAGCCTCGTCCAGGAGATGAAGAGGAGGGGAATAGGTAGACCTTCCACATACGCGAGCACCGTAGAGAAGCTCTTAGACAGGGGCTACGTCATAGAGAGGAGCGGTTTCCTTATACCCACAAAGCTGGGCAAGGAGATATACGAGTTCCTCAAGAAGCAGGAGAAGATACTTCCCTTCGTATCGGAGAGCTTCACCCGTAAGCTGGAGGAGCTCATGGACAGCATAGAGGAAGGGAAGGAGGATCATAAGAATATTCTTAAACTTCTATACAAAGATATAATAGAGTTTGAGGCGAGTGTGAGGAGGTAGTGAGCATGAACTATCATCCGTTGGTGATCTACTTTGCAGTGGGAGCGCTTGTGTCTTCCTATACCGCCTACTTCATCTACTTTACCTTTCTCAGAAGTTCAAACTTTGCCTTTTACTACGCCCTTACAAACCACGCTATCTCTGTGGTATTCTCAATACTTGCGGTCTTGACCGGGCTCGCGGTGGCGGGCACCCAGTACGTCCAGCAGAAGGCACCCTTTATATTTCTCTTTCCCCACAAGTGGCTCGGTATAGCTCTGATGGGTTTTACCCTGGTAACCTTCATACCCCTGTGGATAAAGCAGAAGGAACTCGGCAGGAAGGTGGGAATAGCCTTCTCCTTCGTGGGTCTCGGTCTTTCCCTTGCGGTGCTTATATTCGGGTGGTTGCTCAGATTGATTTTCTTCTGAAGGGAAATAACTTTTAGCTTATGCTTGAGAAGTACGAACTCCTTTCAAGATACAAGGGTCCTGAGGATCTCAAGGAGCTATCTGAAGAAGACCTAAAGAGGCTCGCCCAGGAAGTCAGGGACTACATAATAGAGGTAACGTCAAAAAACGGAGGTCACGTTGGTCCAGGGCTGGGCGTTGTTGAACTGACTATAGCCCTGCTTAGGGTGTTCTCTCCCCCTGCGGACACGGTCGTGTGGGACATAGGACATCAGGGCTACCCCTGGAAGATACTCACGGACAGGAAGGATCTCTTCCATACTTTAAGACAGCATGGAGGTATAGCAGGCTTTCTCAGGAGGGAGGAGAGCCCCTACGATGCCTTCGGTGCGGGGCACAGCTCAACCTCTATATCTGCAGCCCTTGGCTTCAGGGTAGCGAAAGATATGAAGGGAGACGACAGCCACGTCATAGCCGTTATAGGTGACGGTGCCATGACAGCGGGTATGGCTTTTGAGGCGTTGAACAACGCCGGGCATTTGAGACCGAACAGGTTTATCGTCATACTCAACGACAACGAGATGTCCATATCTCCCAACGTTGGAGCTATATCCACCTACCTGAACAGGATAATAAGCGGACATTTCGTTCAGGAGTCAAGGCAGAGGATAAAGAGCCTATTAAAGCATTTCGGTGAGACACCTCTTAGGTTCATGAAGCTCACCGAAGAGTTTCTGAAAGGACTCATATCTCCCGGTGTTCTCTTTGAGGAGCTCGGATTCAACTACATAGGTGTGGTGGACGGGCACAACATAGCAGCCCTTGAGAAGACCCTGAAGAACGTCAAGGACATTGAGGGTCCCGTCCTTCTTCACGTGGCTACAAAGAAGGGTAAGGGCTACCCCCACGCCGAGGAAGACCCTGTGAAGTGGCACGGCGTAGCTCCCTACAAGGTAGAGTCTGGAGAGATAATAAAGAAGCCCTCACCTCCGAGCTGGACTTCTGTTTTCGGTAAGGCTGTCGTTGAACTCGCCGAGATGGACGACAGGATCGTGGTAATAACGCCCGCTATGAGGGAAGGCTCTGGGCTCGTTGAGTTTTCAAAGCGTTTCCCGGACAGGTTCTTTGACGTGGGCATCGCCGAGCAACACGCGGCGACCTTCGCGGGAGGACTCGCCTGTGAGGGCATGAGACCCATAGCCTCCTATTACTCCACCTTTCTCCAGAGGGCGTACGACCAGGTCATACACGATATCGCTCTTCAGAAGCTTCCCGTAACCTTTGCCATAGACAGAGGCGGACTTGTTGGGGACGACGGACCGACACACCATGGAGTTTTTGACCTCTCTTACCTGCGGTGCGTCCCCAACATGGTAGTCTCGGCTCCAAAGGACGAACAGGAGCTCAGGAACCTGCTCTACACGGCCGTCAAGAGCGGACTTCCCTTCTCGGTGCGCTATCCGAGGGGTGCAGCCTACGGAGTGCCCACGGAGGACTTCCAGGAGATAGAGATAGGCTCCTGGGAGGAGCTCCTTGAGGGAGAAGAGCTCGTTATACTGGCTACGGGATACCCGGTATATCAGGCTCTCAGGGCTGCTGAAAGGCTCTACAAAGAGGGCATACGGGTGGGGGTGGTCAACGCAAGGTTTATAAAGCCTATGGACGAGAAGCTATTGGAGGAGCTCACGGCGAGGTACGACCTCTTCCTGACCGTTGAAGACAACACCGTCGTGGGAGGGTTCGGCACAGGTGTGCTTGAGTTCTTTGCCAGAAAGGGAGTAGCCAAGAGGGTTGTTAACCTCGGGGTGCCTGACAGATTCATAGAACACGGCAACCAAAACCTGCTCAGGAGCATGGTGGGTATAGATTCGGAGGGTATAGAGAGGGTTGTTAAAGACCTCCTTGCCAAGAAGGCTATCGGGTATTAATCACCTTTATAGCTTCATAAATTTAAAGTTTTGAAGAAGGAAGACTTTGGGAGATATTAATGAGAGGGGGCGGTGCCATGGAACAGGTAGAGGAGTTCAGCTTTGATATAAGGCGTTTCCTTGCGAACCTTAGCTCTGCAGACGAGGAGCAGCTTGAGGAGCTGCGCAGATGGCTCGGTAGGAACGAGAAGAGGTTTATGTGCATACTGGAACACCACTTCGCCTTTGACGAGTACGCCCACCTGATTGAAGACTGCGAGAAGGACAGGTGTATGGTCAACTGGCTGAAGATATACAAGTACATAAACATACTTGGTCTCCACCTCAGCATGACCGTTTATCCTGTGATACTCTGGGACATCCCCCTTGGAGGTGCCCACCAGATATCCTACAACGCTCAGTTCAGATATAAGAAGGGCTGGATATCCAAGAAGGAAACCATAGAGATAAACGGCAAAGAGGTTGAAGAGTATGTCCTTGAGAAGTTCCCCAGGGAAGGTTTCTATATAGCTCACAAGCTCCAGACGGAGGTTATCAAGCTCTCCGACTACGTGATAAGCACCGTGTTCTCCAAGATAATGAAGTGTGAGGGTATAAGGGAGCTCATGGTTTGAACCCCCTCTCTGCGACCAGTTGAACTACCTTCTTCAAGTTCTCAGTCCTGAGGACTTCGCTGTGGGGTGATACGTCCACCAACCAGTGCTCTCCCTTACGCCTCGCCTCTATGAAGAACTTCTGGGTAAAGCCCTCTTCCGATAGGAGGGTCTCAATAAGAAAGACACCCTCCCGGGTGTAACTGCGAAAGAACTTCGTGTATACCCTGTCTTCAAGCTTCTCCTCAACGTTCTCAAGCCTGTCAAACTGGGGAGTTCTGCCTTCAACCTTTACCGGGAACAACTCCTTCACCTCCTTTACCTTTGGTGTCTCCACAGGCCTGGTCTCTCCGGACTTTTTCAGGGTGAGCTCGTAGAGCTTCTTTCCCTCGGAGAGCCACCTGCGCTCGTACTTGGTCAGGGGCTCCTTTACGCTCAACTCTCTCATGGTTGTATCAAAGCCACCGAGCCACTCCGCTTCCTCTAAGCTGAACTCAGCAAAGGGTCCGTAGTCAGTCCTGATCCTTATGATTCCTCCCTGCCTCATCTTTCTGTGGAACATATATAAGTTCTTCCGCGTGGTTAACCTCCTCTTGTAGTCTCTCTTCTTGAACCAGGGGTCTGGGTAGTTGATGTAAATTCTCTCCACGGAGCCGTCCCTGAGAAGGAAGTGAAAGCCCCAGTATGCGTCTATCCTCGTGCAGTGGACGTTTCTGAGATCCTCCCTCCGGAGTTTCTTCAGGAGCTTCTCTATGGATATGCCTGAAAGCTCAAAGCCGAGGACTTTCTTTTCTGGGTTATCTCTCGCGAGCTTCAGGAGGAACTCACCCCTACCGAAGCCCACCTCAACTATGAGCCCATCCCAGGGAAGGGGTTTATCTACGCCCTTGTAGTTTATAAGGCAGAACATATTATAAAGGTAGCATGAAGCTTCTCTGGCTTCAGGGACTTACCTGCAGCGGGAATACCCAGTCCTTTCTGTGTGCTGAGGACCCTTCTGCCGACGAGATCCTGAACAGGTTTGAGGTTCTGTTCTGCCCTTTTTTGAGCTGGGAGAGGAGTGAGGAGGAGGTGGTGCCCTCTATCCTTGAGGGGCAAGAGGAGCTTGATGTCCTGATATTTGAGGGGGCGGTGGGAAAGAACCTCCGTCGTCTCTGCGGCATGGAGATGAGGAAGGTCTTGAAAAAGCTTGCCAAGAAGGCTCACTACGTGATAGCTCTTGGCAACTGTGCCGTATTCGGTAACATTCCGGGGAAGTACAGTCAGGAGGTAAAGGGCTTACAGTACAGGTTTAAGCACAGAGGGGGAGTGCTCGGTGGGAACTTTCGCTCAGGTTCCGGTCTCCCGGTGATAAACCTATCCGGTTGTCCAGCCCACCCCTCGTGGTTGTCCTACGTTCTGCTCAAGATACTTTCGGGACGAGACATTGAGCTGGACTCCATGGGAAGACCCAAGGAGCTCTACGCCTACCTGACCCATCACGGCTGTCTTAGAAACGAGTACTTTGAGTGGAAGGTTGAGGCTACCGAGCTCGGTAGGAAGGAAGGCTGCCTCTTCTACTATTTCGGTTGCAGGGGACCAATGACCCACTCCTCCTGCAACAGGATACTCTGGAACGGTGTAAGCTCAAAAACGCGGGCTGGTATGCCCTGCGTGGGATGCACGGAGTACGACTTCCCCCGGGAGAACATGCTTGAGACAGAGCACGTTATGGGGCTACCTGAGGAGCTGCCTCTGGGTGTGTCCAAGAGGGGTTATATCCTGCTCTCAGGCGTGGCAAAGACCTTTGCACCCGAGAGGCTGAAGAAGAGGCTGATGGATGAAGATTGAGAGGAAGGTTTTAAACAGAGTTGAGGGGGAGATTGAGCTCAAGCTCCTGTGGAAGTCGGGCAGGGTTGATGATGCCTTCCTGTGCGCCATGGACTACAGGGGCTTTGAGAGGCTGTTAAAGGGAAAGCCCTTCTTAGACGCCCTCGTCATAGTTCCGAGGGTGTGCGGTATATGCGGTCATGCGCACCTTATGGCGTGCGTGAAGGCTATTGAAGACGCCTACTCCAGTGAGGGATATCCCGTCCAGCTTTCAGACAAGGCGCTTGAGATAAGGAAGCTAACCCTTATGTGTGAGATGCTCCAGAACCACCTGAGGTGGTTCTACATGTATCTTCTGCCGGACATAGTGAAGCTGGAACCCTCTATCGCAGAGCTGTACGAACCTCTCAGGGGTAGAGCCTGGGTAGAGGCTCTTAGGGCGAGCAACATGCCGATCAAGGTGATAGCCCTTTTCGGAGGTCAGTGGCCCCACACATCCTACGCAGTCCCCGGGGGTGTTGTGTGTGACCCGACGGGCTACGAGCTTTCACAGGCTGAGCTCTTTCTGGAAAGGTTAAAGACTTTCTTTGAGAGCTGGCTCCTCGGTATGCCTCTGGAGGAGTACCTGTCTCTGAAGGGCAGGAACTACCTCAAGGATATACGTGGTGACCTGGGTAGGTTTACCGAGGTTGCCATAGAGCATAACCTCCACGAGGAAGGAAGGAGTTACGATAGGTTCATAACGGGCGGGGAGCTCAAGCCCCTCTTCAGGAGTGGCTTCTTCACACGGGAAGGTGTCAGCCCCTTTGATGCAGATAAGGTCTCCGAAAACGATGAGTTCACCTTCTTCAGGAGGAACGGTTCTGCCTACACCTGGTCTAAGGCGGCGAGGTACTCAGGGCTACCCTGCGAAACGGGTCCTCTGGCGAGACAGCTTGTAAGCGGCAACAGGGTCATAGGTAGTCTCTTCAGAAGGTTTGGAAGCTCTGTTCTCGTCAGGGTAGTTGCGAGGATGGACGAGGCTGTCAGGCTCTTTACAGAGGCTCAGAGAACCCTTCACCGCATAAAGCTTGATGAGCCTTCCTGGAACAGACCTTCGGTGGACGAAAAGGTCTTCAGCGGGCGGGGCGTGGGTGTGGTTGAAGCTGCCCGGGGAACGCTCATACACGAGCTTGAGATAGAAGGGGGCAGGATAAGGAGCTATAACATAATAACCCCTACCGTGTGGAATCTGGGTCCGAGGGACGCCGAGCACCTCGGCGTTGCGGAGAGAGCCCTCTTGGGGCTTGACTCGGAGCTCAAAGCCGAGATAGTTGTCAGGAGCTTTGACGTCTGTTCCGTCTGCACGACCCACTGATCAGCCCATCTTGGCGAGCCTTTTCCTCTTTTCAGAGACGAACCTTTTTATACCCTTTAAATCCTTCGTATTCAGGATTAGCTCTGGAGGTGCCCACCCCCTCCGGGCTATACCAACACCCACCTTAATGTAGGGCAGGTGGCTGACCGCGTGTGCATCGGTTACAACAGCTAACGTAACGCCCCTCTCAACGCACCTCCTTATATTGTCTGGTGAGAGGTCTGTCCGAAAGGTGTTTATCTCAAGGGCTGTCCCAGTCTCCAAGGCTGTCTCCATAACCTTCTCCATGTCCAGAGGGTAACCCTCCCTCTGTCCGTAAGCCTTGCCCGTGGGATGTCCTATGAGGTTTACGTAGGGGTTCTCCATAGCCTTGAGTATCCTGTAGGTGTTGTCCTGGTTGAACCTTGAGTGTATGGACGCTACCACGAAGTCAAAGCCCTCAAGGAGCTCATCGGGCAGGTCTAAGCTACCGTCAGGGAGTATGTCCACTTCACATCCCTTGAGTATGTAAAGACCCTTCAGGTTGTACACCTCGTTAAGTTTATCTATCAATCTCCACTGCTCTCTGTATCTCTCAGGTGTCAGACCGTTTGCAACCCTCGCGCTCTGGGAGTGGTCTCCTATGACTATGTATTCGTACCCGAGCTTGTAACAGGCATCAACCACCTCCTCAAGGGAGTTTATGCCATCGCTCCAGTTCGTATGCATGTGGAAGTCGCCCTTTATGTCCTTCAGTTCCACCAGTTTAGGGAGTTTGCCCTCAAGGGCGAGCTCTATCTCTCCCCAGTTCTCCCTTATCTCCGGAGGGATCCACTGCATACCCACGAGCCTGTAAACCTCCTCCTCACTCTCCCCTCCGAGCCTCTCCTCGGTGTCCGCCCTGAACACGCCGTACTCGTTAACCTTCAGCCCCTTCTCCTTGGCTATGTCTCTCACCCTGACGTTGTGTTCCTTTGAGCCGGTGAAGTACTGGAGGGCTGCACCCCAGCTCTCAGGTTCAACAGTTCTCAGGTCTACCTGCCTGCCGTTTTTAAGAACCACGCTTGACTTGGTCTCTCCCTTAGCAAGGATCTTGTTCACGTCCGGATATCTGACGAAGTACTCGTGTATCCTGCGCCAGTTTTTCCTCTCAGCCGTTACAAGTATGTCTATGTCGCCGATCGTTTCCTTCATACGACGGAGGCTACCCGCCACCGATATGTTCTCTATGCTCTCCTCCCTCTTCATGTACTCAAGGACGTCCTGAGCCATGGGGTACGCTTCTATGAGCGGTATCCTCTCCTGAACGCTCTCCCAGAGCTCTATGCCCTTCAGGATCTTCTCAACCTTCTTGGGACCAAATCCGGGCAATTTGGCGAGTGAGCCGTCCTTCAGAGCTCTGATGAAGTCCTCCTTGGAACGAACCCCGAGCTTCTCGTAAGCCACCTTCAGGGTTTTTGGTCCTATACCGGGGACGTCCATCAGCTCAAGCAGGTCTTCGGGGACTCTCTTCCTAAGGTCTTCGTATTTTTTAACCGTTCCCGTGCGCAGGAACTCCTCAATCTTGAGGAGGGTTGAGGAACCTATTCCCGGAAGCTTTGTTAGCTTTCCCCTCCTGTAGAGCTCCTCTATGTCTTCGGGAAGTTCGGATATGAGGTTCGCCGCCCTGCGGTAGGAGTTTACCCTGTATATGTTGTCCCCAAGGAACTCCAGTATGTCCGCTATCTTTTCAAATATCTGGGCGAGCTCTTTGTTCTTCCTGTGCATGAGATTAATTTACACCCTCACAAGCTCTGGGGGTGGGTTAGGAAGATTAGGTTTATCATAATATTCTTAAAAGCTTCAGGAGGCTGAGGATGGAAGTTGACCTCGTGGTTATGGGTGCGGGAAGTGGAGGATACGAAGCGGGAATATACGCCTACAGAAGGAAGATGAGGACGGTTCTGGTGGAACTGTCTCCCGAGAGTGTGGGTGGAAACTGCCTTAACAGGGGTTGCATACCCTCCAAATACATGAGGCACGGGGCACACCTCCTTGACCAGATGGAGATAGCCCAGCGCTGGGGTATAAAGCCAACAGGTCATGAGATAGATTACGCAAGCCTGAAAGAGGGCAGGGACGACGTGGTCGTGACCATCAGGGAGAACTTCAAGAAGTTCGCCAACCAGATAAACCTTCCCATAGTTTACGGCAGGGGTGTGATAAAAGACCCGAACACCGTGTTCGTGGAGGGTGCGGAGGAGACCATAAAGACCAAGTTCATACTTATAGCCACCGGTTCAAGACCCGTAGCGGTGGGAGATTTGGTTCCCGACGGTAAGTACGTGGTGGATACAGACCAGATATGGGAGTTGGACTCTCTTCCCAAGAGGGTGGTGATAGTCGGCGGTGGCGCCGTGGGAGTGGAGTTTGCCTACATCTTCAAGAAGTACGGGGCTGAGGTGGTGTTGTTAGAGCTCCAGAGGAGCCTACTTCCCTCCGATGACATTCCCGAGGACTCAGGCAGGTATTTAGGCAGGAAATTGAAGCAGTTGGGTGTTGACGTCAGAACTAAAACCACCATTGAGAGTTGGGAAAAGACGCCTGACGGCGTGAAAACGAAGCTAACCGACGGAAGTGAGGTCTCTGCGGACTTTATCCTCCTTGCGGTCGGTAGGAAGCCCAACACGGAAGGTCTCGGACTTGAAGAGGTGGGAGTTGAGAAGGATAGCAAGGGCTTTGTGAAGGTAAACGAGTTCTCCCAAACCAGCGTTCCCAACATATACGCCTGTGGGGACATAACCTCTCCTCTCATGCTCGCTCACAAGGCTATGTATGAAGGGAAGATAGCGGTTAACCACATACTCGGGGGAACGGACTGGAAGAGGGACGACAGGGTAGTTCCAAAGATAATCTACTCAGCCTTTGAGGTGGCAAGTGTCGGTCTTACAGAGGATCAGGCTGAGGAAGAGGATTACGAGGTAAAGGTTGGTGTGACCTCCTTCGTTTCCAACCCGAAGGCTATGGACGACGGAGAGAATGAAGGCTTTGTCAGGATAGTGGCGGACGAGGACACGGGAGAGATACTGGGCTGCCACATAGTCGGTCCAAACGCGGGCGAGCTCATACACCAGGTAGTCCACATGATAAGGGATAGCAAGGACGTGGAGTTCGCCTCCAAGACCATGTATAGCCACCCTTCCCTCTCGGAGGCGATAGGGCAGAGCGCTTCGGAGATATACTACGGACCCATAACTTGGGTCAAGAGGTGACCTCTTTGGCGATTATGTGAGCTTGAGAAGCCACGGAGCTGTTGGGCACCACCATATCAGCACCCAACTGGCGGGCTTTGTCCTGGAGCTGGATATTCATGTGACCGCAGTAGGCTACCACCTTTATCTGAGGGAATTCCTTCTTTATGTTCTCCATTACCTCCTCACCGCCGAAGCCCTCAAGGTTCACGAAGGCGATGGAAACGTCCGCGTTCTCATCAAGGATCTCCTTCACCTTGTTCCACCTGCTTGCGGAGAACACCTCCCAGCCCTGAGACCTGAGCAGAGATCCCACCTTGGAGGCGGTGATAAGGTTTGAATCGCAGAGAAGTATCTTCATGTTCTCCACTTTCTCACAGAAGTTAAAGCCTTTCTATGATTTGGGTTCGGTTCTGCCAAAGGGAAGGAATAGAAACATGACTATTACAGAGAAGGGAGGCAAAATGGCAAAGAAGAGAGCCAACGAGAGTTTCTGCCAAAGAATTGGGAAGTTGAAGGCGTCCGATAGCTTAACGCCCATGTAAAGACCGAGGGTGAGCATCGCTCCCACAGAGACAAAAAACGCCAACTTGCCTGCGGTGGAGTAGTCCGAGATCCACACCCTACTTTTAAGCCTAACGGAGACGAAAACGGACACCAGAGCCATGAAGCCTAACATCACTACCACCAGGTATAGCTGAGTGGGAAGGCTGCCCACCTTGAGGTATATGGAGTACATGGTGGCTGAACCCAAGAGGAATATTAGGAAGCTCAAGAGGACGTATAGACTGAGTATGACCTTACCCAAGGGTGAACCTTAAAACCTCGCCTCACAGGTGTGGTCGTACTCAATAAGCTCTTTGATCTTGGGTTCTTTACCGCAGAGGGGACACTCGGGATCTTTCCTGAGCTTGACCTTTCTGAAGTCCATGGACAGGGCGTCCATTATTAGGAGCTTGCCTATCAGCGGCTCACCTATGCCGAGGAGAACCTTTATTGCCTCCGTTGCCTGTATACAACCCATTATCCCGCCTATGGAGCCCAGTATGCCCGCCTCCTGACAGGAGGGAACCATACCTGGGGGCGGTGGCTCGGGAAAGAGACACCTGTAACAGGGAGAGTTCTCCTTGTCGGTGAAGTCAAAGACGGTACACTGCCCTTCAAACCTCAGCATTGCGGCGGATACCAGCTTCTTGCCTGCAAAATAACAGGCGTCGTTTATGAGGAACCTTGTGGGGAAGTTATCCGTTCCATCAAGTATGACGTCGTAGTCCTTTATCAAGTCCATTATGTTGTCTTTGTTTACCATCTGGTTGTAGGTGACTATCTCCACGTCTGGGTTGAGGGCTTTTAGGGTCTGCTTTGCGGACTCAACCTTGGGAACACCCACCCTGTCGGTGTTGTGTAGTATCTGTCTCTGGAGGTTGGAGAAGTCCACCACATCGTAGTCAACTATTCCCACCTTTCCAACGCCCGCGGCAACGAGGTAGAAGAGAGCCGGCGAGCCGAGACCACCTGCACCTATCACGAGAACCTTGGACTTCAGGAGCTTCTCCTGACCCTGTCCGCCAACCTCGGGCAGTATTATGTGTCTTGCATACCTCTTTATCTGTTCCTCTGTGAATTGAAACATGCTTAATATGATACAAAGTTTTTGAGCAAAGACAAGCTACGCTCGGTCATATAATAGCTTTCATGCGTGTCAGGATAGGAACGAGAAAGAGCAAGCTTGCCCTGTGGCAGGCAAACTTCGTGAAGAGCTTCCTTGAGAAAAAGTGGGGCGTGGAGGTTGAGCTCGTAAAGATAACCACCACGGGCGACAAGATACTGGACTCTCCCCTTGCGAAGATAGGGGGGAAGGGGCTCTTCGTGAAGGAGATAGAACAGGCGCTCATGGAAGGACGCATTGACCTTGCGGTGCACTCCCTGAAGGACGTTCCAATGGTCATACCGGAGGGCTTGACCCTCGGTGCAATAACGGAGAGAGAGGAGCCTCACGATGTCCTTCTATCAAGGGATGGAGGTAAGCTGTTGGAGCTCCGCGAGGGCGCCAAGGTAGGGACTTCCTCTCTCAGGAGACAGGTACAGCTCAAGAGGCTTAGGAGAGACCTTGAGGTTGAAGTTCTCAGGGGGAACGTGGATACGAGGGTCAGAAAGCTGAAGGAGGGTATGTACGACGCCATAATACTCGCCTACGCAGGTGTAAAGAGGATGGGCTACGAGGACGAGGTGACGGAGGTTTTAGACTACTTCATACCTGCCGTGGGGCAGGGAAGCCTCGCCATAGAGATCAGGGAAGGGGACGAGGAGACTCTCAGGTTGATAGAGCCCTTAAACCACCCAGAGAGCAGGGTCAGGGCTGAGTGTGAGAGGGCTTTTCTAAGGAGGCTTGAAGGGGGATGTCAGGTTCCCATAGGAGCCTTCGCACAGGTGAAGGGGAATACACTCACCGTAAGAGGTTTCATATCCGACCTTGAAGGTCTTAAATTTATTGAAGGTGAGGAAGTGGGTAAACCCGAAGAGGCTTCGGAGCTCGGAGAGAGGCTCGCAGAGAGCCTTCTACAGCAGGGAGGGGAAAGGATACTCAGAGACATATACGGAGGTTGAAGCATGAAGCCGGTTGGAATAGTCCTGGGAACAAAGCCCTCCGACCCCCTTGAGTTCTGGGTTGGTGTGGAGAGCGGAAACTACCTTCAGCTTGATGACGTGGTGATGGTACGTTCCAGAATTGACGGCAGCTCAAAGGAGATAAAGTTTTACGGGCTCGTCCACGAAGTTCAGAAGTACCTTGAGGGCGTAGAGCTCGTCTACGACGCCCAGCTGGTAAACAGCGGTATAGTTCCAGCGAACATAGCCTACATGGCGAGGGTTATGGTAACGAGGATAGAGCCGGAGATATACATACCCCCTACTCCGGGAGACCCCGCCTTCAGGGCGCAGGGAGAGGAGCTTGATAAGGCTCTTTACTACGACGGTATGAAGAACCGGATACCCGTGGGTCTCTCAAGGAGCGGCGACGTGGTTTATCTGAACTACGATTTCCTTAACGGAAGGGAGGGCGCCCACGTCTCCATATCGGGTATGTCTGGGGTTGCCACCAAGACTTCTTACGCCCTCTTCCTTCTATATTCGGTCTTCCAGAGGGCGGACGACAGGGACAGGATCCACGGGCTCATATTCAACGTCAAGGGTAAAGACCTGCTCTGGATAGACAAGAAGAACAGGAAGTTCGGTGGAAAGTTTGAGGAAGACTTCAAGAGGATGGGGCTTGAGGCTAAGCCTTTCATCAACGTGGGTTTCTTCGCACCACCGGAGATGCCTGGAAGCAACGTCCCCGCGACAAAGGACAGGCTTGAGGGGATCAGCCCTTACTGCTGGAGTATGAAGGAGTTCGCTCAGGAGGGATTGCTGAGGTTCCTCTTCGCCGAAGGTGACGACGGCGCTTCCTCACTCCACTACGTAATAGACAGGGTCACGGAAAAACTCCAGCAGCTCGCCAGGATCAGTCCCCCTGACATACTGACCGATGAGAACGGAAGGGAGATAGATAGCCTTGACCGCTTGAGGGAGATACTACAGGAGGTCATAGAGGATAAGGAGAGCAAGACCGATCCTGACAGGTATAGGGAGTGGTTCGGCACAGCCGCCACGGCTACCGCCTACGCCTTCCTCAGGAGGTTTCACCACGCTGCCTCCCACTGCAGGAGCCTTATACACGGACACGAGACCAGACCTATAGACTGGAAGAGGCACCGTTTGACGGTGATAGACATATCCGACCTGCACGGCATCGCCAAGATGTTTGTGGTTGGTTCAATGCTCAAAAGGATATTCAGGGAGAAAGAGGAGAGCGGGAACCCCTACCCTAAAATATTCGTCGTTCTTGACGAACTTAATAAGTACGCTCCCAAGGACAGGTGGAGCCCTATAAAGGACATACTTCTGGACATAGCGGAGAGGGGCAGGAGCTTGGGCGTGATACTCATAGGGGCTCAGCAGACCGCGAGCGAGGTGGAGAAGAGGATAGTGGCAAACGCAGCTATAAAGGTAACCGGAAGGCTTGACAGCTCCGAAGTTCTCAGCAAGGAGTACGAGTTTCTGACGGGCAACTTCAGGCAGAGGGCGATAATGCTCAAGAAGGGAAGCATGATCCTCTACCAGCCGGACATACCCAACCCGGTGATGATAAACTTCCCGCTCGGTCCGTGGGCTACCAAGAAGGAGGAGGCACAGGAGGAGGTTCATGTCCCCAAAGAGTTTGACCAATTTTAGTCTCTTTTTATTTCTGTTCTTGTTGATAGACCTTCCCTTCGGGAAGGTTACGGGGACGAAGTACGGCATATACGACGGGAAGATAAGGATAGTCTTCCACCTGACCAAGAAGAGGGACTTCAGGGTCTTCACACTTGAGAAGCCGAGGAGGATAGTCATAGATATATATGGGGAGAGGAGGGTAGCGAGGCTGAACCTTCCATCGGATATAAGGTACAGGGTAGGAAGACATCCCTGGGGTACGAGGGTAGTCCTCTACTACGAGAGGAACTTCTCCTTGAAGTACTTCAAGCTGAGAGACCCCAACAGGATAGTGCTTGACATATACAGGGAAGACAACGACCTCTATGCAGAGATACTGAGCATACTCGGTGAAGAGACGAAGGCTACCCAGGAGCCTAAGGTGGTGGTTATAGACGACAGAAAGCCGGTGAAGAAAAAGCTGAAGAGTGTCCGCAAGAAGCCAGAGGAGGATCCTATAGCCTCAATCATAGAGAAAGCTAAGGCTCAACCCGTAATCTACGAGGACAAGGTAGTTGTGATAGACGCAGGGCACGGAGGTAAAGACCCGGGTGCCATAGGTTACGGAGGAATAAAGGAGAAGCACATAAATCTCGCCATAGCGAGGAAGGTTGCGGAGTTCCTCAGGCGTGATGGACGTTTTAAGGTCATACTCACCCGTGACAGGGATTACTTCATACCCCTTCACAAGAGGTCTGAGATAGCCCTCAGGAACAGGGCTGACCTGTTTATAAGCATCCACTCAGATGCGGCACCCCGTAAGAATCCGAGAGCCAGGGGAACCCAGGTGTTCGCCCTGTCCTACAAAAGGGCTGTTGAGAAGAAGCACCAGATACTCAACAGCAGGCGCTACGCCAAGCTCGTCCTGGGAGATGCAGCGAACATACGCTCCGGCGTGGTGAAGAGGGTTCTGGCAGACCTCGCCATAGACGTGACGCTGACGGAAAGCGTTTACTTTGCGAGGCTGCTCTCCAACGAGCTAAAGAGGGTCATAGGCAAGGGCGTCTTCTTCAAGGGAATAAACAGGGCGGGCTTTGCTGTTCTTAAGACCCCGGGTATACCCTCCGTTCTGGTGGAGACGGGCTTCATAACAAACCCCCACGAGGCGAGAAAGCTCAGCAGCCCAGAGTTCCAGAGGAAGGTAGCCTGGTCTATATACAGGGCAATAGTGAGGTACTTCTACGGGGAAGACTTCGGACAGAAACTCGTAAAATATAAGTAATTACTAACCGGAGGTGGGTTACATGCTGTTTCTGATCCTACTGGCAGTTGTGGGTGTAGTGTTCTCAAAGCCAGTACTGGATACATTCGGAGAGGTAAAGAGGTTCCCCTTCGTGACCTACACCAAGGCGTGGACTGGAACACCGGCGGAGGTTTCGGAGGTAACCGCTCCCAACGTGGTTATAGCTTACGGCAAGAGCGAGAGCAGGGCTGTCCTGTCTGCCGCCTCAAACATAGCCTACTACCTCGGTCAGTGGACTGAGGACATGGGACTTACCCCGAGAGCGGTCAGGAAGGGAAAGCTGCCCACGATAGTCATGCCCCTTAACAGGGCGTTGAAAACGAAGAAGCACATAATACTCGTGGGAACGAACAACTCCATAGTTAAGAACCTCGGGTTGAAGTTCAGCAAGCCCACCCTGAAGGTGGTGCAGTGGAAGGGCAGAAAGGTGCTAATTGTTGGAGGAAGGAATACCAGGCAGGTGGTAAAGGCTGCCAACTTCTTAGCCCACAGGGTTGTGGGTTTTAAGGCGGGTGCCTACAAGACCTTCTTCAGCTTCGTCAAGCTCAGGGGGCTGATTGAGCACGAGAACTACATCGCGGGAGTTCACCTTATAAAGGAGGCTTCAGGACTCTCCGCCTGCGGGAAGAATATGTCCCTTGCGGCACCTATGATGCTTAAGTTCCCCCAAGAGGTCAAAAGGGTCGTCAAGAAGAGGAACAGGATAATGTACGTTGAGCTCGTTCAAGCTCTCAAGGACAAGGATAAGGAGAAGGCTGTCAAGCTGTGGAAGGAGGCTATGTTCACATGTTATCAGTGCCACCAGGGGCTCGGGATAAAGAGGCTCAGAAAATTTATCCCCAACCCGGAGATACATTCCAGACACCAGAGGATAGCCATGGACTTCGGACTGGTCAGGAAGGCGAACAGGGAGTTCAACTGCACAGCCTGCCACAGTGGAAGGACTGAGCAGAGGGGCTATTGAGATACGGAAGGGTATTCTTAGTGGGCTTTATGTGCAGCGGGAAGTCCACCGTCGGGAAACTCCTCGCGGAGGAACTCGGCTGGAAGTTCGTGGACGTTGATGAGGAGGTAGTGAGGAGGGAGGGGCTCAGCATACCTGAGATATTTGAGAAGAAGGGCGAGGGTTACTTCAGGGAGCTTGAACTTGGGTTGCTTAAGGAGCTCGCCGAGAAAGAGGGAGTTGTAATATCAACGGGTGGTGGACTCGGTGCGAACCCGAAGGCTATGGGGTTCATGAAGGACAAGGGTCTCGTTGTCTGGCTCAGGGTCTCCTACGAGGAGTTCCTGAGGAGGTGTGGGGACGATCCAAACAGACCCCTCCTGCGGAGGGGTGAGAAGGAGCTGAGAAAACTCATGGAGGAGAGGGAAAAGGTTTACTCTCTCGCCGAGCTGTGGATAGAGGAAAGCTCCTCTCCAAAGGATGCCGTAAGAAGCATAAAGGAGAAGCTGAGGGGAGAGGGCTGAGCCCCTCAGTCTGACATCAGGTCTCTCTTTATGGTCTCGGGCGTTGGGCACGCCTCCGGAGGGAGTCCTTTCGTTTTTGAGGCATAGTACATTAGGGGTATGAGCACGAGGGTCAGGGTGGTTGAGCCGATGGTACCGAAGATCAGGGAGATGGCGAGCCCGTTGAATATGGGATCAAAGAGAATTACGAAGGCGCCTATTATGACGGCGACAGCCGTGAGAAGTATGGGTCTCGTCCTTATAACGCCGGCTTCCACGACCGCCATGTGAGGTGGTAGCCCTTCCCTGATCCTCTCCTCGGCAAAGTCAACGAGGAGTATTGAGTTCCTGACAATTATCCCAGCGAGGGCTATGAAGCCTATCATTGAGGTTGCGGTGAAGAACACCCCGCCGAGGACGTTGTCCATGAGCCAGTGCCCGGGAATTATACCCACGAGGGTAAGGGGTATGGGCGCCATTATTATACCCGGTGCCTTAAAGCTCTTGAACCAGCCCAGTATCAGCACGTACATGACGAACAGCGCAACGCCGAAGGCGAGACCGAGATCCCTGAACACCTCAAGGGTTATGTGCATCTCGCCGTCCCACTTGACGTAAACCCTGTCCTCTATAAGGGGTAGTGACATCCAGAGCTCCCCTACGCTCCCGTAGGGATTTTCAACACCGAGGACTTTGTCTCGGACGTCCATAATTCCGTAGAAAGGTGCCTCCTCCCTACCTGCAACGTCACCTGTAACGTAGATGACCTTCCTTAAGTTCTTGTGATAAATGATTTCGGGTATGGTCGTCTCCTCAAGCTCAACGAGCTCAACGAGGGGAACCGCCTGACCTCTTGAGTTCACGAGCTTTAGATTCCTGAGTATTTCCGGGACTCTGAACTCTTCAGCCAGCCTAAGCTTTATGGGGACGTGCTCCGTGTCCGTATTCTGGAGGACTCCAACCTGCATGCCTCCTATCAGAGCCCTCATGGTGAAGACTATCTCCTCCTTGGAGAATCCGCTGAGTTTTGCCTTGTCCTCCTTTACCTTGAAGTTGAGCATGGGCGCCGGGTGCTCAAGGTATATGCCCTCGTCGGTCACCTTGCTGGAGTCCCTGAATACGTCAAGTATCCTGAGGGCGACCTCCTTCTGGGTCTTCCTGTCGGGCGCATAGACCTCAGCCACTATGGGAGACAGAACCGGGGGTCCCGGTGGGACTTCAACGACCGCAACGTACTTTACACCGTGCTTCTTGGCTATCTCGTGCACCTTCGGTCTTATGAGTTTGGCAAATTCGTGGGACTGTTCTTTCCTGTGGTGTTTGCCCACCAGGTTGACCTGTATCTCAGCAAAGTGGGACGCCTGCCTCAGGTAGTAGTGTCTGACGAGCCCGTTGAAGTTAAAGGGTGCCGCCGTCCCCACGTATATCTGATAGTCGGTGACTATGTTCTGCCTGGCTATATACTCTCCCAACTCTTTAGCCACCCGCAGGGTCTCTTCAAGGGTAGTCCCCTCGGGCATGTCTAAGACTATCTCCAGCTCGGACTTGTTGTCGTAGGGAAGCATCTTCACAACGACGGCTTTAGTGTAGAACATGAACATGGCTGCCCCCAGAAGGGCTATAACGAAGCCGTAGAAGGCGTACCTCTTCATTTTGCTCATGAGCATGGGAGCCATTATCTTGCAGTAAAGCCTCCAGAAGAAGGTCTTCTTTATGTCCACCTCCTCGTGCTTTCTCTCCTTATCCAGGAATCGGTAGGCAGCCCAGGGTGTTATTATGAAGGCGACGAGCAGGGAGAAGAACATGGCGACCGATGCGTTTATGGGTATAGGTCTCATGTAGGGACCCATCAGACCCGTGACAAAAGCCATCGGCATAAGGGCTGCTATGACGGTAAAGGTGGCGAGTATGGTCGGGTTGCCCACCTCATCCGTAGCCCTGACTATGGCGTCCCTCGGAGGGAGCTTCTGCATCTCAAACCAGCGGTGTATGTTCTCCACGACCACTATCGCGTCGTCAACGAGGATACCTATGGCAAATATCAGGGCGAAGAGGGTGACCCTGTTGAGGGTGAAGCCGTACATCTCGCTGAGGAATAGGGCTATCGCAAGGGTAACGGGCACGGCTATGCCCACCACGAAAGCCTCCCTCACGCCGAGGGCAACCGCTATCAGGAGTATCACCGAGCCTGTGGCTATGAGGAGGTGCTCAAGGAGCTCGTTTGCCTTCTCCTTGGCGGTCTCCCCGTAGTTTCTTGTAACGGTTATATTCAGGTCTTTGGGGAGTATCCTTCCCTGGGCATATTCAACGAGCTGGAGAACCTCCTCCGCAACGTTCACCGCGTTGGTTCCCTTCCTCTTTGAAACCGCGAGGGTAACCGCCGGCAGGAGTTTGTCCGCCGGTTTATCTATACCCTTGTGCTCGGCGGAGGGACCGAATCCCATAAAGACGTAGTCCTTTATCTCCGCCGGACCGTCTACGACCGTTGCTACATCCTTGAGGTATAGGACTCTACCCCCTTGGACGCTTACTACGAGGTTTTCCACGTCCTCTTTGGACTTGAAGAAGTTGCCTACCTTTATCAGATACTCCCTGTTGCCCTTGTTTACCTTGCCGCTTATAGCCTGAGCGTTCGCCGCCTTCAGAAGCTTAGCTATGTAGAGGGGAGAGACCCTGTAGGCTTCCAGCTTTTGAGGATCTAAGACAACCCTTATCTCCCTGGGCATACCCCCGACTATGAAGACGTCCGCCACGTTGTCTATCTTCTTGAGCTCGTTCTGGAGGGTAGCCGCAAACCTCCTTAGGGAGTACCAGTCGTAACTCTCACCCCAGAGGGTCAGGGTGACTATAGGGACATCGTCTATGGACATGGGTTTTATGAGTGGAGGCAGTACAACACCTGGCGGAGCCAGGTCCATCGCGGACATCATCTTAGAGTTGAGGTCAACGAGGGCTTTAACAGGGTCGGTTCCAACGTAGAAGCGGGCTGTTACTATAGCCATATCGTTCATGGAGGCTGAGTATATGTACTCTATGTCTTTCAGCTCCCAGAGCTTCTTCTCCAGGGGGATCACCACACGGCTTTCAACCTCCTCAGGTGTGGCACCGGGGTAGGAGATGTATATGTCTATCATGGGGACGATTATCTGGGGCTCTTCCTCCTTGGGGGTTGTGACTACCGCAAATAGACCCAAGGCAAGAGAGACGAGTATCAGGATAGGTGTAAGCTTGGAGTCAATGAAGTAGTGGGCTAACCTCCCAGCCAGTCCGTACATTCCCCTAACCTCCTACCCTGCATCCGTCGCAGGCTTTCTCAAGTCCTTCAACCACGACCCTTTCACCTTCGTTCAAGCCCGAAAGCACCTCAACCATGTCTCCCACAACTTTACCGAGACGGACGAACCTGAGCTCAAGGGTGTTGTCGGGTTTAACTACCCAAACCCCCGTGAAGTCCCACCTCTTGTACACAGCCTTCACGGGGACAAGTATGGACTTCCTTATAGGCTCTTCCACGTACACCCTTGCGAAGAAACCGCTCTTTATACTCCTGTCGCTTAGGACTGCCTTTACCTTGAATGTTCTGTTCGCCGGGTTGACGGAGGGCTCCAGCTCAACGACCTTAGCCGTTGTTTTTCTCTTCAGGCTCTCTATATAAACCCTTAGAACGTCTCCTTCCTTTACCTTTCCGTAAAACCTCTCGGGTAGGCTGACCTCAACCTTGTAGGGCGGCTTTTCCAAAACCAGCAATGGGTATCCGGGTTTGGCTATGTCGCCAACGTCAACGAGCTTGGACACCACGTATCCCTCAAAGGGAGCCCTTACCTCTGTGTAGGACAGGTTGGAAGATACAGCCTTTAAGTTCTGTCTGGCGAGCTCTATTCCCGACCTGGCAGCCTCAAGCTGGGCTTTTGCGGCTCTGTACTTAGCCTCCACCATGTCAAACTCGTGGGGTGTGACGGCTTTGGACTCAAGGAGTTTTTTGAACCTCTCGTAGGTCTTTCTGGTAGCTTCGTACTGGGCTAAAGCCGCGTTGTAGTTCTTCTCTGCCTGTACTACCCTTTGGCGTGCCGCCTCAACCTGCGCCTTGGTGTCTCTCGGGTCAATCCTGAGCAGGAGCTGTCCCTTGCGGACGTGATCTCCCTCTTTCACGCCCACGTACCCTACGTATCCCATCGTCCTCGTGGATATCTCCGCCCTATCGGAGGGGACAACCGTTCCCGCAAAGGACACGAAGCTCCTGTCCATTACCCTCACCTCTTCCGCACGGATACCCTCCACCACCTTGCTCTCAGCCTCAACCTCCTTTGCTGAGAGTCTCGGGTGGAACACACCGGCGAGCCAGAGAACTATGAATAAGACTGGCAGGAAAAGGAAGAAAAAGTATTTTGCAAAGCCTCTCATCTCAACACCTCCTTTATAAGACCCGCCTCCAGGAGAGCCCTCCCGAAACTCAGGTTGCACCTGTAGAGGGCTTCCACGTGGTCAAACCTCGCATTCTCCAGCTGGGTCTGGGCGTCCAGAAGGTCAACCATGCGAGCGAGTCCACTTTCATACCTTACGTTCAGAATTCTCACCACTTCCTTCGCCGTCTTGAGCCTTGTCTCCGCCGAGATGACGGAGCTCAGGGCTGTCTCATACTCCGAGTAAGCCTTCTCAACTCCAAACAGTATCGCCTTCTTCAGGAGCTCCCTTCTCTTGAGCAGTGCCCTTTCCCTGTCCTTGAAACTCCTCGCCCTGTGTATGGAAGCAAGTCCAGTGTTAAACTTCCAGGAAAGGCTGAGCCCGAACATGTAGCCGCTCCCGTCCGAGCCAAAGGGTGTGTTCTCATCGTAGAGGTTGTAGGAGGCAAAGGCGGCAAGCTGGGGCAGGTTATCAGCCACATGAGCTCTGTAGCTCTCTCTGAAAACCTTTAGGAAGTCCTCTATCGCCTTCAGGTCGCTCCTGCTTGATAGCGCCTTTTCTTTCAACTCGTCCAGGGAAACGCTGGGACACTCTTTGAGGGCTGGAACGCTGTAACTCTCGTAATCTTCATTCGCTATAAGCCCCACAGCCTTGAGGGCTACCTTGTATCTGTTCTGAGCCTCGGTAAGCTTTTCTTCAGCCTTCTTCAGGAATACCTCTGCCCTCAGGACATCCGATAGAAGAGCCATGCCTACGCTGTGGAGTTTGCGGGCGATCCTCAGGTGTTCCCTCGCATCCTCAACGTTCTTTCTCGCAACCTCTATCGCCGAGCTGGCTAAGGAGGCACCGAGGTAAGCTTCGTAAGCCTTGAATAATACCTCCTCTTCCTTCCTTGAGAGCTTTCTCTCCTCAGCCTTCTTTCTGTAAAGGGCAGCCTCCTTAAAAGCCCTTATCTTTCCACCTACCCAGAGGGGAAGCTCAACGCTCAGCTTGGTCTCAAAGTTGTTCACAGGGTCGGGGTCGTTTAAGGTGGAGGGTGCAAAGTCCGCCGGTGTTATCCTCTCCTGATTGAGTTTGGTGAAGAGAACGTAAGCGGGTATGTCCGTGCGCGTGAAGGTCTCTTCAAGCTTAAGGGTGGGAAAGAGGTTCGCCCTTGCGGACATATACTCTCGCTCGTAAGCCTTTATCTCGTGTCTGAGAGCCTTTATCTCAAGGTTGTTCCTAAGGGTGTCCTCTATAACCTTCTCAAGGGAGAGTTCCTTGGCAAAGACACCAGCGGTCATCAGTAACAGGAGCATCCACCTCATAGCCACCCTCCAATTTAGAATATAAGAATATTCTTATATCCTTATTAAGTCAAGTCCCAATTTTACCCCTTCTATGAGGGATTATAATTGATGAGCATGCAGAGCCTGAGGGAACTTATAAAAGCTCTTCTCGGCTCCCTTCAGCCGGAGGAGTACGGGGACGAGTTCTTTGAAGACCACCTCGCCTTCAGGCTGAGGTTCTCCCGTCTTGAGCCCGTCAGAAGACCGTCCATACCAGACCAAGACCTTCTCAGGTACGTGGACGAGCAGAAGGAGACCCTCTTCAGGAACACGGAGCAGTTCGTAAGGGGCTATCCCGCCAACGACGTCCTTCTCTGGGGCGAGCGAGGCACGGGGAAGTCCTCGCTTGTTAAATCTCTCCTCGGTGTGTTCGGGCAAAAGGGACTCAGGATAGTCCAGGTTTACAAGGGTGAGATTCCCTCCCTTGCGGAACTCTATGAGGTTCTGGGAGGCAGGAAACAGAAGTTCATCCTCTTCTTTGACGACCTCTCCTTTGAGCCGGGGGAGGACAGCTTCAAGCTTCTGAAGTCCATGCTTGAAGGTGACATAGAGGAGAGACCCGAAAACGTCCTGGTCTATGCTACCTCCAACAGGAGACACCTGATACCGGACGTTGAGATGAATGAAAAGTTCCCCTCCGAGAGCCTCCAGGAGAGGATATCCCTTATAGACAGGTTCGGGATAAGGCTCGGCTTCTTCGCCTTTGACAAGGAGAAGTACCTTGATATAGTCCGTAGTTACGCCTTGCGGCGTGGTATTGATATGCCTGAAGAGGAGCTTGAGAGGGAAGCCCTCAGGTGGGCTACCGAGAGGGGTAGCTTCTCCGGCAGAACGGCAAACCAGTTTATAAGAGACCTCTCCGGCAGGCTCAATCTCTCTTCCTGAGGTCTCCCACGGAGAACCTTCTCATCCTCTTCAGGAACTCCACGAGCCTCTGCTTGTGGTACTCCTCCTGACCCTCTATCCAGTCTAAAAGCTTTTTCAGGGAGGGATCGGAGACCTCCTTCGCCCTCTGGAGGTATTCCTCCCTTGAACTCTCTTCGTAGAGTATGTGCTCCTCAACGTTCTTAGTTTTTTTGAGCTCCGGCATGCTTAGGTCTGGCATACCACCCATATCGCCGAGCTTCTCTCCTAGCTCGCCCATGTGAACCATGCTCTCTATGGCGAGGTCTAACATTATGTCCTTGTACTCGCAGTTCTTTGAGTGGAAAAAGTTGTAGAGGTAGTCCAGTATTATGCTGTACTCCTCCTTCAGGAGCTTATTTATCAGCTCAACGCTCTTCTCATCTGCGGCACGAACCTCCTCTTCGCTGAACTCCTTGTTCTTGACCTCCTCAAGGAGCTCGGAGAACTCATCCTTATGGGCGCTCTCGTCGTGTATGACTCTCTCAAGGAGCTTCCTGACGGAGTCATCCTTGACCTCTTCAAGCTGTTTAGTGTAGGTGTCTATGGCGACCTGTTCTGCGTTAACGTCGTTTTCAAGCATGCTCGCCCAGTCTGGACCTCCTACCTTTATCTCATCCTCAACCCTGTTCAGTTCCACCTCGCCACCCAGCTGGACGACTTTTTGAGCAAACCACTTCATATGCCTCATCTCCTGGCGGGCTATCTTCTCTATCTCCTCGGTTATCTCGGCATCCTTTATCAGGGATATGTGGTAAAGGTACTGGATTATCGCAGAGTGCTCAAGGGCTATGTCCTTAAGTAGCAGGGCTATAAGCTCCGACCTTCTCATGTCAACCTCCCGTTTAAATGAGTATAACAGAGCTAACCTTTGCCTAAGTCTCTCGTGGTCTTATAATTAGAGTTATGTTGGTTTCTGAGCTCTCCGATAAACAGAAGGAATTTCTGAAGAACGTCTTTGAGCTTTCGGAACTTCCTGAAGAGATCAGCCTGGAGGACTTCCTCAAGGAGAGAGGTTGCGAACTATACGAGTGTATAGAGTGTGGCAACTTGGTGTTTCATGACAACTACGAGTTCTGGAATCTCTCCGAGTGCTGTGACGACAACTCTAAGCTAACCCCGAAGGGTCTGCTGTGCGAGGTGTGTTACTCCAAGAGTCCGGAGAACATGAAGTACTGGATAGCCTTCAGACCCAGCTGGTACAAAGATGTTGACTTCAACCCGAACGGGTAGCTATGCCTCACTTTTCAGACATAGAGGAGGTGAGGAGGTTCATAGAGAGCTCCTCAGAGGATAGCGCCATATACGTGGGCTGCGATTCCAGGCAGTTCAGGAGCAGGACGGTCTTCGTGACCGTGGTGGTAGTTCACATAAATTCAAATCACGGCGCGAAGATATTCTGGCGTGTGGACAGAGTCAGGAGGATAACCTCAATAAGGCAGAGATTGATGGAGGAGGTGAACAGGGCGGTTTACACAGCTCTGATGATAGCCGATGTGGTCGGTGAGCGTCCCTTTGAGGTTCACCTGGACATAAACCCCAACCCAGACCACCGTTCAAGCATGATAGTTAAAGAGGCTGTGGGTTACGTCCTGGCACAGGGGCTCAAGCCGGTACTCAAGCCTGACGCTGTGGCGGCGTCGGCTGTGGCTGACTTCTTCACGGGAAAATTCTGAAGCCCCTGCCGATAAAATAGGTATCCCATGAAGCTCGGAGCGCTCGCAATCGTTGCCCTCATTTTGCTGGTGTCCTGCGCGCCTCCTACGGGCAGGGTCAGATACGTTCATGAAGGTCTCGTTGCCCCGTGTCCAAGAGAGGTCGTTATGAGAGTCAGGTACTGCCCCACAAAGTACGCTTACTCGGACAGGATACAGCACCTCAGCAAGATAAAGGTTGTGAGTCTGGAAACGGGAAAGAGCTTGACCATATCTGTCAGGAAGAACAGCTCCGTAAAGGGTCTGTGCATTCCCAAAAAGTACAAATATTTCATGAGCAAGGGGAGCAGCTTCAGGGCAAAGGTAAGGGTGCTTAGATGTGGAGAAAACAACGTTAAGAAGTGCCCCCGCTACATAAGGGGGTACGCCTCCTGGTATGGACCCAAATTTCACGGCAGGAGGACGGCTTCGGGCACCCGCTTTAACATGCACGACTACGTGGCGGCTCACAGAACTCTACCTTTGGGGACAGTCCTCCTCGTAAAGAACCTGAAGAACGGGAAGACGGTTAAGGTGAAGGTTCTTGACAGGGGACCCTACGTCAGGGGAAGACACCTTGACCTATCAAGGGCTGCCGCCGAAAGGCTCGGCATGTTCAGCGACGGTGTTATACCCTTCGTTGCCGAGGTTATAAGGTGCGGAGGCTAAGTCCCAAACTCCCAGGAGGATAGGTACTTCACCTGCTCGGGAGTCAGCTCATCTATCTCTATTCCCATAGCCCTGAGCTTCAGTCTGGCAACCTCTCTGTCTATCTCGTCGGGCACCTTGTAAACTTCTCTCTCCAGCTCCTCCGCCCTCGTCCTTATGTACTCTGCGGATAGAGCTTGATTGGCGAAGGACATATCCATAACCGAGGCAGGGTGACCTTCCGCAGCGGCAAGGTTCACGAGCCTGCCCTGGGCGAGGACGTATATCCTTCTCCCATCGGACAGCCTGTACTCCTCAACTTCCTTCCTTATCTCCCGCTTAGAAACGCTCACCTCCTCCAGAGCGTCAAGGTCTATCTCAACGTTGAAGTGTCCGGAGTTGGAGACTATCGCCCCGTCCTTCATTACCTCAAAGTGTTCTTTCCTTATAACGGAAGTGTTCCCCGTCACCGTAACAAAGAAGTCTCCCAGCTTGGCTGCCTCGCTCATCGGCATAACGAGAAAGCCGTCCATTCGGGCTTCAAGAGCCTTTATGGGATCAACCTCGGTAACTATGACGGTAGCACCGAGCCCCTTAACCCTCTGAGCGACACCCTTGCCACACCATCCGTAGCCTGCGACCACAAAGTAAGAACCAGCTATCAGCCTGTTGGTAGCCCTGAGTATTCCGTCTATGGTTGACTGTCCCGTCCCGTATCTGTTGTCAAACATGTGCTTGGTGTATGCGTCGTTTACAGCTATTATGGGAAACTTCAGGACGCCGTCCTTTGCCATAGCTTTAAGCCTTATCACACCTGTGGTCGTCTCTTCCATACCGCCGAGAACTTCCTCCGCAAGCTCAGGATACTCCCTGTGTATGGTTGATATGAGGTCTGCCCCGTCGTCTATAACTATGTGAGGCTTCTTGTCTATCACCGCCTTCAGATGGGAGTAGTAGGTGTCCCTGTCTTCTCCCCTTATAGCAAACACGGGAATGCCGTAATGCTTAACGAGGGCGGCGGCCACATCGTCCTGTGTAGACAGGGGGTTGGAAGCTGTCAAATATACCTCGGCTCCTCCTTCCTTTAGGGTTAGCACGAGGTTCGCGGTCTCAGTTGTCACGTGCAGGCAGGCGGATATCCTGACCCCTTCTAACGGCTTCTCCTTAGAGAACCTTTCTCTGATACTCCTCAGGACGGGCATGTCCATCTCCGCCCACTCAATCCTGTTCCTCCCTTCTTTGGCTAAGGAGAGGTCTTTTACGTGATAGTCCATCTTTTTCTCCCTTGGGGTTTTGTTTGGGATGGCGGAGCCGACGGGATTTGAACCCGCGCCCTCCGGCTTGACAGGCCGGCGTTCTAACCGGGCTGAACTACGGCTCCAGCCGAACTATTATTATATCCCCTTAGGAGGTTATTTTCAAAAGGACTGTAACTCTCTGAATAATATCCTTTATACCCAACCGCCCTTTCCGCATACGAAGTATTCTTCCAAGCAGGCTCTAAAAAGATTGACAGTTTTATTTAAACCATTAAATTGAACACATCAAACTATAAAGGAGTTGTAGACATGTCACAGTCAGTTGAAAAGAACGCGGTGGTCTCATTCCACTACACCCTCAAGGATAAGGAGACGGGAGAGGTTATTGAGTCCAGCAAAGATAGCGGACAGCCTGTAACCTTTCTTGTGGGTGCCGGAGAGATAATCCCCGGTCTTGAGAACAGAATGCTCGGCATGAGCAGGGGAGAAACCAAGGATATAGAGGTGCCAGCTGAAGAAGCCTATGGTCCGAGGAACCCGGAGTTAGTCCAGAAGGCTCCCAGGGAGTACTTCCAGAATGTTCCCCTTGAAAAGGGACTTCCCCTTCAAGCACAGACGCCCGAGGGCAAGGTCATAAACATGGTAGTCGTTGACTTTGATGATCAGACGGTAACCGTTGATATGAACCATCCTCTTGCAGGTAGAGACCTCGTCTTTGAGGTTGAGGTTCTTGATGTTAGAGAGGCTTCGCCCGACGAGATACTCCACAGGCACGCCCACGGACCGGGGGGCGCTCAGCACTAAGAGGATAGAACCCTCCTCAGGAATGCCAAGGCGAAGAGGGATATCATAGCCCCCACTATAGTCCCACTCGGGGGCAGATCGTAATAAAAGGCTAAGGTGATACCCGCCAACACGGATATCACCGAGGCACATACAGAGAGCACAACGGTGCTCAAAAAGGAGCCCCCAACCATGAGGGCTGTGAGGGCTGGTATTACCACCATAGAAGACGCCAGTATTATTCCTACCGCCTTTATGGATAAAACTATCACGAGAGAGGATACAGAAACAAGCATGTGATTTATAAGGATAAGGTTGACACCCTTGAGCTTGGCAAGCTCATCGCTGAAGGAGAGCAGAACGAGCTTCCTGTAGAATAGGAGGAAGAAAAGGGAGACCAACAGGAAGGAGAAAAGGGAAAAGTAAAGCTCATCCCTCGTCACCATGAGTATATTTCCGAAGAGGTATCCGAATATATACTCACCAAAGCCTTTTACTATGCCAAGCACGAGCACAGCGAGGGCAACACCTCCGGAAAATACGAGCGCTATGGCGGCATCCCCCGGAACACGTCTGTGGTAGCTTAGAGCCTGAACCAGGTTGCCCACCAGCACCGTAAAGATGGCTGTAAAGAGGAAAGGCTCTACCCCGAAGAGCATACTGAGGGCTATTCCCCCGAAGGCTGCGTGGGAGAGACCGGCTCCGAGAAAAGCCATCCTCCTGAGTATGAGGAACACCCCCGCCACGGCGGAGGACATGCCTACCATTAAACCGGTCAGTATACCCCTCTGGACGAAGTCGTAATTAAGTAGCTCCATCCTTCAAACCCCTTCCTATGCCGAAGAGCTCCTCTATGGCGTCAAGGGCATCCTCCGGCTCTCCGTAGTAGTAAACGCCCCTGTTTATACAGAGAACCCTGTCCACGTTCTTAAGCACAAGACCTATGTCGTGAGATATCATAAGTACAGTCTTGCCCTCGTTCAGGGAGAGCTCCTTCAGTATTTGGAGTATGTGCATCTGCGCGTGAATGTCCAGCCCGGATGTGGGTTCGTCCAGCAGGAGCAGGTCTGGATCCGAGGCTATGGCCATGCCGAGCAGGACGAGCTGCTGCTGCCCTCCGGATAACTTGAGGAACTGCCTATCTATGTAATCGTCTATATGAAGGAACTCGGCTATCTCCTTGGCTCTCTCACCGCTTGCAACGAGCGATAGAAGTTCTCTCACCGTGGCGGGAAAGTTCTGCTCCACGTTGAGTCTCTGGGGAACGTACCCTATCCTGTGCCAGTGCTTGAAGTGTTTTATGTCCGTTCCAAACAACCTGACGGTGCCGCTGGAGGGTCTCAGGAAACCGAGGAGTATCCTGAATAGGGTCGTCTTTCCTGCACCGTTAGGTCCCACTATTCCAACAAATTCACCCTCCTTCACCTTAAAGCTCACGTTCTCTAAGACGCTATCCTTCCCCGTGTAGGAGAAGTAAAGGTTTTCTACCTCTAATATGTACATCTCAGTGCTTCCCTGAGGATTCCGAGGTTGTATCTCATTATTGAGAAGTAGTCTTTCCCGTGCTCTGAAGGAATTATCTTGACGTTTATCCTGAAAACCTTGAGACCGTGCTCCTCGGCGAGGATATCGGTGTACTTTGACCTAACGCCGTATATGCCGAAGATGAAGTCTATCCCGAGTTCCTTTATGTTGGCTACGAAACGGGCGAGCTCTTTCGGGGACACACCCCCGTGCACATCACCGCTGCCTATGGAGAGCTGTTTCAGTCCGTAATCCCGGGCGAGGTAGCCGAGAGCCGGATGGATTATGGGTAACACTTTGAACTTACAGCTCTTCAGGGCGTTCCTGTACTCACCGTCAAGCTCCTTGAGTTTCTTCAGTACCTCTTTGTAGTTTTTCGTAAAGAGCTCTCTGGACTCGGGTTCCCTCTCCGAAAGAGCCTTGTATGCGTTCCGGGCTACCCCAACCATCCTTCTGGGTGAGAGCCAGAGGTGCGGGTCTATCTTTATGCCCTCCTCGGTTTTAACCACGAGACCTTCGGCGAGCCTGACAACTTTATCACCTCCAAGGGCTTCAACCTTTCTCTCCCAACCGCCGAGGGGAACACCGCTGACGAAGATGAGCTTTGCACGGTGTATCTTTAAGATCTCCCTGGTTGATAGCTCGTAAAGGTGGTAATCAGCCCTCGTCGGTATAAGAACCTCGGTATCAAACCTGCCCGTTGAAAGTTCTTTAACCACATCGTAGAAGGGGTAGACGCTAACTATGACGACCTCGGCGGCTAAGGAGATCACGGGGGCTAAAAGGAGCAGGAGGAGGGATCTCACTGCTGAGCCTCTTTGTTGAGCTTATTTATGACTACACGGATCATCTCAAGCATGGAGTTCGGGTCGGTGGCGGTTATTAAGTTCTTATCAGCCTCCACGGGCTCGCCCGTGTATTCCGCACCCGCGTTTATGAGGTCGTCCTTTATAGCCATAAAGCCCGTTACCCGCTTCCCCTCAACCACCTTGGCAGATATGAGAACCCACGGACCATGACAGACCGCGCAGACCAGCCTGCCTTCCTCGTAATGCCTTCTCACGAGGCTCAGAACTTCGGTGTACCTCCGGAGCCTGTCCGGGGCGTATCCGCCGGGTATGAAAAGGCAGTCAAAGCTATCGTGAACTATATCCTTGAGCGTCATATCGGGCTTGAAACTCATGCCCTTCTTGCCTTTGTACTCCCGCACTACGGGAGCGGCCGAAACGACCTCGTACCCCTCCTCCTTGAAACGCATGTAAGGGTATAGGAATTCAGAATCCTCTACGAGCTCTTCTAGCAGGATTAAAATCCTCTTCATGGGTTTAAATTTTACTTCATGAGGGGAGCTCTAACTTTACTTTTCCTTATAGCCTCTTACAACTTCCTCCTCTGGTACATAACCACCTTTGAGCTCTCCCCGATACCCCTGTTCCCCGAGGATGCCTACAACGTCGTCCTCGTTCTCGCCTACAACTCCGTTCTTTACATAAGCTGGCTCTTCGGTGAAAGACACAGAGCTGTCCAGTGGATAGGTTACCTATTCTTCTTCCAGATAGTTGCCCTCAGCGTTTACTTTGAAAACCTTGAGATAGTTGTAAGAGACCTGCCGCCTGTGATCTTCACCTTTGCCCTCGTTGTACTCTTTGAGTCCCCTACAGAGAGGAGAATAAGGGACATTCAGAGGGAGAGGGACGAGCTCCTTATGGAGATAGACAAGGTGATCAAGGAGAGGGAAAAGGTTGAGGTTCACCTGAGGCTCCTGCAGCAGGAGATAGATAAGATAGAGGAGGAGAGGAAGGAGAGCGTATCGGAGGAGAAAGAAAGGGAGCTTGAGAGCAGACTTGAGGAACTCCAGAGGGAGCTGAAGGAGTACAGGGATAAGGAGACAAAACTCCTTGAAGCCAACAGGAAACTATTCCAGCTACTTGAGGTCATCAGGGAGGAGGGTGAGCACGCTCACGGGAAGGGGGAACTGGCGAGCCTGAGGAAGGAGAGAAAAAGGCTCATAAAGGAGCTGCTACAGCTTCAGGAACTCGTTGATCTGTACTCGGACGAGAACGATAGGCTCAAGGAGGAGCTCAGGACTCTGAGGGACAGGCTTGAGAAGCTCAACGTTAAGGTCGGCACCCTTGAGATAGAGCTGGAGGGCAAGGGGTCTAAGGATAACCTCTCAACTGTGAAAGAGCTTCTGAACTCTATACCCAACCTGAGCTTTGAGGAGAGGGCTGTTGAGGAGTTTATGAAGCTCCCACCCGACAAAAGGCGGGTCTTCTTCAAGGAACTGCTCAGGCTCTCCGGCAGGAAGGGACAGGAGAACGTTGAGCCCCTTGCTACTGTGCCCGGCATTTACAAGCTACGCTTCTCCGGTGGGCGCATATACCTGAGGAGGCAGGGAGACCTCTGGCTCGTGGTCGGGCTCCTCGGCTCCGAAGATGACAAGGACAAGGAGCGTTATATAAGGAACGTTTTGAGTAAAATAGATACAGGGTAATAGCCACACCCCTTATAAAGGAGGATAAATAGATGGCAAGTCTTAGAGAAACTCTGGAGAAGCTCGCGAGCTTCAGACCGGAAAATGCGCTGGTTACATCTCTCTACCTGCACCTCAGACCCGAGGAGAGGCAGGATAACAAGTATCTGAGAATCTATAAGGATATGGTCAAGGAGAAGAAGGGTGAGCTTGATAGAAGGGAGCTCCCCAAAGAAGCTATCAGCTCTCTTGATAAAGATTTTGAGGTTATTGGGGAGTTCCTGTCGGAGCCCAAGAACCTTGATGGGTGCCGAGGAATAGCGATCTTCTCCTGTTCCAGGGAAGGGCTCTTTGAGGTGGTTAAGCTACCCTACGTTTACAGGAGCAGGCTCATGGTCTCTCCAGACCCCCTCATAAGGGAGATCGCCGCCATAGACGAAGAGTTCGGTAGGGTTGCCGTTTTGCTGCTTGACAGAAAGCACATACGCTTCTTCCTCATGGACATAGAGAGCACGGTTGAGTCCGTTGACTTCCTTGAGCCGCTCGCAACGAGAGCCCACAAGTTCCACAGCGGTGGAGGTGAGCTAAAGGGCGCCGAGGGGACATTCCAGTTGAAGATGCCCTCCCGGGGTGCAGCCCCAAATATGGTTCAGCACGCTTACGGGGAGTGGCGTTTTCACATGAGAATCAAGGAGGAGTGGCACAGGATACTAAAGCTCGCTTCGGACGCAGCTTTTGAGAGCTGGAAGGAGATCAAGTTTGATAGGCTCGTGGTCGGAGGCTTCATAGAAGAAGGGCTGAGGGAGATAGAGAACCACCTCCATACCTATCTCAAGGAAAGGCTCGTCGGGTACATAGAGATAAACCCCTCCGAGGCTAAGCCCCACGAGGTCAGGGAAAAGGTTCTCAACCTTCTCTGGGAGAAGGATAGGGAGCAGGAAAAAGAGCTCATATCTGAGCTTCAGGAGCTTATAGGTAAAGGGCTTGCCGTTAACGGCACCTCCAGAGTCCTTGAGATGCTTACGATAGGCAACGTGAGGACTGTGCTGATACCAGAGGACTTTGAGAAGAGGGGATACCTCTGCCCGGAGACACACCTCGTATCTCTGAAGCCTGAGTGTCCCCTTGAGGGAGAGACGCCCGTTGAGGTTGAGGATATAGTTGACGAGGTTATAGAGGAGGCTCTTGAGCAGAGGGCTCAGGTTGAGGTTATAGTGGACGAGGAGCTCCAGAAGAAGGTTGACGGACTGGCAGCCTTCCTGAGATTTAGCCTATGAATGAAGAAAGGTTGATGATATTCATTGACGGCTCCAACCTGTTTCACGGGATAAGATACCTGAACATAAAGATAGATTACGGCAGGCTCGTGGACTTTCTGAGGGAGAGCAGGCGGCTCGTCAGAGCCTACTTCTACACGGCGGTTCCCCAGGATAGGGACGTTAAGAAGGGGACACCCGAGTGGGAGAGCCTCATAAGGCAGAAGAGGTTTCTTGATGAGCTCGCCCTATCGGGGATAAAGGTTAAGCTTGCAAAGTTGAGAAAACTCCCCTCCGGGGAGTTCATAGAGAAAGAAGTGGACATAATGCTCGCGACAGACATGCTCTCCTTAGCCTTCCAGAACGCCTACGACACTGCGGTACTCGTCAGCGGGGACAGCGACTTCATATACACCGTTGAAGAGATACAGAGGATAGGCAAGAGGGTGGAGAACGCCACCTTCAAGAAGACAAGCTCCTACAACCTGAGAAAGACCTGTGACAGGTTCGTGCTCCTGGATAACTTCCTTGACAGGTTCACCTACGAGGAGAAGCCTGCCCTTTACGAAGAGGTCGGCTTCTGGGCTAAGATAAAGAGCCTCTGGAAGAGATGAAGCTCTTGGCTGCCACCACAAACCCCGGAAAGCTCAGGGAAATAAGGAGGATACTCCAGCCCTTGGGCTACGAGGTGATTGAACCCCCCGAGAAGATACACGTTGAGGAGAGCGGATTTACTTTTCTGGAGAACGCATACATAAAGGCTAAGGCTTATTACGAACACTTCAGTATGCCAGCCCTCGCCGACGACTCCGGGCTCGTGGTTGACGCCCTCGGTGGGTATCCGGGCGTTTACTCAAGCAGGTTTTACTCAATTGACTTTGGCGGAAGGGAAGAGTTAAAGGGCTCTAAAGACGATGCCAACTTAAGAAAACTGCTCAGGCTTATGGAGGGTAAAGAGAACAGGAGCGCAAGCTTCGTGGCCTTCGTGGTGCTTTACATGGGAGGGAAGGGTTTTTTCTCCCGCGGTGAGTGCAAGGGCGTTATAGCAGAGCAGCCTAAGGGCGAGGGAGGCTTCGGCTACGATCCCATTTTTATCCCTGAAGGCTTCAGCAGGACGATGGCTGAGCTCTCTCCGGAGGAAAAGGACGGTATATCTCACAGGGGGAAAGCTCTTAGAGCCCTGTCGGAGCTGCTAAAGAAGTGTGAGCTGTAGTGGACATAAGGAGAAGGATAAACACCCTTGAAGCCCTGAAGAGCACCCTCAACGTATGGGAAGTCATAGCGGTAAACAGGTACAAAAAGTACAGCTCCATAGTCGGAGCGAAGCTACCTTACTTCCTTAGACTCCAGGAGGTGCTTGAGCACCTTTACTCACTGTACTCGGGGCTCAGGGTTGAGCTCTTGACCATCAGAGAGGAGAGGAACATAGACGTTCTCGTGCTCACTTCGGACAGGGGATACCTCGGGGACTTCGTGACGAGAACCGTAAGGCACCTTGAAGACTTTATGAAGTCCAAGAAGGACAAGACCGTAAACCTCTTCGTAGTCGGCAGGAGGGGTTTCCGTGAGCCGCTTGTGAGCCTGGGAGCAAGGCTCTTTGAGGACGTCCTCACGAAGGATATAAACTGGGAGGGCGTTGAGGAGATAAAGAACATACTCGTTGGAAGGTACAGGAGGAGGCAGAGTGACGCATGCTACGTACTATTCAATAGACCTGAGGTTGAAGTGGGCGAATACGGTGAGGCGGAGGAGAAACGGAGAGAAAGGACACTCCTTGAGGAGAGCCCATTCTTTTACACGAGCTTTGAGGAAAAGCTAAAGGTGAAGGCTGTGAAGGCTATGGAGAGAGGAAGATACAGACCCGTAGTGGTGAGATACCTGCCGGCGGACATAAGGAAGAGGTATTCAGAGGACATGGTGGTGAACATAGAAGTGCCCGAGGAGGAGTTCATTGACAAGCTCCTGGAGCTTTACCTGAACTTTTTTATGAGGGAGGTCTTTCTGGAGCACTTTACCTCAATAAACTTTGCGAGGTACAGGACTATATCAAGGATACTGGACAATATAGACAAAAAGCTTGATTTCTACCGACGCCTGGTAAACAAGCTCAGACAGGAGAGGATAACCGCAGAGATAGAGGACATAGTCTTCGCCTTTATAGCCACAGAGGAGAAGAAGTTGAGAGACTTCATTGAGGGAGGGTTCACCCTTGAGGTAGACCCAGCCACCCCGCAGGACGTAGTTCTCAGTTTGATGGATAGGCTGGAGGAGCTCGGTATAGAGGTGATCTCCCTGAGGAAGAGAAGACTCATAGGGGGCTTTAGGCTCCTCAGCACGGGAAGGTCTATAGACTTGTCCGTTGTTAAAGCTCTGTCCTCTCTGGAAGTTAAGGTGAGGAGCGGGGTAATGAAGAAAACCGGAGGTTAGTGTTTACGCAGGTATGTATATCACCACGTCTCCCCTTCCATTCAGCTTCGCCTGACAGGAGAGACGCTCCCTCTCCTCAAGCCCCTTCTCCTCTATGGTGTCAGCCTCTTCAAACTCCGGAGGGTAGAGGTTCTCCATTCCCTCCAGGACTATGACCTTGCAGGAGGTACACTGCCCGTGGCCACCGCAGGCACTATCCAGCTCGTATCCGTATCTGTAGAGTATCTCCATTATGCTCTGGTTCTCTATACCTTCAAACTCCTGATTCAGGTTCAGGACTATCACCCTGGGCAAGCCTCGCAACCTCCTTAAGCCTATCTTCAAGGACTCTAACCGACTCCTCCATGTCCTCCCTCTGGGCTGCCGCGAGCCTCGGGAAGTCGGTTATCTCTATGGTCTCAAGGACAGGTTTCTTCTCCCTGTCGTAGATTATCCCTATCCACACCCCGTATATGCCCGTTTCCCTCCACTCGGCGGGCTGGGTCTTGGAGTCGTAGTATATCCTCACGTGACCCTCTCCGAGGGTGTCAAGGATAGCCTCCCTGTCTTCGGGCGTTATTGGGACTTTGTTGATGTAAATGATGTGCTCTTCCCCTTTCGCAAGGAATTCCTTGAGGGCTTCCAGCACCTCGGTCAGTATCGGAACGGCGTTCATCAGCACAGGAGTTCCTCCAGAGCACGGTTGTACTCAGCCCAGCTCTTTATACCTTCCAGCTTTTTTAGCAGCCTTCCTCCCTTGAACAGGGCTACCGTAGGTGCAAAGTATATCTTCAGGTCAGGAGGGAGATTGACCTCGTTGATATCGCACCAGAAGAATTTAACTCTGTCTCCAAAACCTTTGACGAGCTCCGGGAAGACTACGTCCACGTCAAAGATCTCCCTTATCTTATCGGAATCTCTTTCTGAGCGCACGTATAGGACGAAGGTCTCCTCCTTGGAGATAAGCTCTATTAGTTCATCTCCCTTAAGCTCGTGAAGTTCTCCCAGTTTCATGCCTTCCTTTTGACCAGCCTCAACCCCACAAAGGCGCTTAACCCTACAACTGCCAGGAGGACTCCCGCCATGAGGATATCCTCGGTGTGTAAAAGTCCTATGTGTTCGTGGGGAACTGGCTTAAGATGGGCTGAGGCTAAGCTGTAAGTTAACAGTACGGCTCCAAGCGCTCTCTTTACCATGGTCATACCTCCTGCTTGGCTTTTACCCTTAAGCCCCACTCCTCAAGCTGGGATAGGGCTTCCCTTAAAAGCTCAGGCATGCTATCCTCTATCACCGGGCTCAGGTCGGTTCCAAGTTCTATGGAGTTCGGCTCTATCCCCAGAACAACGATCTCCTCCACGGGCTTGTCCATGACGTCCATGAGGGCTAATACCTCCTGTATGCCGAGCTCGTGCATAGAAACCTTCCTCCTGAAATAGCCCTTAACCTCCTCACCTTTAAACTTATACAGGGTGCCCGGTTTGCCTCCTCCAGACACGGCGTCAAGTATAAGGAGCTTTCTGACCCCCTCAAGATAGTACAGCAGGTCTATTCCAAGGGTTCCGCCGTCTATCAGCTCTACCTCTTCGGGAAACTCGTACCCCTCACTCAACCTCTCAACAGCTTTAACGCCCAGACCTTCGTCCGAGAGTATGGTGTTGCCAACCCCCAAGACCACGATCTTGCCCATCACTCTATTTCCTCTAAGTCCACAGGTTTTTCCTTAAAGAACTTGTATCCGTTAAACATGGAGGAAAGCTCTCCGTTCTTCTTTATGGACTCCTCCCTTATAACGAAGTAAACGTGGAGCACAGCAAAGATTATTATGAGCCACGCAACCCAGTGGTGCCACATATGGGTGGGAAACTCTCCGCCCAGAAGCCATACTATCCACCCAAATAAACTTGCCCAGAAACCCGATGGGTCAGACATACCGTACATGCCAAAGCCCGTAATTATCATGAAGAGTATGGCGAGGTAAACGAGAGGGTAAACAGTCCTCGCACAGGCGTTCCTTATGTACTCGTGCCCCTCATCGTCCCTCATGATCAGGAGGTACTTTAGGGTGATCTCCCTGAGTCCTACCCAGTAATCCCTCTTCCAGAAGGTAGGGAGGACGAGCCTGTCCCTCTTGCTGAAGAGGGCTATGAGAACTCTGAATATGAAGCTTGCGAGGAGAACGTACCCAGCTATGAAGTGAACCTTACGGATAAAGCCCATGGTGAGCCCTTCCTCATAGGCGTAGGTAGCCTCAACCCCAACGGGACCGGAGAAGAAGGGTCTGCCTATGTAGAGTCCCGTAGCGAAGAGGGTTATTATCGTCAGGAAGTTTACCCAGTGCCATATTCTCAGACCCGGGCTGAAGATGTATATCTTCTTTGCCTCTTCCAGCTTCATACCTCACCTCCCTTCAGCAGGCGGGGATTCCGCCCTGCACCTTAACCTCAACTATCTCGTTGCCCTCAGTGTCGTAGAGGTGTGTTGAGCAGGCGAGACAGGGGTCAAAGGAGTGTATCCCCTTCAGAACTTCCACAGGCTTGTCCGGAACTTTCACGACCGTATCCTTCATGCACTCCTCAAAGGCTCCCTGCTGTCCCATGCCGTCTCTCGGGGAACCGTTCCACGTGGTAGGGACAACGCACTGGTAGTTCTCTATCTTTCCGTCCTTTATCACCACCCAGTGACCGAGCGCTCCCCTCGGTGCTTCCGTTATACCGACACCCTTAGCCTCCTTGGGCCACTTCTCTGGCTCCCACTTTTCCATATTTGCTACCGTGGTATCCCCAGCCTTTATGTTGTCGTACAGCTTTTTAAGGAAGTAGAGGTTTGCAGCGACCCCCACCTGAGCCTCAAGTCCTCTGGCGGCAGTCCTTCCAACGGTTGTGGGCAGCCAGACGTGGGGAGGCAGTCCGAGAACCTTTGAGACTGTGTCTATCTGTTTCACGATCATCTCGTCCATCCAGGAGGGCTTTACATGTCCCTGCTTCACGGCGGTGTAGGTGATTATGTACCTCGCAAGGGGTCCCACTTCACAGGGCTTTCCTTTCCACCTTGGGGATTTGAGCCAAGAGTACTTGCCCTGCTCGTCCAGATACTTCCAGTGGGTCTTGGTTCCCTCCTTCGGTCCCGTATAGTTGGGCTCCGTTATCCCCTCCCACGGATGCAATCCTTTAGACTCGTCGGGATACTTATACCAGGAGTGGTTCACGAACTCCTGAATGACATCGGGGTCTGTAAAGTCTTTACCCACGAGGGGATAGTATTTCGTTTTGTCAAGACCTTTTGCGAAGTCCTCAACTACTCCGTTGGAGTGATAGAGGATCTTGTTGTGGTAGTCCCCTCCCTTTATGTCCTCGTAGGGCTCGTCGGGGAACTCTCCGTAGCCAAGAACCCTCCTCTTGGCAAGACCTCCACCGTAAGTCCATCCCTTCTGGACGTATATGTGTCCTATCGCAAGGAGGTCTATGAGGTAAAAGAGGTTTACCGCCTCAGCCTGTGTGTATATGGCGTCCTCAACCACAGCGAGCTTCTCGGCGTTTATGGGAGCGTTCATATCCTCCATGGATATGGAACACATCATCCCGCCCACTATGTAGTGGGGGTGTGGGTTCTTTCCTCCGAAGACAACCTGCGGTATGAAGAGCTCTCTCTGGACGTCAAGCATATTAAGGTAGTGGGCAACAGCCATGAGGTGCACTTCTGGAGGCAGGAGCTTGTAGTCGGGGTGGTCCCACCAGTGGGCGGCGAATATGCCGAGCTGTCCGCTCTCAACGAGCTTCTTAACCTTCTCCTGAAAGGCTCTGTAGTATCCCGGAGTAGCCTTAGGAAACTTCCTCGGGTACGCCCTGTGCCCTAATGGGTCGGGCATAAGCTCCGCTATACCTCCGTACTTCTCCAGGAGCTTGTTCTGGAGCGCTGCGGTGGCGACAGGGTCAGCCTTCAGAGCCTCCACCGGAGAGACCCAGTCCAAAGCGTGGAGGTGGTAGAAGTGAACCGTATGGTCGTGAACCTGAAGTGTCCCGTACATTATGTTCCTTATGTAGTTGGCGTTCTTGGGTATCTTTATCCCGAGGGCGTCCTCAACGCATCTGACCGAGGCGTAGGCGTGTATTGATGTACAGACACCGCATATCCTCTGGGTGAAAGCCCACGCGTCCCTCGGGTCTCTACCTTTCAGTATCAGCTCAATACCTCTCCACATGGTTCCTGCGGAGACTGCGTCCTTCACCTTTCCCGTTTTCTCGTCCACCACAAGCTCAAGCCTTAAATGTCCCTCAATCCTCGTAACGGGGTCAACAACCACCCTCTTCATGGCTTACTCCTCCTTTCCAGAGTTCCTCAGCTTTGAGGCTATGCCGTGGACTATGGCTCCTCCCACGGCTGCCGCAGCTATGGTCGCTCCAACTTTATCCGCATCCGCTTCCTGCTTGGGAACGGGTATGTTGGTGAGCCTTTCGTAGAAGGGTCCGTTGTCCCAGAAGTCCTTTTCCGAACAACCTATACAGCCGTGTCCAGCCTGTATGGGATAGGAGAGCCCGTTGTACCACCTTATACTTCCACACTGATTGTAGGTTGTGGGTCCCCTGCATCCCACCTTGTAAAGACACCAGCCTTTCTTCGCAGCGTCGTCGTCAAAGCGCTCAACGAACTGCCCGGCGTTGAAGAATGCTCTCCTGTAGCATGTATCGTGGATCCTGTTACCGTAGAACATCTTGGGTCTTCCTTGGGAGTCAAGGGGAGGTATCCTGTCAAAGAGCACCATGTACATAACAACACCCGTCATAACCTCCGCTATGGGTGGGCACCCGGGAACCTTGATTATGGGTTTATTGGTTATAACCTTGTCCACGGGAACCGCGGTGGTGGGATTAGGCTTTGCCGCTTGGACACATCCCCAGGAGGCGCATGACCCCCAGGCTATTATTGCCTTAGCTCCCTCGGCGGACTCTTTGAGATGCTCCAGAAAAGGCTTCCCTGCCACTATGCAGTACATCCCGTCCTCACCGAGGGGCGGGTTCCCCTCAACCGCAAGTATGTAGTTTCCCCAGTACTCCTTCATTATCTTCTTCCTGTGTTCTTCCAAGACTTCACCGGCTGCCGCTGAAAGGGTGTCGTCGTACTCAAGGGAGATCATAGATAGGACGACGTCCGAAGCCAGCGGTGTGGCTGACCTTATGAAGGACTCGCTGCAGCAGGTACACTCAAGTCCATGTATCCATATAACTGGGACCCTCGGCTTCGTCTCCATAGCCCTGACTACGGTAGGTACCATCGTGGGTGCGAGCCCCATCATCCCGGTTATCGTAGTCGCGAACTTTATGAAGTCCCGGCGGCTGACCCCATGCCTTTTAAAGGCTTCCCAGAAGGTTTCCATGCCCCACCTCCTAAATGAACACTCATTCAATAATATGATTTAGACAATATAAGCCTGTCAATAAAGAAATCTTTAGAGGGCTTATAAGTTTGTCTTATAGGAGTTCAGAGCGGTTCTTCCCTCTTTCTTTAGCCAAGTACATAGCCCTGTCCACACGGTTGAAGAGCGTGTTCAGGTCGTCACCCTCCTTGAGCTCCGTCACGCCAACACTGACGGTGACCTTTCCAGTCTTAAAGTCTTCCCTTTCTACCCTCTTTCTTATTCTCTCCGCGACCCTGAGAGCACTCTGGGAGTCCGTCTCCGGAAGTATAACCATGAACTCCTCACCGCCGAACCTACCGACGTAGTCGGTCCTTCTTAACTCACTCTTTATTATCTCCGCTATCTTCCTGAGAACCTCGTCGCCGCTCTTGTGCCCGTAGGTATCGTTCAGCTCTTTGAAGTTGTCAACGTCTATGAAGAGCACCGAGAGGGGGTTTCCGTATCTTCTGGAGCGCTCTATCTCCTTTGCGAGTATCTCCTCTATTTTCCTCCTGTTGTAAAAGCCCGTCAGGCTGTCCGTGTCCGCGAGGAAGCGGAGCTCCCGTATGAGGTCAGATATGTAGGTGTCAAGGTATATCTCCATGAAAAGGCTGTCGTCCAGCTTCTCGGCAACGAGTATGTGGAAGTTCTTATCCTCGTGTTCGTGGTAGGCGTAAGGCTCTTCACCCTCCTGGAGCCTTTTTACCGGACACGCCACATCTCCCCTGAGTTCCCAGCACGGTTTTTCAAGTCCGTGGGTAAGTTCGTAACACTTTGCAAACCTCTTGACCGAGGGAAACTTCTCCTCAGCCCTTCTGTTCATGAGAACCACGTTGTAGTCCGAGTCAACCACTATGAGCGGCAGGGGAACTTTATCACAGTAATCAAACAGCCCCTCCCTCTTTACTCTCTTAAAAACCTTCACAGCTCCCCTCCTGATGCTCTTTTTGCATGGATAAATTTAATCTGGAAGGTGTAAACCGAAGGTAATTTAGAGTAATAGTCGTATAAAAGGATCTTATGCCTTGAGCGCATTCCAGATGTTCTGTGCCACATCGTCCACGTAGTCCATAAGGGGCTTCTCCAGAACACCTTCCCCCTTGAGGAAAACTATTCCACCCATGGGTCCCATCACGGTTACGAAGGCGGGGAAGAAGTCCTGGTTCCTGAGCTCTCCCCTCTCCACACCCGTGGACAGAAGTATCATAACCTCGGTTACTACCTCACCCACGCAGGCAAATCCCTCGCAACCTTCCCTGAACACTTCCCTGTTTGAAAGGAAAACCCTCAGAAAGTAATCTATGAGTTCAGGCTCCTCCAGGGAGACCTCAAAGAAGCCCTCTACGAGTTTGTAGATCTTCTCGCGGGTGGGTATATCCTCTTCGTTTATCGCCCTGAGTCTCTCGGCAACCCACCTGCTTACGGTCAGCATAACCTCTTTGGCGAGCTCCTCCTTTGAAGGGAAGTAGTTGTACAGGTTCCCAACGCTCATGTTGAGCTCTCTCGCTATGTCGGGCATGGTTGTGTTGTAGTATCCGTTCTGGGCAAAGAGCCTGCAGGCAGTCCTTATTATCTGGAGTTTGCGTTCCTCTTTTATTTTCTCCTTGAGGCTTCTCCTCGGCATGTTACAGAACTCTCAACTTGCGTTTGCTCTTCACGAACTCAAGCCAGAGATCAAAGCCTTCGTTCGTCTTTGAAGAGAGCTTTATTATATCAAGCCTGGGGTTAACGTTCTTGGCGCTGCGCACAGCCCTCTCAAGGTCAAAGTCCATGTAAGGGAGAAGGTCTATCTTGGTTATCAGCATCAGCTCCGCGCTCCTGAACATGACCGGGTACTTCTCGGGCTTGTCGTCTCCCTCCGTGGTTGAGAGAAGGACAACGTTTACGTGGGCTCCCACGTCGTAGCTTGCGGGACACACTAGGTTCCCCACGTTCTCTATAAAGACTATGTCCAGCTCGTCCAACGGGAGGTGGTGTATGCCTTCGTGAACCATGAAGGCGTTAAGGTGGCATGCCTGTCCTGTGGTTATCTGGTAAGCCGGGGCACCCTTTGCCTTAATCCTCTCGGCGTCCCTGCTCGTCTCCAGGTCTCCCTCTATTACCCCTACCTTAAGCTCTTCTCCCAGGAGCTCTATGGTCTTTTCCAGAAGGGTTGTCTTCCCTGCTCCCGGGGAGCTCATCAGGTTTACGGCGAGGACTCCGTGTTCCTCAAAGTGTTCCCTGTTGGACTCAGCCTGTCTGTCGTTGGCGTCAAGTATCTTCGTTAGAACCTCAACGGTCTTTCTGTTGCCGAGCTCGGGGTTTTGGTGATGATGGTGGTGATGGTGTTCGTGTCCGTGGTCGTGGTCGCTTATAGAGCATCCGCAATCCCTGCACATGGTCGCCTCCACGAATGAGCGTTCAGTATAAATATATCCTCATAGCTCAAGAGCGCAAAGGAGCTGCCCCAGAGAGATACCCCCGTCGTTGGGAGGAACCCTCCCGTGGGTGTAAACCTCAAAGCCTTCTTCTGTTAGGAGCTCCTTCACCTTCATGGTCAGGGGGTCGTTCTGGAATACCCCTCCCGAGAGGCACACCTTCTCAAATCCAGCTTCCTTAGCAACCACCAAAGCTACCCTTGCAAGGGTGTTTATGAAGCGAGAGCAGGCGAGAGTGGGATCTTCCTCTCTGAGTAGGGCTTCCACCGTGGGTCTCCAGTCAACCACACCCTCTCCCAGCTCAAAGGGATATGTGTCTCTTATCATAGGGTCATACATATCCTCAACGAGCATCGCAGCCTGCCCCTCGTAGTTTATAACCTGCCTAATCCCCAGGAGGGAGGCGACGGCGTCAAAGAGCCTTCCCGCGGAAGAGGAAAGGGGAGAGTTTATCCCCTTCTCCCAGGTTCTGTACAGGTTTTCCAGCTCCCTCTCCGAGAAGCCAAAATTTCTCTCCAAAGCCACGCCGAAGGCGTCCTTTCCGAGAACTTCAAAGAGCAAGGAAAGGGCAACCCTCCTCGGCTCCCTGACAGCTCTCTCACCGCCTATCAATTTGAAAGGTTTGAAGTGAAAGAACCTCTTGTACCCACCGTAGTCCGAGATCAGGAACTCCCCTCCCCAGAGTGTCCCGTCCTCTCCGTATCCCGTCCCGTCCCAGGCTATACCGAGAACCTTTCCTGTGATTCCGTTCTCGGCCATGCAGGAGAGAACGTGAGCGTGGTGGTGCTGGACCTTCAGCAGAGGGATACCCCTCTCTTTCGTAAACTCCTCAGCCCAACGTGTGGTTTCGTATCTGGGATGCATATCGCAAACCACCACCTCAGGCTCAAAGTCATAGAGGGACATAAGGTCGTGGACAGCCTCCTCAAAGACATCCAGGGTGCTCAGGTTTTCCACATCACCTACATGCTGGCTGAGGAAGGCGGTCTCCCCCATACCGAGGGCGAAGGTGTTCTTGAGCATGCCACCGACCGCAAGAACTTTCTTCGGTAGCTTCACGGGCAGCTCTATGGGCATGGGGGCGTAACCACGTGAACGCCTTATTGGTGTTGGTACTCCTCCTATAACCTTTACCACCGAGTCGTCGCACCTTCTCTTTATCTCTCTGTTGTGGAGTAGGATAAGATCGGCGAACGCCGATAGCCTCTCAAGGGCTTCCTCGTTGTCCTTGACTATCGGCTCGTCGGAGAGGTTCCCCGAGGTGGCGACAACTGGAAATTCAAGCTCTCGTAAGATTATGTGATGTAATGGAGAGTAAGGTAGAAATGCACCCACTCTTTTCAGTCCTGGCGCCACTGAAGGTGCGAGCTCCCTTTTTTTCTCAATCAGAACTATGGGTCTTTCAGGAGAAAGAAGGAGTGCCTTCTCAAGTTCAGTGGGAGAGGCGTACTCCTCCACCTGGGATAGATCTCTGAACATTACCGCAAAGGGCTTCTCCTGCCTCCTCTTCCTCTCTCTCAGCAGCCTGACGCTCTCCTCGTTCGTAGCATCGCACACCAGATGAAAGCCCCCTATACCCTTCAGGGCAACTATCTTTCCCTCCCTTATGCCGTCCAGAAGAACTCTGATAGCTTCTTCCCTCTCTGCGATCAATTCTCCCTCGCTTGAGTGCAGACTAACCCAGGGTCCACATACGGGGCAGGCGTTGGGCTGGGCGTGGAACCTCCTGTCAAGGGAGTTTTCATACTCCTTCTCACACTCGGGGCACATCCTGAAGACCTTCATCGTGGTGTTCGGTCTGTCGTAGGGGAGTCTCTTGATTATGGTGAACCTCGGTCCGCAATTGGTGCAGTTTATGAAGGGGTACATGTACCTCCTGTCCTTTGGGTCAAAGAGCTCCCTCAGACACTCATCGCAGGTCGCTATGTCGGGAAGAACGAAGACCTCCTTCTCTCCCCTCTCCTCGCTCTCCCTTATCTCAAAGTCCTCGTATCCCTTTGGGGGAAGTTCTGTAATCTCCTGGGAGAAGAGATGGGCGAGGGGCGGCTTCTTTTCGTGGAGGAGCCTCAGAAAAGGTATGAGGTCCTTTTCGTTTCCCTCTACCTCTATAAGGACTCCGCGGGAGTCGTTTATAACGAAGCCTGAAATCCTCAGCTCCTTCGCGAGTCTGTAAACGAAAGGTCTGAAACCGACACCCTGAACCGCACCCTTCAGTTCAACCCTCAGCCTTTTCCTCATCGCACTCCATCTCAAGGCTCTTCAGATACATATCCTCCCCTCCCGTTATCTCCGTATTCAGAGAGCCGCACCCGGGACACACAGCGCTGAGCTCCTCCTTAGAAAACTCCCCACCGCAATCCTGGCAAACGAGTCTCAGAGGTTCTATCTCCATAACGAGCTCCGCATCTTGGGCTACCGTTCCCTCTTTGAAGGTATTGAAGGCGATCTCCAACAGATGGGGCTCTATTCCCGAGAGGACGCCGATCTGAACCACTACCTTTGTGACCGCGTGAGCCCCGCTCTCCTCAGCGTACTGCTCCACGAGACCGAGGAGGCTCTGGACCACAGAGAACTCGTGCATAACTCAAAAGATAGTTTTTAGTGAATGGTCTTTCAATAAAACTTTTAAAGTAAAATCTATCCCTGTGAGATACGAGAGCGTCGCCAACATATTCTCCCAGATAAGCAAGGTTTACGACAGGTTTCTATCTACGGCAACGGCGGGTCAGGTTCACTCCTGGCAGAAGGAGCTCATATCCAGGATGAACCCCTTTGGAAACTGGCTTGATGTCGGAACGGGAACCGGGGAAGTCCTCAAGAAGCTTGGAGACAGATACGAAGGTCTGAGGGTGGGTATAGACCCTGCCTTCGGTATGCTCAGGGTTGCCAAGGAGAAGTGTCCGGACTGCTTCTTCCTCCAGGCCCTGGGGGAGGAGCTACCTTTCAAAAATAAAAGTTTCAAGAACATATCCCTCTCACTAGTCTTCAGACATCTCCAGGATAAGAAGAGGTTCATAGAGGAAGCCAAAAGGGTCCTTGAAGAGGGCGGGAAGGTCGGGATAATAGACATAGGGAGGTTCAGGGGGACTCCCGTCCTGCTCTTTCTCATGAGGACTATTCTGAAGCCCGTAGGGCTCCTTCTGTTCGGAAGAGAAAAGTGGGACTTCTTCATACACTCAGTTGAGGAGAGCTATAGCCTTGAAGAAGTGAGGGGAATGTTTGAGGGAAAGGGTTTCCGTCTTGAGTATTCGAACCGAAGGTTCTTGGGGGTGGTACAGGTAGCGGTCTTTGTTAAAACTGCCTGATGAACCTTATGTCGTTCTCGTAGAAGAGCTTTATGTTGTCTATTCCGAAGAGGAGCATCGCGAGCCTCTCCACACCCATACCGAAGGCAAAGCCTTGGTAGAGGTCTGTATCTATACCGCAGGACTCCAGAACGTTCGGGTGAACCATCCCACAGCCCATAACCTCAAGCCAGCCCGTCTCCTTGCAGACCCTGCAACCTTCCTGAGAGCATATGACGCACCCTATATCCACCTCAGCCGAGGGCTCGGTGAAGGGGAAGTAGGAGGTCCTGAACCTCACGGGGAGGTCGGTCTGGAAGAACTCCCTGAGGAACTCCTCTATAACGTACTTCATATGCCTGAAGTTGGCGTATTCGTTTACCACGAGACCCTCAACCTGGTGGAACATGGGGGAGTGGGTGGGGTCGTCGTCCCTTCTGTAAACCTTCCCCGGGGCTATCATCTGTATGGGAGGTTTTTGTTTTAGCATAGTCCTTATCTGGACGGGCGAGGTGTGGGTCCTGAGCAAATATCCGGGCTTGTTTACGTAGAAGGTATCCTGCATATCCCTCGCGGGATGGTCTTTAGGAATGTTCAGCTTGTCAAAGTTGTACTCTTCAAGCTCAACCTCCGGTCCCTCCTCAACGGTAAAGCCCATGCCCCTGAATATGTTCACTATCCTCTCAAGGGTTACGGTTATCGGGTGGAGGCTCCCGACCGCTCCTCTGACCGGGACGGTGAGGTCTATCCACTCTCTGAACAGTTTCTCCTCAAGCTCCCTCTTCTTTAGCTCCTCTTCCCTTTTCTTCAGGCGCTCCTCTATCAGCTCCTTTATCTCGTTTACCTTCCTCCCGTACTCCTTCCTCTCCTCCGGAGGTATCTCCTTTATTCTCTTGAGGGCAGAGCTAACGAGTCCCTTTTTGCCGAGATACTTGGAGCGAACGCTCTGGAGCTCCTGAAGGTCCTTTACGGATTCTATATCTCTTAGGGCTTCTTCCTTTATCTCCTCTAAGTTCATTACAGGGCGGACTTTGCCTTCTCAACCACCTGGGCGAACCCTTCCGGGTCTCTCACGGCCATATCGGCGAGTATCTTTCTGTCGAGCTCTATCCCTGCCTTCTTGAGACCGTTTATGAACCTGCTGTAAGAGAGTCCATAAGGCCGAACAGCCGCGTTAATCCTCGCTATCCAGAGCCTCCTGAACTCCCTCTTACGTTGCTTCCTGTCCCTGTACTCGTAGTAGAGGGCACGCATTACAGCCTCTTTTGCCCTCCTGTAAGAGGTGTGGCGCATTCCCCTGTATCCCTTCGCCAGCTTGAGTATCTTCTTCTTGCGTTTCCTTGAAGAGGGTCCCTTGACTCTCATTCCTTCCTTCCTCCTTGGATTGAAAAAGGTATTTTAGCACAGAAGGATATAATTTAAACCTATGAACCTCACAAAGAAGTACCCTCCTAGCTACACCTACGAAGATTACAGGCTCTGGGAAGGGGACTGGGAGCTAATAGAGGGAGTCCCCTACGCTATGGCTCCTTCTCCCTTTGGAAAGCATCAGAAAATCGCTGGTGAGCTCATATATCAGCTGAGGGAACAGCTTGAAAACTGCCCGCAGAGATGCTTCGTCTACCCCGAGCTGGACTGGATAGTGAGCGAGGATACGGTTGTAAGACCCGACATCATGGTGGTCTGCAAAGAGGTAGAGGAGTATCTGAGGGAGACCCCCGAGCTTGTGGTGGAGGTCGTCTCCCCCAGCACAGTCCAGAAGGACGAGAAGCTCAAGTTTGAGCTCTACGAGAGGGAAGGGGTGAAGACCTACGTTCTCGTATATCCTGACCTAAAGAAGGTGAGGGCGTTCAGGCTTCTAAGGAGCAGGTACAGGAAGTTCTTCGACTCGGACGAGGGAAGCCTTGAGCTTAAAATAAAAGACTGCACTTTAAAGATCGATGTCGGAAGACTCTGGTAGGAGGAAAGATGATGTCTGCTGTTTCGGAGGAGCTGAGGTCTTACGCTGAGGAGAAGGTAGAGAGGGCGAGGAGCGTTCTGAGGGAGCTCATGTCCCTTAGAACTGAGGTGAAGAACAGAACGCTCCTGAGGGCTGCCGAGCTCCTGGACGCGAAGAGGGATCTCATAAGGGAAGAGAACGAGAAGGACATAGAGTTTGCGAAGGATATAGGTTTAAAGCCTGCGGTAATAGACAGGCTCGTCCTGAATGACAAGCGCATAGACGGGATGATAAAGGTTCTAAAGGACGTCGCCTCACTGCCAGACCCGGTGGGTGAGGTGATAAAGATGTGGAACCTCCCCAACGGGCTGAAGGTCGGGAGGATGAGGGTTCCCCTCGGGGTCGTCTTCATAGTCTATGAGTCAAGACCCAACGTTACTGTAGAGGCGGCGTCCCTCTGTATGAAGTCCTCAAACGCTGTGATCCTGAGAGGCGGTAAAGAGGCGGTAAACTCCAACAGGGTTCTCGTGGAGATACTCAAGGAGGCTTCCCGTGAGGAGGGCTTCCCCGAGGAGGCGATCCAGTTCATAGAGAAAACGGAGAGGGAGCTCGTCTGGGAGTTCCTGAAGATGGAGGGAAAGGTTGATGTAGCCATACCCAGAGGTGGTGAGAGCCTCATAAGAGCTGTTGCCGAGCATGCAAAAGTCCCCGTGATAAAGCACTACAAAGGGGTCTGCAACATATACGTGGACGACAGGGCTGACCTTGAAAAAGCCTACGATATAGTCTTCAACGCAAAGGTTCAGAGACCTTCGGTATGTAACGCGGTGGAGAACCTCGTGATAAATAGAAGGATACTTAAGGAGTTCTTCCCCAAAATGGCTTACTACCTTGGCAAGGCTGGGGTGGAGCTCAGATGCGATCAGGAGAGCCTTGAGATAGTGAAGAGCGACCCTAAGCTATCTTTTGTTAAGGTGTCTCTCGCCACGGAGGAGGACTACTACGAGGAGTTCCTTGATCTCATACTCGCGGTCAAGGTGGTGGAGGACATAGATGAGGCAATAGCATTCATAGAGAAGTACGGCTCCAAACACTCGGACGCGATAATCACTGAGGATTACAGCCGGGCTATGAAGTTCCTGAGGGAAGTTGATTCGGCAGCGGTATACGTGAACGCCTCCACAAGGTTTACAGATGGAAACGAGTTCGGCCTCGGGGCGGAGATGGGTATATCCACAGACAAGATACATGCGCGAGGTCCCATGGCTTTAGAAGAGCTAACCATTCCGAAGTTCATAATCCTTGGAGAGGGACAGATCAGAGACAACTTCGGAGTTCCGGAAGAGTTTAAAGGGTGATGCTCAGACACGAACTACAGCTGAGGCTGAAGGTAAACCTCAACCTCCTTTTAAAGAACCAGGTAGAGATCCTGCTACACCCAGTTCAGGAGCTTGAGCAACTTCTTAAAGAGGAAAAAGAATCCAACCCCTTCATAGAGGAGGTTTACGTATCGGGTAGAGTACACACCTTTTATGAGGAGAAGAGGCTTCCCGAACCAACCCTGAAGATCCACCCCCTTGAGGCTTTACAAAGGAACGTAAAGGCTGAGCTTGAAGGTCTTGACCTGGACATAGCTCAGGAGCTTATATCCCAGACAGATGAGAAAGGGTTCTTCAGAGGCGACCAGACCGCCATAGCACTCAAGTACGGAGTTTCCAAAGAGTACGTTGAAGACATAAGAGAGTTCGTTATGAGGCTTGATCCCTTGGGGGTGTGTTCAAAGGATCTGAAGGAGTTCGTAAGGCTTCAGATAGAGGAGCTTTACCCTGAAGAGCCCGAACTTGTAGAAGAGTTTGAAAAAGCTCTCAGGGGAGAGAACATCTCCGAGGACAGCAGGCTCAAGCTGAGTCACGTTAGGCTCTCGCCTCTGGAGGAGGAAATTTCAGTTCCCAGGGTGGCTAAGGTGGATGCGGTCATAGAGCTGGACGATGGAGAGTTGGTTGGGTACGTTTACGAAGAGCTCATAGAGGTAAGACCGAGTCGCTCTTACATGGAGATGATGTCAAAGGTCAAGGGTGAGGCAAGGGAGTTCCTGAAGGAGTATCTGGAAAGGTACGAGAACTTTAAGAAGATACTCGCTATAAGGAGGGATAACCTGAAGAAGATACTCAACGAGATAATAGAAGTTCAGGCTGACTTTCTCAAGGGAGAGGGAAACTTAAAGAGTCTTCTGGTTAAAGACGTTGCCTACAAGCTGGGTGTGAGCGAGTCCACCGTAAGCAGGTTGATAAGCTCAAAGTACGTCAAGACGCCTCAGGGAACTTATCCCTTCAGGTTCTTCTTCGTTAGGGAAACGGCAGGCGGTATATCACAGGAAGAGCTCATGAAGGAGATCAAGGAAGTAGTAGCACGGGAAGACAAGGGCAAGCCTCTTAGCGACGATGAGATAGCCAAGATACTGCAAAGCAAAGGTTACAACGTTGCGAGGAGAACGGTCGCCAAGTATAGGGAACTCTTAGGAATACCCTCCTCCAGAAGGAGGAGGGTGAAGTAGACTTTCCCTTTTTACATTACAGAGCGAGAGTTTTCCAAAGGATTAAACAACCCATAGCTTGCGTGTGAAGATACCGCGAAGGGTTCAAAGACCTTTAGATATTTCTTTTGTGAAGTGAGAAAATACGCTCATAACCCTTTACAGAACAGACCGACAGAGAGTATATTCAAGAAAGAGGAGAGGTAGATGGAAGTGCTACTGAAGATAAACCTTGAGTATTATGAGATAAGGGAGTACCCGGATGCAGGGACTATACTTATGTTCAAAAGAGGTATGGATGGAGAACCTGACTACGCGGTGGAGGGTGAAGGCTTCGTGATGGAATTCAAGGACGGCATGGTTTACACAATTGACATATATATGAACCTGATATTGCCAAGAAGTTTAAAGATAGATACCTCCTTTCAGTAAAATGAGTAACCCATGAAGCTAAAAGAAGTCCAAGCGCTGATAGAGAAAGAGGGTCTTGACGCCTTTATGTTCAGCTCTCAGGCGAATGTCTTTTACCTATCCAGGTTCAGGTCAACCCACGCTTACGCGGTGATAACTCCAGAGTCAAAATACCTTCTGACCGATGGTCGTTATTACGATAGGGCAAAGGAGGAACTCAAGGACTGGGAGGTTTTTCTCTTAAAGGGTAAAGCCCTGCGCCAACTCAAGAAGTTCTTGAGAGAAAAGGAGCTTGCAAGGGTAGGATACGAGAGCGACAGGGTCAGCTGTGATCTCAGAAAGCGTCTGAGGAGCACCAGGATAAAGTGGAAAGGATACTCCAATTTTCTTAAAGAGGTCAGGGCTATAAAAACCAAGGAAGAGATAAACATCATGAAGGAAGGCGTCAAGAAGAGCGACGCCATATACAGAGAACTTCTCAACTTCGTCAGACCTGGAATGACCGAACTTGAGGTCAGAGGGTTTATAGTGAACAAGATATTTGAATTGGAAGCTGAGGGTGAGAGCTTCCCGGCGATAGTTGCCTCCGGTGAAGGCAGCGCAATACCCCACTGGGAGACCTCACGCAGGAAGATAAAACCCAACGCTCCCGTCCTTATAGACATGGGTCTCGTCTGGAAGGGATACTGTACGGACTTCACGAGGACTTTCTATCTGGGTACTCCCGACAGGGAGTTTGTGAAGGTCTATAACATAGTCAGAGATGCTCACCTCTTCGCCCTTGAAAAGGTGATGGCAGGAAACAAGCTGGGAGAGGTGGACAGGGCAGCAAGGGACTACATAAAGAAGAAACGTTACGGGAAGTTCTTCACCCATACCACGGGACACGGTGTAGGAGTTGAGATCCACGAACATCCGAGGGTTTACTACAAGGGGGAGGATGCGGACATAACCATAGAGGAGGGAATGGTCTTCACCATAGAGCCGGGTATATACCTGCCGGGTAAGTTCGGCGTGAGGTTAGAAAATATAGTGGCTGTAGTGGGAGGTAGAGGAGAGTCCCTTTCAGATGTTGACCTTGAACTGGTGAAGGTTTAATCTCCGTCATAGAAAGCTGGCTTCCGGGAGTTTAAACTTCAGGCATGGATAAGAAGAAGGTGATAAGCCCTATAAACCTGAGGGAGGACAGACTGCCTCCCGGTCAGCACTGGATAAACTACCCGATAGTCTACGACATAGTTGAGAGGCTACCACGCATAGATATGGACAGGTACAGGTTCAAGGTATGGGGCGAGGTTGAAAACCCTCTGGAGCTTACCTACGAAGAGGTTCTGAAACTACCTTCGGTGGAGCTCATAGCGGACTTTCACTGCGTTACGCGCTGGAGCGTTAAGGAGGTTCAGTGGGAAGGCGTCCCTACCTCAGAGATAACAAAGCTCGTAAACCCCAAGCCAGAAGCGAAATACGTCTTTGTATACTGCCTTGAAGGCTACACGACCAACCTGCCCCTTGAGTACTTCGCAAAGGAGGATTCAATAATAGCCTACAAGATGTTCGGTGAGACGATACCCCAGGAACACGGATACCCGCTGAGGCTCGTAGTCCCCCAACTCTATGCGTGGAAGAGCGCCAAGTACGTCTGGGGAATTGAGTTCAGGAGGGAAGACAAGCCCGGCTACTGGGAGGAGAGAGGCTATCACATGGTAGGCGAGCCCTGGAAGGAGCAGAGGTACTGGGGAGATTGATATAATCCCCTTATGCTCATAACCTTTGAGGGAATAGACGGAAGCGGCAAAACCACCCAGTCAAAGAAGCTCTACGAGTTTCTAAGAGAGAAAGGGCTTGATGTCTCCCTTTACAGAGAGCCCGGGGGCACGCCCCTGGGAGAGGAGCTCAGGGATATCCTCATAAACAAGGAACTGAACGAGCGCACCGAGCTTCTGCTCTTTGAGGGCGCACGCACGCAGCTTGTTCTTGAGAGGCTCAAACCGGACATGGAGAGGGGAATGGTCGTCATCCTTGACAGATTCACGGACTCAACCTTAGCCTATCAGGGCTACGGTAGGGGTTTAGACCTTGAGTTCGTGAAGAAGTTGAACGAATTTGCCTCCTTTGGCATAAAGCCTGACATAACCTTCCTCCTTGATATAGAGCCCGAAACCGCCGTAGGTAGGATCAGAGAAAAGAGCAGGTTTGACAACGTTGACTTCCTGAAGAAAGTGAGGGAAGGGTTTCTGGAGATCGCAAGGAAAGAGTCCGAAAGGGTAGTAGTCCTGGACACGCACAGGGGTGAAGAGGAAGTGTTCGGGGATATAAAGGAAACACTATCAGTAAGATTTCCGGAGAAATTTGATTTTTAGAAAGGCTCGCCCGGGCGGGCGAGCAAAAACTCTTGGGGAGGGAGGGGGAGGGAGTTTATCACTCCCAGCCTCTTTCTCACCTATCTTGAGCTGTATATGAATATACCAACATTAAAACATTTTGTCAAGTAGTTTTAAAACCCCTGAAAATAAAGGACTATGGAAAGGTATCAGGTGTTATCATATCTTTAGATAAGGAGAGGGAGAGATGTTAGCCTTCATTCTCCCCGCGCTTTTAGCTACCACAACGGCCGTACTGGGAGGAGAGAGAATGAAGTTAGAGAGCACAGCCTTCAAAGAGGGGGAGGTCATTCCAAGCAAGTACACCTGCGAGGGCATAGACGTTTCACCGCCGCTCGTCTGGTCTGGCAGCCCTCAGGATACCAAGAGCTTCGTCCTTATAGTGGACGACCCTGACGCGCCCATAGGAACCTTTACCCACTGGGTTGTTTACGACATACCCGCGAACGTGGGCGGTTTTGCAGAAGACCTCCCAAAGGTTAAGGAGATAGAGGGGATAAAGCAGGGTATAAACGACTTTGGGTACGTGGGTTATGGAGGACCGTGCCCTCCAAAGGGGCACGGTTATCACAGATACTTCTTCCGCATATACGCGGTAGACCTTGAGAACCTTGGGCTGCCTTCGGGTGCTTCAAGACGTCAGGTAGAGGAGAGGATGAAGGGACACATCCTCGGAGAAGCTTCACTCATGGGAAGATACAAGAGAGATTAAGTCTGGCGGCAGCTTGGGGTAGTTTTCAACCACCCTGCCCTCTTCGTCAAGGATTATGGTGGAGGGTAAAAATATGAGGGTTACTTCGTCCGCAAACCTTCCCTTTGGGTCTGCGAGGACGGGGTAGCTGGGCTTTATGTTGTTTTCCCTGAAAACCTCCTTAACGTCCTCCACGTCCATCATAACCGCCACCGACACGAGGGGGACGTCCATCTTGGGGGCAAGTTCCGAAAGTCTCTTCAGGTCTTCAACGTGACCTATACACGTACCAGACCACACGTAAACCACGAACTTTTTACCCTCATACCTTGAAAGCCTAAAGTCCCTACCCTCCATATCCTTGAGAACGAGATCATGGACACCGCCGCCTCCACAGGACACAAGGAAGAAGATCAAAAGGAGAAGGGATCTCATCAATGGTGCATCTTCATGTGCATACTTCTGACCGGTGCGTTTACAACCACCTCTCCGCTCTTCTTAAAGATTAGGGTCAGCTTCACCTTTTCGCCAGCCCTGAGGGGCTTCTTCAGGTCTATGAGCATTACGTGCTTTCCCATAGGTTTGAATTCAACGCTTCCTCCCGCGGGAACCTTAACCTCCTTAAGCATTCTCATCTTCATCATTCCGTCTTCCATTATCGTGGTGTGTATCTCAGCTACCTTTGACACGTTGCTCTTAACACCCACGAGGTAGTCGTCCTCGTCACCCGTGTTCAGGAGCTTGAAGAAGGCAGCACTCATGGTGGAGACGGGAGGAACCTCTCTGACCCAAGCGTCCTTGACTATTATGTGCGGCTGGGCGAAGGATAGACCTGCCAAGAAGAGTGTAAGTATAAGAAGTCTCATGTGTACCTCCTTACAGGAACTTCTCTATGTCCTCTGCCATAAGCTCAGGCTTCTGTCTCGTAGAAGGGTAAAGGAGCTTCAGGTTACCCTCCGGGTCTATTAGGTATATATAGGCTGTGTGGTCAACTAGATAGCCCGTCTTTGACTCAGACTCAACCTTCTTGTAGAAAGCCATGTAGTCCTTAGCGACCTTCTTAATCTCCTCGGGGGAACCGGTGACCCCTATGAAGGTGGGATAGAAGTACTCGGTGTACTTCTGGGCTTTTTCGGGAGTATCTCTCTCCGGGTCAACGCTTATGAAGATCACCTGAACCTTTTCCCTTTTCTCCTCAGGTATGAGGTTCATAGTTTTCGCGAGAACCTGCAGAGCTGCAGGGCAGACGTCGGGGCAGTGGGTATAACCGAAGAAGAGCAATACCACCTTCCCCTTGAAGTCGGAAAGGCAGACCTTTTTTTCCTTACCATCCTTCCAACCCGTCAGACAGAACTCCTTGGCGGGCTTATCGTAAAGTGTGCCGTGAAACTCCTCCTTCTTTTCACAGGCAACGCTGAAGAGCATTACAAAGATAGTGAATACTAACCCGAGAGCTCTCATCCTGGTAAAGTATAATCCTTTTCTGAAAGCAGGTCAACACCGCACTCAAGGTTCTCTACCCACTCTATAAACCTGTTCACGAGCTCTTTGCCCCTGAACATAGCCCCGTGCTGCGGTGCAACTATGTCTATATCAAGTCCCCGCACCATATCAGCCCAAAACTTCATGACCTTGCCAGAAGCCATGTACCTCCTGTGAAAACCTTCCATATACTTCAGGTGGGCGTCAAAGTCCTCAACGAAGACGTAGTCCTGTCCCAGAGAAGCCCCGAGGTCTCCGGAGAAGAGTATTTTGGAACAAGGGTCGTAAACCTGGAAGTTACCCGGAGAGTGCATGAAGTGGGCGGGGATGATCAGGAGCTCACAGTCTCCACCGAGCTTGAGCTTCATTCCGCCATCGTCTATGGGTATGAGCCTGTTCTCCAGCTTGGAGTCCAGCCCGAAGTGGGGCAGGAAGCGTGTCCAGAGCTTTGATATCAAAGCTTGAGCCTCTGTGGTCATGAGCCAGTAGTTCACGCTCGCGACTATGTCCGGGTCTTGATGGGAAAGGAATATGTACCTGACCTGCTGGGGAGGTATAAGAACAGACATGTCCGCGAACAGCTTTGACTGAACCTTGTGCCCTCCTGGATCAAGGAGAACCGCCTCGTCATTGTGCACTATGAGGAACTGGTTAGCCTGAACGGCGCTTGCTGGTGTGAGCTCCTCAAAGAGGAATACCCTGTGTCCATCGGATTCAAAGAGTTTAATTCCGGCCATATCGTCGCCCCCAATATGATTTCAATCATACTGACCCTTATTCTAACACACCCTTCGTGGTGGATTTAGAATATTTCGGAGGGAGATGATATATACGGGTATAGACGGTGATAAATGGGTCAGCGTGGACTTTTCTCTCCTTAAGAGAACCTGGAGCGTAACCGAGAGGAGGGGTAAGAAGGTAGTTGCGGTTCCGTCCACGCTCAGTTTTGTTAAGGTTGATTCCACAGAGATAAAAGACCCTTACGACCTGAAAAGGGCTCTCGGGATTGAGGTAGAGGAGAAGTTCGGTGAGGTGCTGTGGGACGTTAAGCTTCGGGGAGATAAGTACTGCCTCGCCCTTATAAGGGACTTCACTCCTCCGGAGGACGCCTTCTCCCTTGAGCCGGAGGTCTTTTCCCTCGCGAGGGTTTGCAGGGTTCTGTCTTTAGAAGAGTGCTACGTCCTTGACCTCGGCAGGAGGAAGACCACCCTCGTTAGGGTCTCTGAGGGGGAGCTCAGGTCTTACAGGGTGTCAATGAAGGGAGGGGACTACATAACCAAGTTCCTGTCCGAGAAGGTGGGCGTGGGTATGGAGGAAGCTGAGAGGATAAAGGTATCTGAGGGACTAAAGAACAAGTATGTGGAGGAAGCCTTCGGGAACATACTGAGTTCCCTGGGTAGGGACGTGAGGGATAACCTCGTTCTCCTTAGCGGTGGCGGGAGCAAAATAGTCGAAATAGAACGCTTCTTTGATAAGGTCGTAAGGAATGAGCGCGTGTCTCCAGAGCTGAATACAGCCTTCGGTGCAGCCTTGAAGTTCGTTTACGAGGACTGCTCTCCAGACTTCCGGGAGGAGGAGCTCTCGGACAGAGAGCTTAAAAGGGTTGCCCTGCTTCTGGGAGCTTCCTTCATACTCTTCTTAGCCTCAAACTTTTCCCTCGGATTTCTTGAGAAGAGGGTGGTTAGGGAGGTCAGAGAGGCTGAGAGGAAGGCGTTCAAGGAAGTATTCCCCGAGTTGCCTGCGGTGGCTGTCAGAGACCAGGTCAAGAGCATGCTTGCAGGGGGTAGTTACGAACTGACCAACGACCTCCTGAAGCTGGCGGACAGGCTAAAGGAAGGTATAGAAATATACAGGATTGAGTTCAGCAACGGCAGACTTAAAGTGGTGGGCAGCACCGCAAAGGAAGAGATCGCGTCTGAAATAGGGGCTAAATCGGTTAAGAAAACGCCCGAGGGAACTTACGAGTTTGAGGTTGAGATAGAATGAGGAGGTATCTGAGTCGGAGGCTCGTCTACATACTGTTTACAGGACTTACCGTGCTGCACCTCGGCTACACGCTACCCACTGTGGGTAAGGTGAGAGACAGGGTAGCCTCCGAGTACTTCAAACACAAGGAGTTCCTCCTAAACCTGAAGTTGGTTAAGGGCAAAGAAAAGTCCGTTCCGACTGAGAGCGACCTCAGAGAGTTTCTGCGAAATATGGGTATAGAACCGGAGTCTCTTTACAGCTCGGATACGGGCGTGGAGGTGAAGTTTGAGCTCAGCTGGAAGAGGCTACCCGAGCTCGTGAAGAGGGTTGAGAGGAGATACAGGATAGTGAGCTTCTCCGCGGTGGATAACACGGGGAAGGGACTCTTCAAGGTTAGGATGGTTGTAGAATGACACCCTTTGACTCACTCGCTCTCAAGTACGACCTCTGGTACGAGAAGCCCTTCGGCAGGTCAGCCTTTGAGCTGGAAGTTAAGTGCCTGAAGGAGCTCGCCGGTGAGCTTGGCAGCGCCCTTGAGGTTGGCGTTGGGACGGGTAGGTTTGCCGAGGCGCTCGGTGTGGAGTTCGGTCTTGACCCCTCCTACGAGATGTTAAAACTTGCGAGGGACAGGGGGATCAAGTGCGTCCAGGGGGCTGGAGAGAGCCTGCCCTTCAGAAACGAGGTCTTTGACCTCGTCCTAATAGTTGTATCTATATGCTTCGTTGACAACCCTGCAGAGGTTCTGGAGGAGTGCAGGCGGGTCTTAAAGAGAGGGGGAACCCTCCTTCTGGGATTGATAGTCAGGGAGAGCAGGTGGGCGGACTTCTACATAAAGAAGGCAAGAGAGGGGCACCCTATATACAGACACGCCACCTTCTACTCTCTCAGGGATATAGAGGTTCTCCTTGAGAGTAAAGGGTTCAGAATTGAGAGGATGCTGAGCACCCTACTGGAGGAGCCACAGGACGAAGAGCCTGTCTCAAAGAGGGACATCCTTGAGGGTTTTGAACCTCTGGCAGGATTCACCTGCATAAAGGCTACTTTAGAACTTCGCTGAAGAACTCAACCGCTATAGCGCTCAGGTCTTCGGCTGCGAGGTCTCTGAAGAAGTGCCCTGCATAGTCTACGACTTCCACCCTGACGTTATCTCTGCCCTTTATGTATGGCTCCAAAAACTCGGGCAGGTTCTTGACCCTCGTGTCCTCTCCTCCCCACACTATAAGGACGGGCACATCTATCCTCTGGAGGTATCTTCCTATGTTCCTGTCTATGCCGTAGTAGGTGTACAGAGTCCTCGCGCTCACCTTTGCCTTCTGGCAGTAAAAGAAGTTCGTCTCAAGTAGGGTCTTCCCTTTGCCTTCCTTGACTAGCTTTTCAGCCCTTTTCAAGAGAGGGTGTTCCCTAACAGTCCCCTTCGCGGGAGCCACCCCGAGAAGTCCGACAACTGAACTATCACCCTTAAGCTCTGCCGCCACATGTATGACCTGCTGACCTCCCATAGAATGCCCGGCGAGGATTATCTTTTTTACGCCTTTGGACTTCAACCACCCGACCCACTCCTTTATCTCTCTCACGTTCAGTTCGTATTCGTGGTCAAGGGGGTAGGAACAGTCGTAGGGTTCTCTCCTGTCGTTCACCCCGAGGGTGAGAGTCGGGGAGAGGACGGGGTAGCCTTCAGATACCCAGAACTCCCTCTGCTGGGATATGGGCTCCCTCATCCTGTGGGTCTGGAAGAGCCCGTGGAGCCAGAGGACGGCAACCTCTGGTTTCACACCTTCAGGAACTACCCACTCGGCGTTCGCCTTCAGCTTTCTACCCTCGTAATCTATGGTGATGGAGACAGCCTCAGCCCAGACCGAAGAAAAAACTATCAACAACGTTATAAGGAAGAACATGACACCCACCTCCTCAGCTTATAATGTAAACCATGTTCTTCTATGACGACAACAACTCCGAGAAACTCTGGATACACCTGCACGGCTTTGCGAGCAACGTCCTCGGTTCAAAGATAGAGTTCGCGAGGGGTCTGTTCAAAAGGACGAAGTCCTTTTCCTTCTATGCCATGGATATGAACTACGAGAAACACACCACTACAGAGGTTCTGGACGTCCTTGAGGCGCTCGTACTTGGATTTTCCGATAGATACAGGCACATAACCCTATGTGGAAGCTCCCACGGGGCATACATAGCCGCAAACTACGTTAGGTTCAGGAAGCTCGGGAACGTGAAGAGCCTCCTACTGCTCGCACCATCCTTTGAGACGCTCGCACTCATAGTTAAAGAGCTCGGTGAAGAAAAGGTGAGGAAGTGGCTTGAGGGTGAGGAAAGTTTGAGGTTCATGGAGGGAGAGCTGGAGATTGAGGTGAGAGAGGACTTTGCCACCGACATAGTCAAGAACGGGTACGAGATAATAAGGGGAAGTGAGGTGGACTTCCCCGAGGAACCGCCCGTTGATATAGTGATAGTCCACGGCAGGAGGGACGAGATAGTACCTATAGAGAGGACGAGGCTCTTCGTGGAAAGGGTCAGAGTAAAGGAGTTCATAGAGGTGGACGACGACCACCAGCTCAGCGAGAGCTTTGGCAGAGTCCTGAAGCAGCTCCTCTCAGAAGGAAAGCTGTAAAGCCATGTTTCTGAATACTCCTCTGGAAAAGACCTCTTCAAAGCCCTATGTTTCTTCTTATGAAGTGTAGGATATGCGGTAAAAAGCCCATTATATACATGCCCCAGCACAGACTTGCCCTCTGCAGGGAGGACTTCATCTCCTGGTTTGAGCGCTACACCGAGAGGACTATAAAGGACTTCAGGATGTTCACCAACGAGGACAGAGTCCTCGTGACGGTCTCAGGAGGAAAGGACAGCCTCGCCCTCTGGCACGTACTCAGGAAGCTGGGATACAACGCGGACGGCTTCTACCTCCACCTCGGCATAGGTGAGTACTCAGAGCGCTCGCGCAGGAAGGTTGAGGAATTTGCAGAGAGGCTGGGGGCAAAGGTGATAGTGGTTGACCTTATGGAGGAGCTCGCGGGTATCCCTGAGCTTAAAAAAGCCACTTCCAGAGAAGCCTGCTCTGTCTGCGGTCTCGTAAAGAGGTACAACTTCAACAGGGTTGCTAAAGAATACGGCTACAACGTGGTGGCGACGGGACACAACCTTGACGACGAGGCGAGCTCTCTGCTTGCGAACGTAATAAACTGGAACGTGAAATACCTGGGAAGGAAGTACCCGGTCCTTGAAGAGGAGGAAGGGTTCGTGAGAAAGGTAAAGCCATTCTGTAAGTTCACCGAGAAGGAAACAGCCCTTTACGCATTACTGAACGGCATAGAGTTCGTGGAGGAAGAGTGCCCTTACTCGGAAGATGCAAGTTCAATCTTCTACAAGGAAACCCTTAACAGGATTGAGGAGAAGTTCCCGGGGACAAAGCTCAGGTTTTACCTGGAGTACCTCCGGAAGGTATACCCCAGGTTCAGGGAAGTGGAAGAGAGGGAGCTTCAGAGGTGCAAGGTCTGCGGTGAGCCGAGCCCTTCGGAGGTATGTCCCGTTTGCAGGCTGAAGGAAAGGGTTGCAGAAAGGAAGGCTTAAACCCATCTATAATTTCTCAGATGTTTCGCGTGGGAAAGGTCGGCTACTCCAACACACTACCCCTCTTTTACTCGCTGAGAGGCTTTGAACTCGTTGAGGGGCACCCTTCTGAGCTCGTCAAGAAGCTCAGGGCTGGTGAGATAGAGGCAGGTATAGTGTCCTCCGCTGAGTACTTCTTCAATCCCGAGGAGTACTTCGTCCTTCCCAAGGTGTCCATATCTTCAAGGGGAAGGGTATGTTCGGTTCTCCTGCTATCCAAAAAGCCGATAGAGGAACTCAGGAGCGTTAAGATAACACCGAGCTCCCTGACATCCCGCTACCTCCTCAGGTACATAACTAAAGAGATATACGGCGCAGAGCCTCAGGAAGTTGTTGAGGGAGAGGAGGGCTTACTCCTGATAGGAGACGAAGCCCTATCCCTAAAAGAGAGGTACGAGTTCTCCTACGACCTGGGAGAGGAGTGGTTCAAGCACACGGGACTGCCCTTCGTATTCGCTCTGTTCTTAGTCAGGAAGGACGCCCCAAAGGGGCGTGTATGTGAACTACACAGGGGAGTGAAAAAGTCCCTTGAAGACTTCTTCTCAGCGCTCCATGAAGACAGGCTTGACCTACCCGGTGAGTTCCTCAGGGAGTATTTCCTGAACTGCATAGATTACGCCCTCGGGGAAGAGCACATGGAGTCTATGGGGAGGTTCTTCAGCTTCATGGAGAAAGAAACGGGCAAACCCGCCCCCGAGACTATCTCTCTCTTTCCCCTTTGATGAACTCTTCAACGTACTTCTTAGCCTGCCAGTCGGGATACTGGATGGGCGGGTGCTTCATGGTGTAAGCGCTTATGGAGTAAAGAGGACCAGCTATGCCTCTGTCTCTGGCGAGCTTGGCGCACCTGACCGCATCCATCATAGAACCGGCGCTGTTGGGTGAGTCCTCCACGTCCAGCTTCAGCTCCACGTACATGGGAACGTCTCCGAAGAGCTTGCCCTCAAGCCTTATGTAGGCTATCTTCCTGTCCTTCAGCCAAGGAACCCAGTCGGAGGGTCCTATGTGAACGTTCTCCCAGCTCATGCCGCCCGGTATAAGAGAGGTAACCGCTTCTGTTTTGGAGACCTTCTTGGTCTTGAGCCTCTCTCTGGCGAGCATGTTCAGGAAGTCCGTGTTACCGCCGAAGTTGAGCTGATAAGTCCTGTCAACCTTAACTCCCCTGTCCAAGAAGAGCTGGGTGAGAGTCCTGTGGACGATGGTAGCACCCACCTGAGACTTTATGTCGTCACCCACAACGGGTATTCCCCTCTCCTCAAACTTCTTAGCCCACTCCGGGTCTGAAACTATAAAGGTGGGCATGGCGTTTATGAAGGATACCCCTGCCTCCAGACACGCCTGAGCGTAAAACCTTGCAGCCTGCTCAGAGCCCACGGGAACGTAGTTTATTAGAACGTCAGCCTGAGTCTCCTTTAGAACCCTTACCACGTCCTCCAGCTCGTCTTCTTTCTCGTCCGCCAGAACGAAGGTTCTGTCCTCGGGATAGTCCTTCATGTGGGGCGCGTATCCGTCAAGAACCTTGCCCATACGAACCTTTACACCCAGCTCGGGAACTTCAGGCTCAAACACCGCGGTGCAGTTGGGAGGTGCAAAGATGGCTTCGGAGACGTCCCTTCCCACCTTCCTCGCATCTATGTCCCAGGCAGCCACTATCTCAAGATCCCACGGTTTGTAACCGCCTATGTCGTCATGCATAACACCACCGAAGTCAGCATCCTGTCTCCTCTGGTAATAGTAGATCCCCTGCACCAGGGAGCTTGCGCAGTTGCCAACACCTGCTATGGCAACCCTGACCTTTCCTGCCATACTCTCCACCTCCTGCTGTGGTGTTTGAACCCGTTGTATTCAAAGAGTTTCTTCTCTATCAATAAATTATATTAACACCACTTCAGGCTTACAACCCTGTTATCATAACATCTAATAAGAACTTCAGGAGGTTTGAGATGCTTCCCAGAGAGCTAATAGATCTAATGAGAGACCTCGGCGTTTTTCCCGTGGTCATAGGCACCGTTGACTCGGAAGGAAACCAACACATAACCTTCATAACTTGGGTATACCCTACCGATGAGAGGACTCTCAGGTTTGCGGTCAGTTCCAAAGCAAAGACTGCAGAGAATATAAGACAGACAGGCAAGACCGCCGTTCAGATCTTCGCTCCCGACAAGTCACTCACCTGCTACGGGACGTCCAAAGAGGTTGTGGAGAAGATAGAAGGCGTTCCCTTTGATGTCTCCGTCTTTGAGATGTCCATAGAGAGCGTTGAGAACTCTCTCTTTCCCGGTTCTACCATAACTGGCGTTATACCCTTTGCTCACACGGGTAAGGTTCTCAAGATGGTTGAATTGGACGAGAAGGTGATGCAGGCGGTAAGAAACAAGGATTGATGATCCTAAAAGTCCTCCTCCCCAACGGAAGAACACGCAACTATTCAGCGAGTTGGGATAGGGAGGAGGCGCCCCTCGGCTACAGAGTCCTCGTCCCGACAAGGAAGGGCGGAACCACCGCCGTTGTGGTTGGTGTAGAGGAAGGAGAGACTTCCCAAAGCGTGATCAGCCTTCCCGATGAGGCACCCCTGCTGAGCCCTGAAGCCTTATCTTTCGTAGAGGAGCTCTCTGCGGATTACCTGATCCCCAAAGGCGTGCTGCTTTTCAAGTTACTACCCTCAGCCTTTCTCTGGAGAGAAGAGGAGCTCGTTGTGGTCTCGGAAAGGAAGCCCTACGGGCTTGATAAGAGGAGCCTTGAGCTCGTTGAGTACGTCAAGAAAAGGGGAGGTGTGAAGGTAGAAAATCTTAAAAAGAGGTACGACAGCTCCCTGGTAAACTTGCTTCTGAAAAAGGGGTTTCTGAAATTGGCGAGAAGGTGGAAGGCTCCCGACGTTGAGGAGAGGTTATACTCCCTCGCAGTGCCCCTCGGAGAGGCTCTCAAGAGAGTTCGTTCCCGGAGAAAGAGGAGGCTCCTTGTCTTCCTTGGGGGTAAGGAGTCCGTCAGGGAGGAAGAACTCCTCAGCTGGGGCTTCAGCAGGTCGGACTTAAGAGACCTCCTTAAAAAGGGTATCTTGACCACAGAGAACATACCTTTGCCCGAAAAGGTTCACACCCCCAAATGGAAAAGGCTCCTCAGAGACATACATTCAAAGAGACTTCTCCTCTGGTCTTCCTTCCGAGGATCTCTGAACCGATTGGTATCCCTATCCGCTAAGAATCTTGACTTGGGAAAGTCAAGCCTCATACTCTTTCCCGACTACGGCGAGCTCCAGGCATCACTGGAAGTTCTCTACGAACAACTTGGAGACCAAGTTGTTGAGATACACTCTCGTGTGGGTGCAAAGAAGACCTACGAAAACTGGTTCAGGGCAGGCAAAGAGCCGGTTGTAGTTGTGGGAACATACACAGCTCTGCTCTGCCCTGCTAAAGAATTAACGAGCGTCGTCCTATCCGATGAGAGCTCCCCGGGGAACAAACTCAGGTATGCGGGCGGCGTTGACATGAGAAGAGCCTGCTTCCTTCTCTCAAGGAAGGTCGGGACAAACCTCACCTTCACCACACCTGCACCTTCTCTGAGCTCTTACTACCTGATAAAGAAGGGAGGGATGGAGTTTGAGAGAGAGCGCGCTTCCGCTGAAGTGAAACTCATTAAGAGAGAACCCGCCGAGGTATTGACCCAGGAGCTCTATAACCTTTTGAAGAGTGAACCAAGCAGGGAGACCCTGTTCCTAGTTCCGAAGCACGGATACAGCTACGCCTACTGCCCGAGATGCGAAGCCTTAACGGAGTGCCCCGAGTGCGGTACCTTCCTCACATACTCCCTCAAAAGGGAAGTGCTTTACTGTACCAACTGCCGGTATCGTCAGGAGGAACTGCTCTGCCCCGAGTGTGAAGGGGAACTTGAGGAGGCTGGCTTCGGGCTTGAGAAAGCTATGGAGGTAGTTGAGGAGAACCTCGGCTTGCGGGAGAACTTCTACTTCTCCACTCATCCCCACTGGGAGATAAGCTATGAGATGGTGGTCGTACTATCGGCGGACAGTCTGCTTTCAGTACCTTCTTACAGAGCCAAAGAGGAGTTACTCCTTTATCTTCTCAGGGCTCAGAACGTTGCCGGCTCTCTCCTCATCGTTCAGACCATGTTTCCAGAGGAGGAACCCTTCAGGAGTTTCGCCGAGGATGATGTGGAAGGTGTATACGATGGAGAGCTTGAAGAGAGGGAACGGGAACTCCTACCCCCCTTCTGGAGACTGCTTCTCATAAAGACCACGAACCCGGAGCTTGAAAGGTACGTCTTTAAGGTTGTATCACCGAACGTCAAGAGCACCTACAACGTGCGTGAAGAGTGCTACGAATTCCTAATACGGTTCAGGGACAGAAGAACTCTCTTTAAGGTAAAGCAGCTCCTCAAGCGATTCCCCAAAGATATAATTGAGGTCAAGGTGGACCCTTTCTGATGAAACTGGTTCGCTTTGCCTTGGGATTCGCCTTAGGCACTCTCCTGAGCAGAATATTAGGTTTTCTCAGGGATGCAGGGATAGCCTACTACTTTGGAGCGAGCCATGTATCTGACGCCTTCTTCATAGCCTTCCGCATACCCAACAGCTTCAGGAGGCTTTTAGGGGAGGGAGGATTCAACGCGGTCTTCGTCCCACTATATACGAAAGCTCTTGAGGAGGATAGAGAGAGGGAGTTTCTATCCAAGGTCTTCACCTTCTATATAGTCTCCAATGCTCTTATAACCCTGCTGGGAATAATCCTTTCCGAACAGATAGTAAGCATTCTCGCTCCGGGCGTAAGGGAGAACGAGACCTTTGAGCTGGCGGTCTTCATGGCGCGCTTTCTGTTCCTTTATCTCCTTCTCGTCGGTCTGAGCGCCTTCTTCATGGGCGTTCTGAACGTAAAAGGGAACTTCTTTATACCGGCTGTATCTCAGGGAGTATTCAACTTTGTATTCCTGCTAACGCTCCTCCTGCTGGCGGACAACTACGGGTATATAGCTCTAATAGCAGGTGTTCTGGTCGGGGGTGTCTTTCAAGTTCTAATAAACCTGCCGGTGTTGTTCAAGAATAAGGTCTCCCTCTCCCTGTTCCTTAAATTTGACGAGGACGTTAGACTACTACTAAGGCGACTCATACCGGCTCTGGGTGGGTTCGGTGTGAATCAGCTCTCCCTGTTCATAGATACCTTCCTCGCCTCCTTCCTGCGCACGGGCGCCATATCCTACCTCTACTATGCCAATAGGCTCTATCAACTTCCCTTCGGGATAGTGTCGGTGGGTGTTGCCAACTCCCTGCTCTCCGTTCTCTCCAGGAAGGACTCCGATAAAAGGGAGCAGCTCACCTTAGCCTTCAGGGTTCTCATACTCCTGATGGTTCCTGCTTCAGCGGGGCTCTTTTTGCTGTCAGAGGAGATAGTGAGGGCAGTCTATCACAGGGGTAGCTTCACGGAAGAGGACGTTCACTTCAGCGCGGGCGCTCTCTCCATATACAGCCTCGGGCTTGTCTTCTTCTCCCTACAGAAGAGCCTATCCGCCTCTTTCTTCTCTCAGGGAGACACCAAAACACCCGTAAAGGCTTCCCTGTTAACGGTACTGAGCGAGGGGGTTGCGGCATCTTTGTTCGCCTTCGGCTTCGGTCTGGGTGTGCTGGGTCTTCCCATGGGGACGGCTCTCTCCTCACTCGTTGGGCTGAGCTACCTCTGGAGAAGAAGCCCTGAAAAGCCGACTTTTAAACCTGTTGTATCAACCCTCTGGAAGGTGTTTACGGCTACGCTCTTGATGAGTGTGCTGGTTTATGTACTGAAAGAAACGGGGCGGAGCCCCGTCTTTATAGTGATAACGACAATACCCCTATCTGTCATTGTGTACTTTGTGTCTCTTTACCTGCTCGGCGAGGAGTTAACCCTCAGACTTGGCAAGCGCCTTGTTAAGAAGCTCCTGAACCCTTGAGACTCTCCTGCTCGCCTCGTTTTTGTGGATAACGCCCTTGCTGGCGGTGTGCTGGATTATGCTGACAACCTGTGGCAAGAACTCCTTTGCCTCCTCAAGTTTGCCTTCCTGAACCATCCTTCTGAACTTCTTTATGTAAGTCCTCATCCTTGAGAGGTGGTATCTATTCCTCTCTCTTCTCTTGGCGTCTCTCCTTGCTCTCTTAGCAGCCTGTTTCGTGTTTGCCATCTTCCCAACTACCTCCTGATCGCAACTCGGGAGAGATATTTTATCACCTTTTACCCCCGCACGTGGGTTATAATCTTAGACCCAAACCATTATCGGAGGACGGAGATGGACTTATACGAGTACGAAGCCTACGATAAGATATTCAAGAAGTACGGAATCCCCACACTCAAGTACATGTTCGTTGACCACATAACCGAAGAGGTTGAGAACTTTGTAAACCAACTGGGAGAGTGCGTGGTAAAGTCTCAGGTTCTCGTGGGAAAGAGAGGAAAAGCCGGTGCGGTAAAGCTCTGTTCTTCTCCCGAAGAAGCCCTTGAGACCATAAAGACCCTCCTTGAATACCCCGTCTATGGAGAGATGCCCGTTGGTGTCTTGGTGGCGGAGAAGGCTAACATAGTCAAGGAGATATACGCCTCCATAACCTACTCCACGGAGACCAGAACACCTGTCTTGACCCTCTCCTTTGAGGGCGGTGTGGACATAGAGGAAGTTCCCGAAGACAAGATAGGCATATTCCCCATAGACCCCCTAAAGGGTCTCTACCCCCACATGGTAAGGAACTACCTCCTTGAACTGGGTATGCCTCAGGAGTACCTATCCGCAATGAGGGAGCTCTCAGAGGTAGTGGCGAATATGTACAACGCCTTCTGGAATGCGGAAGCAAGGCTCCTTGAGATAAACCCCCTCGCCATAGTGGATGTGAACGGAAAGCTGAGGGTGAGGGCGCTTGATGCGGTTGTGAAGATAGACGACGACGCCAGCATACCACCCGCCAAGATATACGGCGTGAGAACCGCCATGAGAAGACCCCCGACTGAGCGTGAGATCGCTGCTGCGGAAATAGACAAGGACGACCACAGAGGAAAGGCTGGTTCTTACGTTGAGGTGGACGGAGACATAGCCATGATGACCTTCGGTGGTGGAGGCTCAACGGTTACCATAGAGACCACCTACGCCATAGGAATGAAGCCCGCCAACTTCACCGACATAGGCGGAAACCCGCCCGCAGAGAAGATGTACAAGATAACCCGCATTATCCTCTCCAAGCCCGGCATAAGAGGAGTCTTGGTGTGCGGAGGAACCGCCAACAACACCAGAATTGACGTGACCCTCGGAGAGGGTGTCGCCAACGCCATAAGGGACTTGAAGAAGGAAGGCAAGCTTGACCCCAACTGGATATGGGTGGTCAGGAGGAACGGACCCGAGGCTGAGAAGGGTCTCAAGATGCTCTACGAAGCCTTCAAGGAGTGCGGTGTTAAGGGTGAGATATACGACTCCACCCTGCCCCTCACGGAAGCCCCCGTGAGACTCAAAGAGCTCCTTGACAGGTGTGAGTCCAAGGTTGAGAAGGCTAAGGATCAGGGCAGAGTGCTTACAGACGAGCAGGCGAGCGACATGGGAGTGTGAAACGATCCCTCCCGCCTATAATTAAAATTCTGAGTATGTTCCTCTGGAGGATTTGATATGAAAGCTATCGCCTTTGGTCTTCCCAAGCTCGGAGAGAAGAGAGAGTTCAAGAAGCTCTTAGAGGATTTCTGGAAAGGAAACATAAGTGAAGAAGAACTCCACGCAGGCATGAGAGACCTCGCCCTTTGGAGGGCTGACCTATACAAAGAGAATGCGGACGTAATACCTTCCAACGAACTCTCCTACTACGACTTTATGCTGGATACCGCTCTTATGGTAGGTGCCGTTCCCCAGAGGTTCGGAGAGTATAAGGGAATGGAGACCTATTTTGAGATGGCGAGAGGCAAGAGCGCCCTGGAGATGACCAAGTGGTTCAACACCAACTACCACTACCTCGTCCCCGAGATAGAAAGAGAAGAGTTCAAGCTCTTTATAAACAAACCCCTCAACGATTATGAGTTCTACAAGCAAAAAGGTTACGAGACCGCACCCCATATAATCGGAGCCTACACCTTCCTTAGAATGTCCAAGGCACTCAGAAGAAAGAAGGGAGAACTACCCCTATACGAAATAGAGAAGATAGAAGACAGAGACCAGTTTGAACGCCTCACGGACAAGCTCGTACCCGTCTATAGAGAAGTTCTTGAGTCCCTCAAAAAAGCTGGCTGTCAGAGAGTTCACATAGAGGAACCCGCCCTCGTCCTTGACACGGAAGACTGGCAGTGGGACATAGTTGAGAAGATATACAGCGAACTCTCCAAGGTCGGGATAGAGATAGCCCTCTTTACGTACTACGACAGCGTCTCCGACTACGAGAGATATACCTCCCTACCCGTTCAGGCACTCCACTTTGACCTCGTCTCCAACAAGGAAAACCTCCAGAACATAAAAGAGAAAGGCTTTCCCAAGGACAAAGAGCTTATCGCAGGCATCATCAACGGCAGACAGCCATGGAGGGCAGACCTCTCGGAAAAGCTCAGGACTCTGGAGGATCTGTCCAAACTCACCGACAACCTCTCCGTCTCCAACTCCTGCCCGCTGTATCACCTCCCAGTTAGCGTAGAGCCCGAGGAAGACCTGCCCGAGGGTCTAAAGGAGAGGCTCTCTTTCGCAAAGGAGAAGTTAAAGGAACTTAGAGTTTTAAAGACCGCCTTCGGCGGTGATAAGGAAGCTCTAAAAGAGGTAGAAGCCACCAGCAAGCTCCTTGAGGTCAGCTTCGGAGAGAATGCGGAGGTCAGGAGAAGGATAACCGCCCTAAAAGACGAGGACTTCAGAAGGGAAGTCCCCTACGAGGAGAGGGATAAACTCCAGAGGGACATACTCAAACTCCCCCTATTCCCCACCACCACCATAGGTTCCTACCCCCAAACTCCCGAAGTCAGGAAGATGAGAACCGCTTACAGGACGGGCAAGATAAGCGAGTCAGAATACAAGGAGTTCATAAAGAAGCAGATAGAACACGTTATAGCCTTCCAAGAGGAGGTCGGGCTTGACGTCCTCGTTCACGGAGAGTTTGAGAGGACGGACATGGTGGAGTTCTTCGCCTTTAAATTAGACGGCATTGCCACCACCAAGCACGGCTGGGTTCTCTCTTACGGATCCCGTGTTTACAGACCGCCCATAATCTACGGAGACGTCTCCAGACCCAAGCCCATGACCCTTGAGGAGATAACCTACGCCCAGTCTCTTACGGACAAACCCGTCAAGGGTATGCTCACGGGACCTGTGACCATTCTCAACTGGAGCTACTACAGAGAGGACGTTCCCAAGAGGGTGATAGCCTACCAGATAGCCCTCGCCCTCCTTGACGAGGTCAGCGACCTTGAAGGTGCCGGCATAAAGATAATCCAGATAGACGAACCCGCCTTCAGAGAAGGAGTCCCCCTAAAGAGGAAGGACTGGCAGGAGTATTTCAACTGGGCTGTTAAGGCATTCAGACTATCTTCAAGGGCTAAACCCCAGACCCAGATACACACCCACATGTGCTACTCTGAGTTCAACGAGATAATTGAGTACATCTACCAGATGGACTTTGACGTCATATCCATAGAAGCCTCAAGAAGCAAGGGAGAGATAATATCCGCCTTTGAGAAGTTCAAGGGCTGGGACAGACAGATAGGAATAGGAGTTTATGACATACACTCCCCCGCGATCCCCACCAAAGAGGAGATGAAGGCGGTCATGGAACGCTCAATGAAAGTCCTCCCCAAAGAGCTCCTCTGGGTAAACCCCGACTGCGGACTCAAAACGAGAAGATGGGAAGAGGTAGAGCCCGCCCTAAAAAACATGGTAGAGATGGCAAAAGGTCTGAGAGAGGAGGTAATGGCGGGAGTTTAGGGTGTTATAATTGAACTTGTATTGTGAAGGTATACGAGCTTGCAAGGGACTTAAACATCAGTGCAAAGAGATTAATTAAATCGCTGGAAGGTTGGTTTCCAAGAGATGATGGAAAAGAGTGGGAAGCTTATCATGAACTAAGTGAAGAGTTTGCACGTTTCATAAAGGAAGAACTCTTTTCTTTAGACCATGGCAGTTTTGATGTAGATTTATTCTTTGAATGCATAGAAAAAACCCTAAATGATGGAGGATACCCTTATACCCATATTAGTAAGCAAGGAAATACAAGGATCATAGTAGAGCTTTATAGTAAAAACAAGGACAAATTACAAATAAATGTATCCAACAGAGGTTTTATGCTTGAGGTTCAAGATGAAAGAACTTGGGAACAACTGTATGAAAAGATGCGAGCGCACGAATCCCAGTTGAGGGAAGCAGGATTTTACTTAATACCGGAAGATAAAATAAAGCCGTCTAAACTGGGGACGTATGGGCTATTTTACTTGCATAACCACAGCAATCTATTTGCAGGAATATACGAAAGTGATAATAAAGCGGACATTAGAAAGAACATTAAAACTGTTTTGGAACTAATGTTTAAATTTATGAAGGAAGCTAGCATAATAGAATACAATACTACAACCAAATTTATAATTTCATCTTTTAAATCAGAGAGTTTTAGAAGATTAAAATTCAATACACGTACATATCTTAACAAAGTAAATATAGTGGTTGGCGAAAATGACTCTGGGAAAACATCATTATTAATTGGACTGTTACTACATTTAAAAGCTATAAAACTGTTCGCTGAGAATATAGGCAGTTTATATAAAGTTAGAGGCGAATACCGTTTATATGTATCTAAAGAATTCTTTTCGCCTATAAACGGTTCGGACACATCTAGTACGATAAAATCTATATTTTGGCACAGAAATATTATAGGACAAAACAGGGTAAATACAACTATAAGATTTGAAAGTGAATTTGAGGATATTGGAAATGGTACTACCATTAACCTAAATATTAAAATAGGCTATGAAAATGGCAGTTTTTATTTGAGCATTGATGAAGACACACTCTACAATTTAAATATATACAAGGACTTTTTTAAAAGCATAAATATTATTTACATAGATAAGAGCATAACCCCCAAGAACTCAGAACTATACATAGGCACAGGTGAAAGCTTAAAGTCTTACATATTAAAAAACCTATATGACTCAAAGCATGATGAAATAATTAGAAGTTTAGCTTCTTACTTTGAAGACAAGTTAGATAACTTAATAGATGAAGGACTGGATGAATATTTCAATATATATGAACTCAAATCTGAACAAGATAAATGGAAACAACACCTTACCATAAGGTACGATCTAGATATAGATTCTGTGGATTTGAAAGATGAAGATGAAGTAAGACAATTTTGTAAGGATATGGGTTTTGAAGACATATATAAAGACTTTAAAAATCATATAGATGTAAATAATATAAGCGTATCTGGAAGTGAATACGTCAGTGCATTTAAAAATTTCTTTAAAGATAGACCTATAACACCTGAGCAAAAAGCGTACGTAGAAATATCCAATGTTGGACAAGGATTGAAAGACATAGTGTATCTAACCTTGCTTATCCACTTCCTCAGAGAAGTGGGTAATTCATTTTTGCTCATGGATGAACCATTCCTACATATGCACCCTACCTTAAAAACAAAAGCTTCGGAATACATAATACATTTGTGTAGCAAGTTTAACATACAATTATTTTATAGCACTCACGATCCTAAACTTATTCCTGATAGTTCTACAGCCGTATCATTCATATTAGTTGACAAAAAAGAAAAATCTATAGTTAGAAATGAAGCAGCAGTAGAAAATATATTTAATTTCCTAACTACATTAGGATATATAGAAATAATAGGGAGAAAAGCCAATGATTTAGTCAAAAAAGAGAAAATGCTTCTCGTGGAAGGATTTTCAGACAAAAACATAATAGAAACATTGTTCAAATACAGAGATGATTACAGGAAAGTGCTTAATGAGTATCTAATAATACCAATAGGTAGCAGGCAATCTGTTTCAATATTGCCAATGTTCTTCGGATCAATAATACCTATTGTATTACTTTCTAATAAATCTACATATAATTATAAAGAACTTTTAGGAATCATAAAAAATACGATAGACAACTCAGTAGTAATACTAGATGCAGATTATAGGGCAACCTTAGATATATTAAGAAAGTCATACGAAGATTGTATAAGGGAATTTGTTAAGAAGTTTTACTCGTTTGAAGACAACAATATTACACCTTCTATTCGGGTACTACCTTTCTATTCTATAGAAAACCTATTTATCATCCCAGATGTTCTGGCAAAGGTTTTTGGTATCAAAGAAAGCGAAGTTAATGAGTTAATATATGAGCACTTAAATAGAAACAAGGATAATATTATAGACAGTATTCGTAGTGATATAAGAGAACTAGATATATACATCCAAAATCTTTCTGTATCAAGTGACAATATTAAATCCTTTAAGGAAATACTTAAAAATAAGGGTATAGACGGACTGGCAGATAAGTGCTTTGAGAAAATAATAAATAATCCTTATGAATTCTATAAAGGGAAAGATTTAATTCGTATATTATCTAAAGGAAAATACAGTGACACAGACATAATTAGGCTTATGAAACGTATAGAAGATGATAGCGACATAATAGACCAAATTTTCAAGAAACTTGATTCGTTTGGTCTAAAGCACGCATTCAATATTTAGCACCACATATCCTAACCCCACAACCATCTTCCCACTCACCTCTATGCTCTTCCTTTCCCTATTCACCTGCAACACTATATCCTTGCTTTGTCTAAAAAGCCCTACCCATTAGAATAAAGACCCATGAGCAGGGACTGGAGCAAATACAACGGAGAGCTTGTAAAGAGGGGTGAAATACTCATAGACTCCATGAGCTTTGGTCTAAAAGCTAAGAGTGAGAGGAATAGAAATACAGGTAGACCGCCGGTGTATTCAGACCACCTCATCTTGATGCTCCTCTTCATAAAGTTCGCCCTGAAACTCCCATACGGACAAACCCAGGGACTCGCTAAAAAGCTCTTCCAAAACTCAGGCTTGAAAATCCCTGACTTCAGGACTCTACACTACAGATTCAAAACCATGGAAATAAACATTAAAGACTTCCCAGACCCGGAAGACCTGCCAGATGACTTCGTAATAGTCCTTGACTCCACGGGCATAAAGGTTACCAACAGAGGGGAATGGCTCAGGAAGAAGCATGGCAAGAGGGCAAGGAAAGGATGGATAAAACTACACGTAGCCTTTGACCTCAAAAGGAAGAAGGTAGTGGAGATAGAGGTAACGGACGAGAGAGTCCATGACAGTCAGAAAGCTAAAAAGCTTGTAGAAGGTGCTAAGAGGGAGGCAAAGGACAAGGGCAAGAAAGTGAGCAAGGTTGTGGCTGATAGCGGATACGACACACATGAGTTTTTCAGGTATTTGCATGATGAGGGTATATGTGCGGGAGTGCTTGTGAGGAAGGGGGCGAAGGTAAGGGGAAATCCATTGAGGGATGAAGTGGTAAGGGCTATAAGGAGGGGGAAGAGGCGATGGAAGGAAAGAATAGAGTATGGCAAGAGGTGGCTTGTGGAGAATTTCTTCTCAGTATTCAAGCGATGGTTTGGGGAGTATGTAGTGAGTTTGAAGTTTGAGAATATGAAGAAGGAACTGGTGTTCAAGGTAGGGATAATGAATATGCTTATGATGGCAGGGGTGGTATGAACATGAGCCTGTCCGCATATGTGAAAGGGGAAGATGCAAAGAACAGGGAGTATCTAAAGCTATTTTTGGACAGAGCAGTATGAAGTCTATAATCTCATTCAGGTTAGAGAATATAAACTCTCTGTCTCCTAAGATCACATTTCTACCTGTCAATACCTCATAGCCCCATACTCTCCAGAGCAGGTCCAGTATGGGTTCTTTTATATACGTGCTGTGTGCTTCCATACCAATAGCACCCCTATCTCATGTATCAATCACAAAAGTGAACTGCAGGATTTTGGTGACGCTAAAACTTCTTCAGTAGTAGAGAACGGAATAGGATTCAAATACACATCTCACGAAGCCTAACGTTTCACACAGATTATAAGCTCTCTCCGTTCCCGGCAGACGTTAAAACCGAGCTCCTCTGCAAGGTCACATATCCTCTCGTCTCCTACGGGTACAAAGAACATAACCTTGAACTCGTCTACCCTGAAACTCCTCGCGAGCTTTGAGGCTATGCTCAGCCTCTCCCTTATGTACTCGTCGGAAAGCCATCTATCTCTCGGCATACTACCGCCTCCTTTCAATATTTTCCTCCCTCCCCCTGCGACAGCCGTAATGGGTGCTCAGAACATCCAAGTTATAGCAGCGTTGTACAGACTCTCGTCTTCAGCATCTTCCTTATTGAGCCTCACGTAATCGGTCTTTAGGGCTATCAGAGGGTGCGGTTTGTAGGACAGACCGACGTTATATACCTTAAAGGACACACCTGAGGGCTTCGTATAACCCGAAGGCGTTGAGGCGTAAGGGTCTATGTCCTCGTACTTTGCAAATACGTACAGCTCCTGTTCAGTGTCCATGAACCTGAAGACGTTGTAGGCAACCTGCAAATAAAATCCCTGCATCCTTTCCGGGAAAACCTCAGGAGTGCCGGAGGAGTCGTCAAGGGTTGCACTTATCTTATCTGCATCATTGACGGAGGCGTAAGCTCCCACGAAGCGGACATCAAACCCTGCATACTGCCACCACAGGTGAGGAGAGAATAGTGAGATGGTTCCAACCTTGTTCCCCTGCTCGTCCTGAACGCCCGTTATGAAAGTTGAAGCACCTACCTTAAGGTTCAGGGGCAACTTCACGTCAAGCCTTCCCGTGAAGGCAAGCTGGTCTGCGGCAGCCTGACCGCCCTTCTGGTGGAGTTTTTTGAGAGGACTTCCCACCTTATAGCTGCCCTTTTTAGCTTTCATGCCGTTTATTACATAGGCTCTGTACTCTAAAAGGTCGGTTTCTCCATACACGCCAACGCCGTTCTCTCTCCAGGTGAATGGGAATAGAACTTTCTCCAGATAGGGCTGTTTAACGCTCAGGTAGGTAGGTGGTTCGTGATACTCGTTGGTTATTCCGACGGGAACGAGAACCATACCCCCCCTTATCCCGAAGCTGTCCGCAAACCTGTAGTCTAAGAAGGCGAATTCAAGGGCTACCTCTCCGCTGTCCTCTCCACCTTCAACATACGCATGCTCTATCTCTATCTCAGAGTTAAACTTCAACCTTTCGGTGAAGGCATATCCCAGATATATGATGAACCTGTAAGCATCAAACTTCGTCTTGGGCTTACTGTCCGGGTTATGGACGAACCACACCTCTCCGTACCCACCTATGGACACGCCCTTAGGGTTCAGAAGCGCCTTTGAAGCAGCAGGACCAAGTCCTGTATAACTCTCGTAAGTTGTTATCTGGGGCATGGACATCTCCAACTTCAGCTTCCTCAGTTCCTCCTTCAACACCTCAACCTCTTCCTTGATAACCTTGAGCTCCTCGGAAGGTTGGGCAAAGAGAACCCCTGAGGCTATCAGCCCCGACAAGAGACCTTTTTTCACCATAACCTGTAACCTCCTGCAAGTTTTAGAAAATGAAATCAAATCTCAATATCTATTACTATGATAGTGGTCATAAATCCCCCTTAAAGGAAAGTGTGAGTCTCCAATTTTGAGATTTATTTTCTATTTATGGTTAAAGAGTTACGAGCTCCTCTTTTACCTTAACTCTCTTCCCTTCCCTATCCACGTCCAGAACTATATCCCCAACAAAGGGGATCATGGTTTTTTCGTCCTCTAAGATGAGCATGTCGTAAACGCCGAGGTCTTCAACCCTTTTAACTCTGCCGAGCCTTCTGCCCTTGTCAGTCCAAACCTCCATACCTACAAGTTCGTAAGCGTAGAATTCGTCTTCCTCTCTGGGTGGGAGTTCCTTTTCGGGCAGGAAGAGGTGAGCGCCTCTGAATTGATCAGCCTCCTCAAGGAAATCGTAGCCCTTTAGCTTGATAACAAACGCGTTTCCGTGTTCTTTTACTCTCTCCACTTTAAAGGGAATGTATCCACCCCCCGATCTCTTTAGATAGACTTTACTCAGATTCTCAAAGATCTCCACAGGGGCAAAGGGAATGACCTTCAACTCTCCTTTCACACCAAAGGTGTCTATCACCCTTCCTATAACTACGTAATCCATCTCTTATAATTATCTTCCCCATGAAGGAGCTGGATCTGCTAAAAGAGGAGATAATCAGCTGTCAGAGGTGCCCGCGCATTTCTGAATACATAAGGGATGTTGCGAGGAAGAAGGTTAAGAGGTTTGCAAAGGAGGATTACTGGGGGAAACCTCTACCGGGCTTTGGAGATCCAAAGGCTGAACTATTGATCGTGGGTCTGGCGCCCGCAGCGCATGGAGGGAACAGGACAGGTAGGATGTTCACGGGCGACAGCTCGGGCAACTGGCTCGCAAGGGCGCTATACGAGACAGGCTTTGCCAACAAACCCGAGTCCGTGAACAAAGACGACGGGCTTGATCTGAAGGGTGCATACATCACCGCTGTGGTAAGGTGCGCTCCGCCGGAGAACAAACCCACCAAAGAAGAGATGGAGAACTGCAACACCTTTCTGATCAGAGAACTGGAGATTTTGAAAGAGGTTAAGGTTATCCTCTGCCTCGGGAGTATAGCCCTAAAAGGGACGCTGATGGCTTTAAAAAAGCTCTACCCGACCGCTCAGCTAAGAGGGATAAAGTTCGGGCACAACTTTGTTTACAAGCCCGAAGGGCTTCCTTACACACTCATGACTTCTTACCATCCCAGTAAGCAGAACACCCAGACGGGTAGGTTAAAGTGGGAGGACTGGGTGGGAGTCTTTAAGAGGGTGAGACTTGAGCTGGGAGGTGGCTGATGGACACTGCTGTTATCCTCTGCGCAGGTCTTGCAAGGAGGATGCAGGGCTTTCCGGAGCACCTTCCTAAACAGCTCATCAAGGTGGCTGGCAGGGAGATACTCTACAGAACGATAAAGCTCTTAAAAGATAGAGGTGTCATCAACTTCATCTTTGTGGTGAACGAAACAAATAGAAAACCCATTGAGGAATTTGTTAAGAAGCTCAGAATAAACTACAAGGTAGTTCTGAACCCGGATCCGGAGAGAGAGAACGGGTATTCCCTATACTTAGCCAAGGATCACGTCAAGGACAGGTTTGTCCTTACGATGGGCGACCATATCTACTCGGAGGAATTCATAGAGAAGGCTCTTGAGGGTGAAGGGCTCATAGTTGACGATCTTGCCCTCTATACAGACAGGGAAGAAGCAACGAAGGTTCTCTGCAAGGAGGGAAGGGTTGAGGATATAGGTAAGAAGCTCAGGGATTTCAATGGATACGACACGGGATTTTTTATCCTTGGAGAGAGTATATTTGAGACCGCGGAGCGGTTGATCAATGAAAGAGAAAAGATAACCCTCAGTGAGATAGTCAAGTCCGCAAAGGTAAGGTGCACCTTAGTATCTGGAGAATTCTGGACGGACGTGGATACTCCCCAAGACGTGGAGAGAGCTAAGAGGGAACTCCTGAGGGCGTCGGTCAAGGGTGTCGGTGACGGATTTGTCTCAAGGAATCTCAACCGTAGGTTCTCCCTCTGGCTATCGGAGAAGCTCGTGGACAGGATCACTCCCAATCAGGCTACTTGGCTTACCTTCCTCGTGGCTGTGTTTTCCTCTCTCATTGCCCTGTTTAGTCCGACGCTGGGAGGTCTCCTCTACCAACTCAGCTCCATGATGGACGGGATAGATGGAGAGATAGCCCGTGCAAGTATGAGAACTACCAAGTTCGGAGGGTACCTTGACTCGGTGCTTGATAGGTACGCGGATTTTCTATTCTTATCTGCCCTTGCCCTATGGCTGAAACCTCCCGCAAACTTCCTCCTATGGGTCTTACTCGCCCTCTTTGGAACACTCATGGTCAGCTACACCACCGAGAGGTTCAGAGGAGCTTACTGCGAGGACGCCTACGGCGTGATAAAACAACTTAGATTTCTCCTCGGAAAGAGAGATGAGAGGGTATTTTTGATAATGGTTTTCTGCCTATTCGGGTGGATAAGTGCCCTCTTCGTTGTTCTTGCCGTACTCACCAACCTCAGGGTGGCTCTGACCCTGTATCTTGTCTGGAAGGAGAAAGGAAGAGAGTGATCAGGACTCTTTGAGTATGGACACGAGCTTTGCGGGATCGTTGGTGGTTATACCCCAGAAGCCCTTCTTGACCAGCTCTCTGAGTTCGTCTTCTCTCTCCTCGTGCCAGCAGACCACCTCAAAACCCTCAGAGGTCATGTGCCTTATATCCTCCTCGCTTATCAAGGTGTGCGGGAACGAGTGCTTGTCCTCCCAGCAAGGGTGGATTATATCTCCGTGATACTTCTTCCCGAAGGTCACCATATCCTCCGGTGGCAGGAGGTTCCTGAAGAGCAGGGCGGTCAATATGTGGTCGTTCAGTTCCTTGAACCTCCTCATGAAGGGAAAGTCGTCCGAAGAGGATACAACTATGCTGGCGCCGTGCCCGAAGTCCTTGAGAACTTCCGTGAGTTCGTTTATCATCTCCCTGTCCTTTATGTCAAGGTAGAGCCCGATGCCCCTCTCCTGCGCCCAAGAGAGCACTTCTGAGATTTCCATAGAACCCGGAACGAGCACCTTAGCCTCCTCAAGGGTCAGATCCCTCACCAGCCTTCCGTCCATCTCAAGGTCATGGTTTACCCATATCTTTCTGTCCTTGGTTAGGACGAGATCAAGCTCTATCATGTGCGCTCCCACGCTGTAGGCTCCCTCAAAGGCGTCCCAAGTGTTCTCTCTGAACTTTGAGCTGTAACCTCTGTGAGCTATGACTCTGGGTTTATCCATCAGGGCAGATGATAACATATAGGTTATGAACAGACTCTTTATCCGATCTCAGCTTCAGCGTTTTTTGGAGGAAGACCTCGGGACGGGTGACCTGACCACGGAGTTGATAGTTTCTGAAGAGACCGTTCGCGCGGTGATAAAGGCAAAGGATAGAGGAGTCCTCGCAGGGCTTCCCTTCGTTCAAGAGCTGTTCTTGATGCTGGGCGGTGTTTATGTAAAGCCCCTCGTGAGCGAAGGCGGTGAGTTTAAAAAAGGAGACACGATCCTTGAGCTTGATGGCAGGGCTGAGATCATACTCAGCGGTGAGAGGTTGGCGCTAAACATACTCCAGAGTTTATCGGGTATAGCCACAAGGACGAGGGAATTCGTGCAGGCTTTGGAGGGAACGGGTATAAAAATTCTGGACACGCGCAAAACCACGCCGGGATACAGGTTCTTTGAGAAATACGCGGTGAGGGTCGGCGGAGGGTCTAACCACAGGTTCGCCCTATACGACATGGTGCTCATAAAGGACAACCACAAAAAACTGGCGGGCGGTATGAGCTGCGGTGATGCGTGTCAGAGAAAAAGTCAGCCCAGCGTACAAGGTTGAGATAGAGGTGGAGAGCTTAGAGGAGCTTGAGAAGGCACTTGGGCTGGGTGTGGACATAGTTATGTTAGATAACTTCTCTCCCGAGGAGGTCAGAGAAGCGGTGAAGGTGGTCGGAGGTAGGGCTGAGGTGGAGGTTTCGGGCAACATAACCCTTGAGAACCTTAGGGAGTATGCGATAGAGGGTGTTAACTACATATCCTCCGGTTCTATTATCTACGGCGCCTCTTGGTGCGACCTTTCTTTGAAGGTTCTTTGAAGAGTATAAGGGCGAACTCCTCCCAGTTGAAGGGTTTAAAACCACGCCGTAAGGCGTATCTCTCCAACTCCTTTATGTTCAGCATCCTTTCTATTTCCGCCCGTAGGCGCAGGTTCTCCTCCTTGAGGCTCTTGTAGGTGCTGAGTTTTTGGGAGTGTTCTTTTAGTATCTTTATGGAGTAGGCGGAATAGAGCATATTGGCAAGGAATATGAGAACTCCCAAGCCGACCGCCAAAAAAGGGTTCATATCCTCTCCCCTGCTCTTAATTTAGCACTTCTGCTGGCAGGGTTCATGGCTATTTCCTCCTGCGAGGGAATTATAGGCTTCTTGGTTAAAATCCTGAAGGCGTCCGACCTATCTCTGAAGAAGTTCTTAACTATCCTGTCCTCAAGGGAGTGGAAACTTATCACCACCAATCTGCCCTTCGGGTTCAGGAGGTCGGGTGTTTTCCCAAGAGCTGTCTTGAGGCTCTCTAACTCCCTGTTTACCTCTATCCTTATAGCCTGAAAGGTCTTCGTGGCAGGGTGAGTCCTGCCGTGCCTCATACGGGCTGGGTATAGGGAACTGACGAGCTCCGCCAACTCTTTTGTGGTCTCTATGGGTTTTTCTCTTCTGTGCTGGACTATAGCTCTGGCTATCTTTCTGCTGAGCCTCTCCTCCCCATACTCCCACAGAATCCTTGCAAGCTCCTTCTCCGAGTATTCGTTTACAACCTTATAGGCTGTTAGCTTCTGGTCTTTGTCCATTCTCATGTCAAGAGGAGCGTCTATCTGAAAGGAGAACCCCCTTTCGCTCTTTAGCTGGAACATGGAAACACCCAGATCAAGGAGTATCCCGTCAACCCTCTCAACTCCTTCCGCCCTGAGAACCTCGTCAAGGTCTGCGAAGTCCGCCTTGTATATGGCGATTCTGCCTTCAAACTCCTTTAGGTTCTCCTTGGCGATCTCTATCGCTTCCTCGTCCCTGTCTATGCCTATCACGAACGCCTGAGGGTTCTTCTCAAGTATCCTCTTTGTATGCCCCCCAAGACCGAGGGTGCAGTCAAGGTATAGTTCTCCACTATTTTCCAAAAGCAGGTCTGTAGACTCTTCAAGGAGTACGGGAGTGTGCATCAGGTTGTCTTTTCTCTTTTGTCGGAAGCTTTCAGGACTTCGTAGGACAGATAGAGCAAACCGCCTATTACAAGGGCGACCATGAGGAAGAAGAGATACCATTCCCAGCTCATCCAACTCTCCTCCATAACTTGAATATAAAGACCATCATGGCAAACACAACTGAGAGCTCAAGTATGACTCCGGTTGTAAATAGGACCCTTTCGCCTTCTGTCCAATTAGGATACTTACGTCCCACTTCAGCTACGTATCCAAGCACAAAGATGAATAGAATACCGAGTCCTTTGAGTATGAATGTGTAAAACTCCTCCCTTTTCAAAGTCTAAAGCTCCTTCTGTGTATCTCCGTTATGCCGAACTTCTTTATCAGCTCCCTGTGCTTTTTTGTCGGGTAGCCCTTGTGCTTCACGAACTCGTACTCCGGGTAGACCTCGTGAAACCTCTCCATTATCCTGTCCCTCAGAACCTTCGCGACAACACTCGCGCAGGCACAGGATAGACTCCTCTCGTCCCCTTTGACCAGGGGAAGGCAGTTGAACTCTTCCAGCTTTACGTAATCGCTTATTACCACATCAAAGGGGTGCTTCAGATCATCAAGGGCACGCTTCATGGCGAGCTTCGTCGCCTGGTAGATGTTTATCCTGTCTATGACCGCGCTGTCCACCACAGCTGTTCCCACCGCGAGAGCGGTCTCTTTTATGAGCTCGTAAAGCTCTTCTCTCTCCTTCCTGCTCAGCTTCTTGGAGTCCCCTTTGAGGAATGGTTCTGTAAAGGGGGGAAGTATTACAGCGGAGGCTACAACGGGACCGGCGAGGGGTCCGCGCCCCGCCTCGTCAACTCCCGCAACTAAGAGACCTTCTCTCCAGAACTTCTCCTCGTGTTCAGTCATTAGACTCCTGAGGAGTCTCTTCCTGAGAGGTTTCTTCAACTTCCTGGGCTTTCTGCTCTTCCTCCCTCTGTCTGCGGGCTTCCTCCTTCCTCCTCTGCATAGCCTCGTACTCCCACTTCTTTATCTCCTTGATCTTCCTCTGGGCAACCTTGCCCTTGAGCTCTCTGAGGAAGTAGAGCTTTGCCCTCCTGACCTTACCTATCTTCACGATCTCTATCTTCTCTATGTTGGGGCTGTAGTAGGGAAATATCCTTTCTATCCCCACGCCGTAGGACTCCTTTCTGACCGTGAAGGTCTTGTCCACGCCTCCACCTCTTATCCTTATCACTACTCCTTCAAAGGGCTGTATCCTTTCCCTGTCTCCTTCCTTTATCCTGTAATAGACCTTTACGGTGTCTCCTACCTT